>JBKQLO010000090.1:0-20950 GCA_052147055.1 Terriglobales bacterium
AGTCTACCGTGCGCGCGACACGCGATTGGATCGCGATGTTGCCATCAAGGTACTGCTTACGAACTTGGCTTCTGATCCCTCCCTCAGACAGCGGCTGGAGCGCGAGGTAATTGATCTAGTGAGTGACCTCGAATACTACGCCAAAGTCGTTGGCTCCGCCGAATTCAGTCGTGCCGTAAAGGTTGCCCGCCTCGTCGCTGATTAGCCCAGAAAAAGGAGCAGAGCCATCGGTGCAATTGGGTTGCTGGCAGAAGTCATAAAGTACTGTCTCCTGACCCGAAGCATTGATCTGGAAGACATTCCCGTGGGTGTAAATGTTTCCCGTGGTAGTACCGTATAGGGCTTTTGTCCTAGCATCGACGAATACCCCAGCTGCCGGGACTGCGCCATCCACTCTGTCGAACGAAAAACTACGTGACTGGCCGTTGACGCGTATCTCGAAGACTGTTCCGACCCCCCGTGCACCCAAAGACGTTGTGCTGTACAGATTGCCCTGCGGATCGAAGCTTACCTCTCCCAGAGGCGCCCCGCCGTATTGACCTGAAAGCAGGAAATGGTCAACGACGGTTTCCGTCCAGCCGCTGGACCCTGGCGAAAGTTTGTAAACCGTTCCTCCTCCCTCCGACTTTTCACTGCCTCCCTCGTAGGTTGTGCCGTACAGATTACCCAACCTGTCGAAGGTCGCCCCTGCATACGGGGAGTGACCGTCAGGACAGAAATTACCTTCCCCTAACGAACAGAAGCTGTAAAGAACCGTTTCCGTCCATCCGCCCGAGCCCTGCGATAACTCGAATACCGTGCCGCCGTTCCGGAGTCGACCGGTACCGCCGTCGGTGGTAGTGCCGTAAACGTTACCGGATGCATCCACAACCGGAGCACTAATCGGCGAATTGCCGTCTACACAGATGCCCTCGACGTAGACGGAACAGAAGTTGTAGAGTACGGCCTCGGTCCAATTGCCACCGGGCGCTGATGGAGGGGAAAGCTCGAACACAGTGCCACAGCCGGATTGCCCGCTGCCGCAGGCAGCTTGCGAGCCTCCGCCCTCGGTCGTTCCGTAAAGATTGCCTTGGGCGTCGAAAGCTAGTCCTGCCTGAGGGTATGCGCCATCAAGACACAGCCCATTCGAGTCATCAGCGCAAAAGTTGTAAATAAGTGATTCTGTCCAGGTGCCCTCAGAGTTCGGCGACAGTCTGAACACGGCTCCATGACCCAAAGTGCCGTTGCTGGCTGTGCCAAAAATGCTCCCCGCACGATCACTTACCAAGTTCCCGACTGGGTAGCCCGCGTCGGTGGGATAACCCGCGAAACTGTAGAGGACTTTGTATTGTTGCGCCGACATCGAGCAGATACTTACTACAAGCACTATCGCACAGAACGCCACTTTTTTCATGTCCGTTCTCCTCAAGACCCGGTGAAGTTTACCGCAGATCATCCCCATGAGAAAGGGGCAGGAAGTCTCTATCTACCGGCCCCGTGAAGTCAGTGTTGGGAGCCGTTTAAGAGCGTGCTCGCCCCAATCTGAATACTGTTCGCCGACGGTTGACCGCTCAACGCGCTGCTAAGTGAATTCTTATAGCTGATATCGGTGAACGGCGTAAGCGGACTTCCCATCACCCCCCAGTCAGCACATCCATCAGCATTGCCTGTTTCATTCATAACCCAGTTGGTCGTCTGGAGACCCTGTTCGTTGGGGCCCGAGACCAAATGCATAGTCAAGGTCGCATTCGTAAACTTCAATCGCGCTTGCGCCGTGCCTCACGACAAACGGCATCACGATGGGCCAATAATTGGGTGACCAAACGGTACCGTTGTTCCCACCAACACTTGACGAGGGAGCGGGAAATTGAACTTGATAGGCCGTGCAACTCACACAGGTCGAGTTAGCCGTCCAAATACCATTCAACGTCGGATCTGAATTGCCAGCTATATAGATTGGCACGCCGACGTAAGGGTTACACATCGTCGAACAAGTGATGGTTGCGGTGCCGGGAGAGCCGGGAACAACGCTGATTGATGAGATCAAGAAACCCGCTGCGAAGAATTCCGGGCCATTGAGCACGACGGCCCCCCCAGGCTCATACGTCTGTAGGTAGTGAACCGGAGCCGGATACGTCGCAAAGTTATAAACCCAATCCTCCGACGATGTGGGGACCTGTCCAGGTGTGGGATTGGTATCTGTTATGCTCACGGATTCCATCCCGAATCCAATTTTGTTCGCCGACGCCATAATGGCTTCGCCGTCCGGATAGGCGAAGTTCTGATTGCTGGGGGGCCGAGTACGCCAAGCTGCAGTAGTCGACGAGCATGGAGTCGACGGACCGTACCGGTCTTTCTTCTCCTTGCCTTTGGTGTTCGTTTGAGGTAATTTTGCGTTCCTCATGGGTGAGTTAAGAATGGACAGTATCTACCGTTTCCTGGGACGATCCCCGAAGAAGCAACTTGGCCCCCTCGAGCAACAACTGCTAGAGGAATTGTGGAAGTGTAAGAGTGCAACTGTTCGCGAGTTGCTCGATCACAGCGACCTCAGGTTGGCATACACCACCGTCATGACGACCCTCGACCGGCTTTACAAGAAGCAACTGTTGGATCGGGTGGCTGAAGGACGAGCGTTCCGTTACTTTCCGCGGCACACACAAGAAGAGCTCGAGAAAGCCGCCGCTGGGGAGACCATCCGCCAGTTGCTAAGCTCCAGCCCCGCCGCGTCGCTTCCCCTTTCCTACCTGGTGGAAGCGGTTAGCGAACATGACGCTGCGCTGTTGGATGAACTGCAACAACTGGTGGACCAGAAGCGCAGGGAACGTAACCGGGAGAGGCGCTGATGTTCGCCGCCCGCGGTATCGGCATTTCTCTGGCCCTGTTTCTGCTGTTGTATGTCCCGGCATCGCTGGCGGTTTCGCGAGGCTGGGCTCTGCTGCAAGAAGTGTTCGCGCCACGGACCGCCCGAGGCTCCGCCAACCTGCTGTTCGCTGTGCGGATTCTTCCGTTTGTGCTGGCTTCTGTTTTCACCCTGGTGTTTACGCTGCCATCTTTCTTGTTGCTGGAGCCCCGTGCAACCGACGAGGCGGTCGGCACTGCTCCGCTGATGCTGGGCCTGTGCTGTCTGGCACTACTGGCTGCGGGAATTGTTCAGGCGGCCTTGGCCCAGATGAGAACTTCCCGAGCCCTGGCGAAGTGGCTGGATGGATCCACCGTGCTGGACTCGGTGGATGCTGTGCCGGTGTTTCGCACCGGTGAGAACACGCCATCTCTGACGGTCGCGGGGGTGCGCGAACCCAAAGTGCTGGTGTCAAAGGCCGCCATTGCCGCGCTCACCGCGCCGGAACTGCGGACCGCTCTCAAGCACGAAATGGCGCATGCCTGGTCGTACGACAACCTGAAGAAGTTGGTTTTTCGATTTTCTGCATTTCCCGGAATGGCTGGGTTAGAGAGCGCGTGGTCCGAACAAAGCGAACTGGCCGCGGACGACGCCGCTGTCTCTTGCTTCAGGGATGCGCTGGACCTCGCGGGCGCGTTGATCAAGGTCTCGCGCCTGAGCACGCTGCGCCCTCAGGAAGCGCTGACCACAGGGTTGCTCCATAGTTCAACCGCGCTGGGAGCACGCGTGCAGCGGCTGGTTTCATGGGAGAAGGACGCTGCGGCCGCAACTGGCAGCAAGTACTGGCGGTACGCATTGCCGTGTTTGGGAGGAACTCTGTTTCTGGTGATCGCAACCTACGGCTCGGTGCTCACCGGCCTGCATCAGGTCACGGAGTGGCTGGTGCGTTGATCGGTTAGGCCAAACGATCCGCAGACACGACGGGTTGCTCTATCTTCGTGCCACTGGCACCTTTGCCGGTTCCGGAGATGGGCTGGGCATGGTGGTGACTCGCGCTGCCCCAGCTGCAGGTGATGAAGACGCGGTTGCGGCCGGCGCAGCGGGAATCAGTCCCAACTGCTTGCGAACCTCGGCTTCTAGCTTGGCCATAGTGTCTTTGTTGTCCTTCAGAAACTGACGGGCATTCTCGCGTCCCTGACCGATACGTTCTCCTTTGTAGCTGAACCAGGAGCCGGACTTCTCCACGATTTCCTTAGTCGCCGCCAAGTCGAGCAGGTCACCTTCCCGCGAAATTCCTTCGCCATACATGATGTCAAATTCGGCCTCGCGGAAGGGAGCCGCAACCTTGTTCTTCACCACCTTGACCCTGGTGCGCGAGCCAGTGACAATATCACCTTCCTTGATGGCCGCAATGCGGCGGATATCGATTCGCACCGAAGAATAGAATTTCAGCGCACGGCCGCCGGTGGTGGTCTCGGGATTGCCGAACATCACGCCAATCTTTTCGCGGATCTGGTTGATGAAAATCAGGCAGGTGCGCGACTTGGAAACTGTTCCGGTGAGCTTGCGCAGGGCTTGCGACATCAACCGCGCCTGCAGCCCCATGTGGCTGTCGCCCATTTCTCCATCGAGCTCGGCTTTGGGCACCAGCGCGGCCACCGAGTCCACCACCAGCACATCAATGGCGCCGGAGCGCACCAGCGTTTCCGTAATTTCCAGCGCCTGCTCGCCGTAGTCAGGTTGCGAGACCAGCAAATTGTCCACATCCACGCCTAGCTTCTTGGCATAGCCAGGATCGAGCGCATGCTCCGCATCCACAAATGCGGCCATGCCACCGGTTTTCTGCGCCTCGGCGATCACTTGCAGCGCGATGGTGGTCTTCCCCGAGGACTCAGGCCCGAAGATTTCGACCACACGGCCGCGGGGAAAACCGCCCACACCGAGTGCCGCATCAAACGAAATCGCGCCCGTAGAAATTACTGCGATGGGGACAATGGCTTCCTTCGATCCCAGACGCATGATCGAGCCCTTGCCAAACTGTTTTTCGATTTGCGCAAATGCCAGATCAATCGCTTTGGTCCGTTCATCGGCCATGTTGAGGAACTCCTTCGTGAATTACTGGATGTCTACCGTCGAATTATATACTCGGAGTGCGGCGAAGAAAAGGCGAATTTCGAGAAGATCGGTGGAAAAGGTTCCCAATTTGGTGCGGGGAGGTGGCGCAGAAAAGGGGCCCCCGTCCGGGTAACAGGAGATAAACTAAAATGGTAGGCCCGAATGGACTCGAACCATCGACCTCTTCCGTGTCAAGGAAGCGCTCTAACCAGACTGAGCTACGGGCCTACAAGAGACACACGCAGGTTTTATTGTACCGAGCGTCCCCCGCCTGGGCAAACTCCTTCAGCGACTCGGCGCCTCAGCAATTTGCAAAGCCCTCCACTTCCCGGAGACAATCGCAAGGTGCCGAACTTCGACCCATCCGCCGCGCGCGAGGCAGCCCAGTGAAACTCTCCCAACTGCTGACCTTCCCCAACCAGCTTACGCTGCTGCGCATGACGTTTCTTCCCTTTATCGTCATCAAACTGGTGGATGGCCGTTACGGTGTGGCCCTCATCCTGTTCGTGCTGGCCGGAATGAGTGACGGACTGGACGGTCTTTTGGCCCGCGCTTTGAAACAGCAAACCGTGTTGGGCCAATATCTCGATCCCATCGCCGATAAAATGCTGCTGAGCACGGTTTTCCTGGTGCTCTCCATCCTGCACAAGATTCCCTGGAAATTTACCGTCGTGGTTTTCAGCCGGGACATCTCCATTCTGGCCGCCAGCACCGTGTTGTTCGCGATCGCCGGGTTACGGGACTTCCGGCCCAGCGTTTTTGGCAAGGCCAACACCTTCGCCCAAGTCGCCGCAGTGTTTTTCGTGCTGTTGCTGCAAATAAAAGCAGAACGCTGGATCGCTATTGCCCGTCTCACCTTCCTGCGCGCCACTTTCACATTCACCATCCTTTCCGCGATTCACTACGTTTTCCTGGTCGGGAAGCGCTTGCACGCCAACAGCACTCCAGCGGCCACTGCGCCCGCGGAAGCCGGTGGCATTTGACCCTTTTTCTTTCCTTTCCCTAGAATGAAGGTTCTCTTCCGCATGCCACTCCGCCTCTACAACACTATGTCGGGCAAGGTCGAGGAGTTCCGGGTCCTTGCCGATAATGAAGTCCGCATGTACGCCTGCGGACCCACGGTCTACGACTACGGACACATCGGCAATTTTAGGACTTTCGTTGCCGTCGACATCCTGCGACGCTACCTGCGCCAAAGCGGATTCAAGCTTCGCCACGTCATGAACATCACCGACGTGGATGACAAGATTATCCGCAATTCAGCCCAGGCAGGTGTGAGCGTCAAGCAATACACTGCGAAATTCGAAAAGGCTTTTCTTGAGGACGCTGCTGCGCTCAACATCGAGCAGCCGATTCTGGTGCGGGCCACCGATCACATCGAAGAGATGGCGCAATTCATCGCCAAGCTGGAGAAGGCGGGATACGCCTACCGCGCCGAAGATGGCTCCTATTATTTCCGCATTGCAAAGTTCCCTGGCTACGGCAAACTTTCCAAGAAGGATTTCGCGGGCATGGAGGACGGCGCTCGCGTCGATGTGGATGAATATGAAAAAGACAGCGCGCGCGACTTCGCGCTCTGGAAGGCGCCCAAACCGGGGGAAGCATCGTGGGAAACGTCCATCGGCCCAGGACGGCCCGGTTGGCATATTGAGTGCTCGGTCATGTCGATGGGGGAGCTGGGTGAAAGCTTTGATCTACACGCCGGTGGCGAAGACTTAATTTTTCCCCATCACGAGAACGAAATCGCGCAGTCCGAGTCATTGACCGGAAAACCCTTCGCCCACTTTTGGTTTCACTCCCGCTTTCTGCTGGTGGAAGGCGAGAAGATGTCCAAGAGCCTGGGCAATTTTTTCACGTTGCGCGATCTTGTGCTCAAAGGACACAAGCCTTCATCCATACGATTTCTGCTGGCTTCAGTTCCCTATCGCAACCAGCTTAACTTCACGTTCGATGGCCTGAAGCAGGCGGCGGTATCGGTGGAAAGACTGCGCAACTTCCAGCAGCGCCTGCTCAGTGGACAGCTGCCTGCGGGTACGGACCCAGTCATTGCGAATCTGGCGCAGGAAACCTTGCAGCGTATGCAAGCAGGGATGGACGACGACCTCAACACCGCCCAGGCCCAGGCGGCGATTTTCGACATGGTTCGCAAGGCCAACGTTGCCATCGATGCGGGTCAACTCGGTAAGAATGATGCGGTTTCGCTGCTCCAAGTGCTCGAGCAATTCGAGGAGTTGTTTGCAGTGCTTAAAGATGAAGACGCGCCCAAGATAAAGTCCATTGTGGAGTGGGCCCAGGCCGAAGGCCGCGGAGGAGAGATCGATAAAGATCTGCTCGAAGCGATCAGCTCACAGCAGATCTCGGACGCTGATGTCCAGAAGAAGATTGCGGATATCGAAGCTGCTCGGCGCAGCCGGGACTTCAAGACTTCCGACGCGATCCGCGCCGAGCTCGCCGCCGCTGGCATCGCTATCGAGATCACGAAAGATGGAGTGCGCTGGAAGCGAAAGTAAGAATGCCTCTGTCCACCCGGTTGTCCAGGCAGACAGAGGCTGCGAGAAAAACTAGACTGCGCTATTTCACCTGACAAACGGAAAATGCTGAATCCAGGCCGGCCTTCCCTGTGACTCCGCATACGGTCTGGTTCCACTGCTTCTTGAGATCCTCAGGTTTGGCAATCGCCGCTTTCTTTCCGATCGGCGCTGCCGCTGCTTTACGGCCGGTCGGCATCCCCGACGCTTGCGGAATCAGTGCCGCAAAGCTGGTCACGGTCGCCAGTATCAGGTTGACCGCGGCTCCCACGCGGGCCGAGAGCACCGCATCTCCGATGTGTGCTGCCTGCAGTAATGCAGGCAAGTTTTGATTGATGTCCGCGACCGTGCTCTGGATTTTTTGCAGCGCACCGGCGGTCGGACTGGCTTGATACTGGTTGTAGAGCGTTTGCAGCAGGTTCAGGTCCTTGCTGGCTTCAGCCGAGATATTCTGAATGGCTTGCGCCTCAGAAGCGCTCAAGTGCTGGCCGGATTGCAACGTGGTGACCAGCGAACCGATATTGAGCGCCATTTGCAACAGCACCGGCAGATCGGCGAGAGCCACACTGATCCACTGCGCGGAGCAACCGGTGGTGAAGAGTGAAATTGCGAGCAGCGCTACGAGCACAGCTTTCGGTCTAGAATTACACTTCATACGTTTTCTCCTTCGTCTGGTTGTTGGGTTGGGGTTGACTGACTGACAACGGTTTGCGGATGAAATCTCTCGACGAATATCTGCGCGACGCCGAGCAAGCCCACGGACACCTGTGCGCCGGTCAGGTCCTGGGCGTGCGCCTGGCCATGCTCGGCCTGGCCAAGCTCGGCATCGACGATCCTCGCGGCAAGGACCGCAAGCGTCTGGTTACTTTTGTGGAGATCGACCGTTGCGCCACCGACGCCGTCGCCGTCGTTACCGGATGCCGTCTCGGCAAACGCGCTTTAAAATTCCGCGACTGGGGCAAAGTCGCAGCCACCTTCGTGGACGTCAGCACCGGCAAGGCCGTGCGCGTCGCGGCCAAGGAATCGTCAAAGGCACTCGCCCGCCAGATGCATCCCGAAGTGGAAGACAAAAATAGCCAGCAGATGCTGGCTTATCGCGAAATCTCCGACGACGACCTATTCACCACGCAATGGGTGAAGGTCGAGCTACCGCCGGAAGAATTTCCCGGTTACAAAGGTGATCGTGTTGTGTGCGATGTCTGCGGCGAAGGTATCAACTTCCGCCGCGAGGTGCGCCGTGAAGGCAAAGTGCTCTGCCGGAGCTGCGCCGGGGAACAGTACTACCGGCCGATGTAGCGGCAGTCAACTTTGCTCAAAGGCATGTCCCACCCGCAACATCGTCCCCTCGTCGAAGTGCTTCCCGAGAATCTGCAATCCGATGGGCAGCTTCTCTCTGGTTTCACCGCAGGGAACTGAAACTCCACAAATTCCTGCCAGATTTGCGGTCACGGTAAAGATGTCCGCCAGATACATAGCCAGCGGATCATCGACTTTTTCGCCCAGTTTGAACGCCGCGGTTGGGCTGGTCGGGGTCACGATCGCGTCCACTTTGTTAAAAGCCAGGGCAAAATCCTGAGCCAGCAGCGCGCGCACTTTCTGAGCTTTCAAGTAGTAGGCGTCGTAGTATCCGGCACTTAGCGCATACGTCCCTAACATGATTCGGCGCTTCACCTCGGCGCCGAATCCCTGATCGCGACTGCGCCGGTACATCTCAGAAAGACTGTGGGCATCGCTGGCTCGGTAGCCGTAGCGAACCCCATCAAAGCGCGCCAGGTTCGAAGAAGCCTCCGCGGTCGCAACGATGTAATACGTCGGAATCGCGTATTTTGTGTGTGGCAAGGAAATGGGAACGATCTCGCAGCCCAACTTTGCCAGCTTCTGAACCGCCGCTTCCACCGCTTTTCGCACTTCGTCGTCCAGTCCTTCTCCGAAGTATTCTTTCGGCACTCCCAATCTCAACCCTCGCACCGGTTTCTCCAGTTCCGCAATGTAGTCGGGAACCGGCACATCGGCGGAAGTTGAGTCCATCGGGTCGCGCCCTGCAATCGTGCGCAGCACCAGGGCCGCATCTCTCACCGTTCTCGTCAGCGGTCCAATGCGGTCGAGCGACGAGGCGAACGCAATCAATCCATATCGCGAGACGCGGCCGTAAGTCGGCATCAGGCCCACCACGCCGCAAAACGATGCCGGTTGCCGGATGGAGCCTCCCGTGTCTGACCCCAGTGTGGCCACAGCCATGTTCGCCGCCACCGCCGCTGCTGATCCGCCGGAAGAGCCTCCCGGAACCCGGCTCAGGTCGCGCGGGTTCCGAACCGGACGCCATGCCGAATTCTCGTTCGACGATCCCATGGCGAACTCATCGCAATTCAGTTTGCCCAAAACCACAGCTCCCGCCGATTCCATGCGCTCCACCGCAGTGCAGTCGTACGGCGGAATGTAATTGCCCAGGATCTTCGAGCCTGCGGTGGTGCGCACGCCGCGTGTAACCATCACATCCTTGATGGCAACCGGAACGCCGCCCAGCGGCGGCAGCTTCTCGCCTTTTGCGGCCAGCCTGTCCATCTCCCCTGCCTGCGCCAAGGCGCGATCCTTCGAGAGCGTCAAGTAAGCGCCAATCAGCGGATCTTGTTTTGCAATTCGCTGATAGAAATCCTCGGCTAGAGCCGTGGCTGTCGCACGCCGCTCTTGAACCGCGGCACGAGTAGCATCAATGGTGAGCGATTGAGGATCCATCAAAGATGGCGCAACTATCTTTCTATAACTTTCGGCACCCGGAAGAACGTCCCGTCCGAGTCGGGCGCACTGGCCAGCGCAACACCGTGCGGCAGAGATTTCCGCAGGCCCTCGTGAATGTCCTCGCGGCTGGCATCGGGAACGGCAGTACGAAGATCCGCCATCTGCGCCATCGGTTGCACGTTTGTCGTATCCAGTTCACTCAGGTGATCAACGTAATCGAGAATCGAGTTCAAATCGCGCAGAAAATGGACACGCTCTTCTTGCGTCAATTCCACGTGAGCCAGGTCCGCTACGTAAACAACATCTTTCTCGTTGATCTTCATGTCAATGGATGCTGCCACAACTCTCGGGTTAGGATGTTCGAGCCGCCTTGCCGCTGACCACAAATTCGATTCGCCGAACGCTGCTCCCGGTGTAACGATTAATGACCGCCAAATATTGCGGCGCCAGCGACCGCAGTTCCGCGCGCCATCCTGCGTCCGGCACCTCCACTCGCAGAATTCCGTCGTCGAAATCCAGGGCCGACGTTCGGGCAGCGACCGCCTGGCCGCAGGCAATGGGCCACGCCAGAACCGGGCCGGTCCCAGCGGGCGCCCGCCGCAGGCTCGCCGCCACGATCTTCTCAATTCCCAAACTTGCTTGTTCCATGGAAAGGCACCGAAGGAAAGATGGTACCTGATTTTCTGCCGGCTGGTTTTTCTGACCCTCTATCTTTAGCATAGCAGTTTCCGAAGGTAAGTGAGACACGTTTTCCAAAATTATATTTTCCGCCGATTCAGCAAGATGGCCGGATTTTGGCCAAAAAGGGGGCTTGACAAGAATTTCCGCAGGGGTGGGAATTTCCGCCTTTCTGCGGCGTTTTTCCCAGTTCGGAACCAGTTTTTCCTATTTCGGCACCGGAAACTCCCGGGCTACAAATCGCATTGCCTCCTCGCGATCGCGCAAGCGGCCTTCGAGCTGTCCATTCTCGACCGCGAAAAGAATCTCTTTGAAGCGCGGCCCGGGCACGTGTCCCAGTGCGATGAGATCCTCTCCCGTAACCAGCGGCGCAGGGCGCATCGCCTCCGGCGTCATCGCTGCCATCTTGGTCCGGGTGAAATCGTACGTCGTCAAATCGCCGTAGCTGGCCTGACAATCCAAGCGGTGCAATTCAAGGTGCTCATCGAAGCGCGGCATGCGCACGAACTTTGCAAAAGTAGATTCGCTCATCCGCATGGCATGGGCAAAGCGCATGTGGTTGTCCACCAGCGCGAGAATCTGGTCGGTGTCATCGTTCGAAAAGCGGAGACGCTGGCAGATCTCTTCCGCCATTTTGACTCCCACGTCGACGTGCCCGTCGAAGCGGATGCGGTCCGGCGCCACCCGAAATGTCGGCGGCTTGCCGACATCGTGCAGCAGAGCACCCCAGGCCAAAGCGGCTGAACATGGATGCGGCAATTTCTCCAGCAGAAGCAGGGTGTGCACGAACACATCACCCTCGGGGTGAAATTCCGGCGGCTGCTCCACCCCCTTCATCGCCTTGATTTCCGGCAGCACCTCATGCAGCAGCCCAGTGCCGTCAAGCAGCAGGAAAGCCGAGCGAGCCTGTCCTTCGGTCAGCATCTTCGTGAGCTCATCGCGCACCCGCTCGCGCGATACCTGATGAATCTGCGGGGTCAGCCTGCGAATGGCGGCAAATGTCGCTGGCTCGATCTCGAAGCCGAAGCGGGCCGCAAACCTCACCGCGCGCAACATGCGTAGCTTGTCTTCACCGAAGCGACGATCGGGCTCACCAATGCAGCGGATGATTCTGGCTTTCAGATCCCTCTGTCCACCGGCGAAGTCGAGGACTTCGTTGGTGGCCGGATCGAGCAACATGCCGTTGATCGTAAAGTCGCGGCGCTGCACATCTTCACGCGGATCCTTGCTGAAGCGGACTTCGTCGGGATGGCGGCCGTCGGAGTAGCCGATGTCCGAACGAAACGTGGCCACCTCGACAGTGTTGCCCTTAGCGGAGACGTCGCAAGCTGCGTCTTTACGCTCTCTTTGCGCTGTAGAGACGTTGCTTGCAACGTCTCCGGCTGGGACCAGCACCACTCCAAAGTGCACACCTACGCCGTAGGCGTCGGGAAAGATGCGCATGACGTCATCTGGCGTGGCACTGGTAGCCACGTCGTAATCAGCAGGCTCCCGGCCAAGCAGAATGTCGCGCACGCATCCGCCGGCGAGATAGGCTTTGTGGCCATTGTCGCGCAGGATGCCGATGATCGAGATGGCAAAGCTCTTCAACATCAGCATTCAGTCCACAAACTCTACTAATATAAGCTTATGCTTGACGCCTACATTCTCGGCATCGAGAGCTCTTGCGATGAAACCGCAGCCGCGGTGGTGCGTTCGGGCGAACAGATTGTCTCCAACGTGGTCTTCTCGCAGATCGCCACGCATCAGCCCTACGGTGGCGTGGTTCCGGAACTGGCCTCGCGCGAGCATTTACGGGCTATCGTGCCGGTCGTTCGCAAAGCTCTTGCAGATGCCGGCCAAACCTTTCACTCGATTGACGCTCTCGCGGTCACCCAGGGCCCGGGACTTGCTGGAGCCTTGCTGGTCGGCATCAGCTATGCCAAAGCGCTGGCCTTTGCCCTGGACAAGCCGCTGATCGCCGTAAATCATCTGGAAGGCCACATCCACGCCGTGCTGCTGGAAGAACGGCAGAGGGGGAACCGCAAGCTGAGTTTCCCGGTGCTGGCGTTGGTGGTCTCGGGCGGACACACGCATCTTTATCTGGCAAAACAGGGGGAACGTGGCTGGTCCTATCAAAATATCGGCCATACTCGCGACGACGCCGCCGGCGAAGCGTTCGACAAAGTCGCTAAGCTCCTGGCTCTGGGATATCCCGGCGGTCCGATGATCGAGAAACTTTCCGCTCACGGCAACCCAAACGCGGTCAGCTTTCCGCCGGCGCAGCTCAAGCACCGCGATCGCAACGACCGCAGTAGCCGACAGGACTCGGATCAACCCCGTTTTGACTTTTCCTACAGCGGCATTAAGACCGCCGTACTGCGCTATGTTGAGACCCACAATCTACACAACTCGATCGAAGCACGACGCCAGGCTGCCCAGGCAATCACTCAACCCACCGCCGCGGATTATTTATCCCACTGCGACCAGCCGACGCTCAATCTGGTGGCTTCGTTTCAGCGGGCTATGATCGAAGACCTGGTGGGAAAAACTCTGGCGGCAGCGCGCGCCTGCAATGCAGCAAGTTTGTTCGTAACCGGCGGGGTCGCCGCTAACAATGAATTGCGCCAGCGATTCGAAAAGGACGCCGCCAGGGAAGGCCTGCCCGTTTTTTTTCCTTCCCGTCCTCTATCAACCGACAATGCCGCGATGATTGCTGCCGCGGCTTATCCCAAGTTCGTCGCGCAGGATTTCGCGCCGATGGATTTCTCGGCAGAGGCGGGGATGGCGCTAAGGTAAGGCAGCGGGCCCTGCACTCAGCAATTGGCATTTGGTCGCCAAGGTTTATTAGTCGGCTTGGAAAATCCCGCCGTACGTGAGTCGTGGCCAAGTGCTAAATGCCAGTTGCTACTTCCCCGCCGTTTTCCCTTTGGCCCTCTGCGTCCCCAACAGGGTCTCTAGCGCCTTGGCCAGCTGAGCTTCGATGTCGATGTCCTTGAAGATGGCAAAGTTGGCGCGCTTTTCTGTGTTCTCAAAGCCACTCTGGCGACCGGCTACGATGACGATGGGAATGTTCTTGGTGGAAGCGTGGCCTTTGAGAGCTGTAATCAGCTCACTGCCGTCCATTTTCGGCATCTGCATGTCGGTCACAACAATGTCAGGCACAACTCGCTTGAGCACTTCCAGCGCTTCGTGCCCGTTAGTCGCAGACTCCACGGCGAATCCGCGCTCTTCAAGAAAGCGGCATACGGTATGCCGGATGAGCATGGAATCGTCTACGACCAAAGCCACAAGTGACATGAGATTTCCGGCGGACGCTTTCCCAGACTGGACACTACCAACCTGTAAATATGCACGAAATACCGGACCAGAGGAAAGTTACTCTGGTCACCGGCTGATTATGGCGCTGGCAGTGAGGCTGGAGTTCAGAACTCGTTCTTCAGCTTGGTTTCTTCGATGTTCATGTCCTTGAATTCACTGGATTCGAAGACTTCCGCGCATTCCAGGCATTCGACGAACTCTGAGTCCTCATCGCGAGAGACGATTCGCACACGCGGATGCTTGCATTGACTCATGCTGCTTCTCTGTTCGGGGGGTCGCGACGGCAGGATTGAAGTCATAAACCCGGTCTGTCTGGGTTGGTGTACGCTCTACCGGGCAAACCGCCCTGAATTGGCCGTATTTTTAGGCTTCTCGATTATCTTGTCAAGTCCATTCAGAACTCGAAGAGAAAAGCTCAGTCTTCAGGCCTCCTAAGCTAAAAGACGACCGAAAAGATCGCACTCTGCTAACCGACTTAATCCCATATAGTTACCGTTAAATGTGTTTCTCCAGCCATTGCCTGCTTCGGCTTGCAATCTAGCCTGACAATACCTAGAATATAGATGTCCGACTGAAAAGGTCGTATTTAGGGATCTCATGCTTAAGCTGACCAAGAAGGCGGATTACGGATTGATGGCGATGAAGCACCTGGCCGAGCGTGCTGACGAAGGCTCATGCAGCGCCAAGGATGTCGCCGACGCCTACGGTATACCGCCAGAGGCCCTGGCGAAGATTCTGCAGAAACTGGTGAAGGCCGGCCTTCTGCACTCGCAGCACGGAATGAACGGTGGTTACACCCTGGCGCGCGATGCATCGAAGATCAGCGCCTTCGAAGTGATCCGCGCGATTGACGGGCCACTGTTTATCACTTCTTGCGTCACCGTGCGTGGCGAATGCGGTCAGACCGACCGTTGCACCATTCGCGAGCCGCTGCGCCGCGTAAATCAGAGCTTGGAAGACGTGTTGCGGCGGATCACGATTTCACACATGAAGGAAGAAGACACTCCGGCAGACGAAGAGCCGGAATCGAAGAAACCGGTTGAGTTGGTAAGCATTACATAAATCAAACGCCGCGCCTTGGCTGGCGCTGGCAGATTCACGTAGGAGAGCAATTATGAGCACGGATGTAAAGACCATCCCCCAGGTGGAACAGACTGCGCCCAACGGCATCAAGCTGCCCATCTACATGGACAACCACGCCACTACCCCGATGGATCCGCGGGTGTTGGAAGAGATGCTGCCCTACTTCATGGAGAAGTTCGGCAACGCCGCCAGCCGCAATCACTCATTCGGCTGGGCCGGCGAAGAAGGCGTCGAGACCGCTCGCGAGCGGGTTGCGAAGTTGATCGGCGCCACCACCAAGGAAATCATCTTCACTTCCGGCGCCACTGAAAGCGACAACCTGGCTATCAAGGGCGTGGCCGAGATGTACAAGGAAAAAGGCAACCACATCATCACCGCTGTCACCGAGCACAAGGCTGTGCTCGACACTTGCAAGCGGCTGGAAAAGTACGGTTACCGCGTCACCTATTTGCCAGTACAGAAGGACGGACTGGTTGATCTCGAAGATCTCAAGCGCGCCATGGATGACAAGACCATCCTGGTGACCATCATGTTCGCCAATAACGAGATTGGCGTGCTCCAGCCGGTTGCGGAAATCGGCAAGCTCTGCCACGAGCGCGGCGTGATCTTCCACACCGACGCGACGCAGGCCGTGGGTAAGGTTCCCATCGACGTGAACAAACAGAACATCGACGTCATGTCGATCTCAGCTCACAAGATGTACGGACCGAAGGGAGTCGGCGCCCTGTACGTGCGCCGCAAGAACCCTCGTGTGCAGCTTTCCGCCCTGATTGATGGCGGTGGGCACGAGCGCGGCATGCGTTCTGGCACTTTGAATGTACCTGGCATCGTGGGGCTGGGCAAAGCTTGCGCCATTGCTTCCGAGGAGATGGCGAAAGAGGCTTGCCACCTTGCCGGGCTACGCAACCGGCTGCGTGATCGCATCATGGGCCGGCTGGACGAAGTCTATATCAACGGCTCGATGGAGCATCGGCTGCCGGGAAATCTCAACATCAGCTTTGCCTACGTAGAAGGCGAGTCGTTGCTGATGGGGATCAATGACATTGCAGTTTCGAGCGGTTCCGCCTGCACTTCGGCGACCCTGGAGCCGTCGTATGTATTGAAGGCGCTGGGGACGGGCGATGATCTGGCGCACAGTTCCATCCGCTTCGGTATCGGCCGCTTCAATACCGAGGCCGAAATCGACTACGTGGCCGACCGCGTGGTGGAGACGGTTACGCGCCTGCGCGAACTTTCGCCGCTGTACGAGATGGCGAAGGAAGGTATCGATTTGAAGTCGGTGAAGTGGGCGGCTGAATAGTTTTTGGAAAGGGCACGGCGTCAGCCGTGCCGCTGAAGTTCACGCAGGCAGCGGGGCTTTAGCCCCTGAGCACTCGAAACAAGGAGAATTAAATCATGTCATACAGCGACAAGGTAATTGATCACTACAACAACCCGCGCAACGTGGGTTCCATGGACAAGAGCAGCTCCGAAGTCGGAACCGGCCTGGTGGGCGCGCCCGAATGCGGTGACGTCATGAAGCTGCAGATCAAAGTGAACCAGCAGACCGGCATCATCGAAGATGCCAAGTTCAAGACCTTCGGTTGCGGCTCGGCTATTGCTTCTTCTTCGCTCGCCACCGAGTGGGTGAAGGGAAAGACCGTGGACGAGGCGCTGGCGATCAAGAACACCGAGATCGTCAAAGAGCTCTCGCTGCCGCCGGTAAAGATTCACTGCTCGGTGCTGGCGGAAGACGCCATCCGGGCCGCCATTCATGACTGGAAAAAGAAGCAGGAAACATCCAAGCCGGTCGCGGTTGCGGCCCAGTAGGCGGATGAACGTCCGGAAGACGACATGAGCGCACCCACTACCATCGCCGCGCCTGCCAAAGGCGTGCTAGTGACCGAAAAGGCCTTGGCGAAAATTCGCTCGGCGATCGTTAAAGAGGGCATTTCACCGGAGCAAGGTGGTCTCCGTCTGGGCGTGCAGGGGGGCGGATGCTCAGGCTTGAGCTACAACATTCGCTTCGATACCCAGCCGCGAGAGCGCGACCGCATCTTCCAGTTCGACGACGTCAGAGTATTTGTCGACCCGAAGTCGTTCATCTACCTGCACGGCATGACGCTGGACTATCAGGAAACGCTCATGCAGCAAGGCTTCGTGTTCGTGAATCCGAATTCGACGAAGTCATGCGGGTGCGGCACTTCGTTTTCGGGATGAATGCTGCGCCGCGAATGCTCTTGTCTGCTACGCTTCTCACCGCGCTCACTCCTTCCGCTGGTTCCGGCCCGTATGCAGGTACGTGAGGCGTGGCGAAAACTTCTCATGAATGATCGAGCCAATACCGAAATGGTAGTCCTGGCCAACGGCGAGTCCACCTGCTGGTCATGCGGCCAGATGCGGGCGACACACTTCTGTACGTCCTGCGGAAGAGTGCAGCCTCCAGCCCCGGCGGACCACTTTGCGTTTTTTGGCTTGCCGCGAAAACTCAACGTGGATGTTGCCCGGCTGGAGCGCGATTTTTACGAACTGAGCCGCAGACTGCACCCCGATCTTTATGGCACCGCCGCCGCTCGCGAGCAGGAATGGAGCCTGGAGCAAACGTCGAAGTTGAATGACGCCTACCGGACTCTCAAAGATCCAATCGCGCGTACCCGGTATTTGCTGCGACTGCAGGGCGTGGAGTTCGAGGAACAATCGAAGGCAGCGACCGAAAAGGCCCGTTCAACCGGCCAACTCAAGCAACAGGTTGTGCCCCCGGATCTTTTAGAGGATGTCTTTGAGCTCAACCTGCAACTCGAAGAACTGCGCACGCAGAAGAAGATGGGTGAGGACGATCCCGCGCTGCTCGAAGAAGTCGGCAAACAGAAACTATCGCTCGAAACCAGGCAGGATAGGCTGCTTGACGAGTTAAAGAGATATTGGAACGAGTGGGACAGCACTGTGGAGGGTGACGCGGTTGGCCGCGTCAGAGTGCGCGACAAAATGGTCGACCTGCTGAACCGCCGCAACTACATCAGGAATCTGGTACGGGATGTGAATGAGGTGTTGGGGAATTGAGTTCTGAGCGCATCGTCGGCATTGATCTCGGCACCACCAACTCCCTGGTGGCGTTCATGCAGGGGAAGAATCCCGTCGTCATTCCCGGCGATGACGGGTTGAACCTGGTTCCATCCGTGGTCGCTTTGGACGAGCATGAGCAGATTCTCGTCGGCAACTCCGCTCGCAAATACCTGATCGAAACTCCCGAGCGCTCGGTCTTTTCCATCAAACGGCTGATGGGGCGCGGCATGGAAGACATCCAGGAAGAACTCAAGCTGTTCCCTTTTCGGCTCGCGGACGACCTACACTCCGGAGAAGTTCTGCGCATCAAGCTCGGTCAAAAGGCCTTCACCCCGCCTGAAATCTCGGCATTTATTCTTCGTCAGCTCAAACGCAATGCCGAGCGATTCTTCAACGCCCCAGTTACCAAAGCGGTCATCACGGTTCCGGCGTATTTCAACGATGCCCAGCGCCAGGCCACCAAAGACGCCGGCCGGATCGCCGGCATCGAAGTCCTGCGCCTGGTCAACGAGCCAACCGCCGCATCTTTGGCCTACGGGTTGGACAAGAAGCAGAACGGCATTGTGGCAGTCTACGATCTCGGCGGCGGCACCTTCGATATTTCCATTCTTAAGCTGCACGACGGCATTTTCGAAGTCATTTCCACCAATGGCGACACTCACCTCGGCGGCGATGATATTGACAACGTCCTAATCCGCATTGCGCTCGACGATATCCGCGGCGACATGGGGCTGGATTTGTCGCGCAACGGCGAGGCCGTCGCTCGCATCCGCAGAGCGGTCATCGAGACGAAGATTGCTTTATCTTCCCAAACCACGGCCCATCTTGATGTCGAGTTGCCCGAGGGTAAGCGCTATCAGCGCGAAATCTCGCGTGCGCAGTTCGAACAGTTGATTCAACCCATCATCGATCGCACCCTTGCGCCCTGCAAGCAAGCCTTGAAAGACGCCGGCCTGAAGCCCGAACAGATCGACGAAGTCGTACTAGTTGGAGGCTCGACCCGCATTCCCAAAGTCCGCGCCTTGGTTGAGAGCCTGTTCGAGCGCACCCCTCACACGGGTCTTAACCCTGACGAAGTTGTCGCTCTGGGCGCGGCAGTGCAGGCCACCATTCTGGCCGGAGGTTCCGAAGCCACCGAGAACATGCTGCTTCTCGATGTGACCCCGCTTTCGCTGGGCATCGAAGTCGCCGGTGGCGTCACCGACAAGATCATCCTGCGCAATTCGACCATCCCTGCATCGGCGACCCAGCACTACACCACACAGATTGATGGACAGGCCAACGTCGCCATCCATGTTTTGCAGGGTGAGCGCGAGTTGGCCAAAGATTGCCGCTCGCTGGCCCGTTTCGATCTTAAGGGAATCCCTCCGATGACTGCCGGCATGCCGCGCATCGAAGTGAAATTTCTCATCGACGCCAATGGCATCCTGCATGTGTCCGCGCGTGAGCAACGCAGCGGCAAAGCAGCCGAGATCGAGGTCCAGCCCAGTTACGGGCTGACGGACGAGCAGGTCGAGAGCATGATTCTTGATTCCTTCGACTATGCGGAAGAGGATTTCCGCCAGCGCCAGGTAATCGAGGCGCGCAACGAGGCTGCGACGATACTGGCGGCGCTCGAGAAGGGCAGGCAGAGTCCGGCGTGGGGCCAGCTTACCAGCGCGGAGAAGAAGCAGATTGCAAAGCTGGAAAACGGACTTGTTCAGGTAAGAAGCGAAGACGACTACGCTGCCATTCGCAAAGCCATCGATACGCTCAACCAGGCCACCATGCGGCTGGCGGAACTGATGATGGACAGCGCAGTCAGCACTGCTTTGACTGGCAAAACGATGGACGAAGCCGACCTGGGGGAGGGCCCAAGTGCTCCCCACCCGGTCGCGAAAGCAGAATTTAAGTAGGAGATTGTGGGAAGAGCACGGCTTCGGCCATGCCCAAACAGCATTTCGACAAGCGGCTTCAGCCGCTGAGGTAGGAGATATGGCGCAAGAAAAAGCCGACGCAGCGGGAACAGCAACGGCAGACGCTCCAAACACTATCCAGGTCACATTCCTGCCTGAGGGCAAGACGGTCGAGTTCGAACACGACAAGCTCCCCTACAAAGATCACGGTAAGGAACAGTCCCTGTTGGACGTTGCACTGAACCATGGTGTCCGCTTGGACCACGCCTGCGGCGGCAATTGTGCCTGCACTACCTGCCACGTCTGGGTGAAAGAAGGCGCCGAGAATCTTTCCGAGATGGACGACGACGAGGCCGACCGCCTTGACATGGCCGCCGATCTGCAACTAAACTCGCGCCTCGGTTGCCAAGCGGTCATTAAGAAACCCGGCAAGGTTGTGGTGGAGATACCCGCCTGGAATCGGAACTACGTTTCAGAGGAACACTAGAAAGACAGCACTTGGCCAGCACCAATCGATGAGAGACCAAATGCTAATTGCCAAATGCTAGCTGCTGAATCTCGAGGAACCACATGCCCAAACAACTCACCTGGGATGACGCAACGAACATTGGAATCGAGCTCTCCCAAACCCATCCTGAACTTGATCCCCTGTCGGTGCGCTTCACCGACTTGCATCGCTTCGTAACCGAGCTTCCGGATTTCAAGGACGACCCCAAGCAGTCCAACGAGGGCAAACTGGAGGCCATCCAGATGGC
>JBKQLO010000091.1:0-22929 GCA_052147055.1 Terriglobales bacterium
GAGGATCCAGACGTGGGTGTCTGGAGGTTGCTTTCCTACCATGGGTGCGACCACGCCCTTCGCGCCGCCGATCTCGACCTTTAGGACGTAGTGCGTGGCCTTGCGGCTGGAGCCGCCGACAGAGAAAGCATCCTCGCCGGGGGAAGTGACGGCCAGTTTTATGAGACGTGGCTTGGGCGTGGCTGCCACCATGGAGAACTTCGCCGTCGGCGAACCGGGCCCCAGGTTCATGAGTAGCGTGAGCAACAAACCGTTGGACACATCGGGTGGCAGAGCGAGGTGCTCGGTGACCACCTGCTCTTTGCCCTTGTCATCGGTGCTGTGGACAGTGACTTGTCCCGTAGAGCCGTTGATGGAAACGTCCAGGGGATGCGGGAACGACGGGCCTTTTTGAATGAGGTGGTCGCTCAGCAGGCGGAAGGTACGATCCTGGGAGAAAATGGCGGTTTCGTCGTGGATGGAGCCGTCCTTGAAGTGGAGCAGAGATGTGCTGCCATCCATTTGATCATAAGAAGGAATCCAGGAATGCCTAGTTCTAAGATAGCAGTTTCAGTGGTCGCTACAGGATTCAGAAGGAATAGGACGCGGCTGGATTATTGGCGAAAAGCCATGACTTCATTGCGACGAATCTGCTCCTGGTTGACGGCGTCATAATATTCCACCGGATTATAGTCATCGGTCAGCACCAGGCCGTGAGCGGGATCGGTTTTTAGAATGTTCGCGTAGGCTTCCTGCACTTCCTGAAGACAGGACTTATGGACGTCTGACAAGTCGGGCGAAGCGCGCATCTCCAACTGCGGCTGGTCGGATGCAACGAAAAACATATTGCCGACCAAGGCGCCGTGGATGCGCACGCTGCGAAACACAGCTTTCAAGGTTTTGTCCATTGACGCCGCGAGAAAATCTGTCCCGCCGGTCTCGCCGAGAGAGTTGATGACCAGTACACCGCCGGGTTTGAGAATACGGCGCATGGCGGCGAAGGCTTCCCGCGACATGAGATGCGAGGGCGCGGAATCGCCGAGGAAAGCGTCGAGAATGATGACATCGTAGCGGCGGACAGAGCGGTTCACAAAATGCCGGCCGTCATCAATGGCAAGGTTGAAGCGCGACGGTTCGAGGTCAAAGAAACGTTGTGCGAGCGGAACGACGGCAGGATTGATTTCGACCACGTCCACCCGCGCGCCCTCCTGCGCGAACTTCATGGGCACGATGCCCACCCCGAGGCCGATGCAGAGCACATCGTCGATGCTAGAGCGGTAGCCGCGCGCCAGGCCGTGCAACATGTAGGTAAACGAAGACAGAGCCTGTTTTACGCGGGGATCGTAGTCGTTCTGGTCAAGGCCGTCGTTCAGATAAAAACGGCGCGCGCCACTATCGGTGTCGATCACCTGAAGCCGGCCAAAATTTGAATTTGCGCGGTAAACTTCGTGCCACACGCTGCCTTTCGTCAGTTGCTGGTCCTTGGCCACGCCGATGCCGCCCACCGACAGAGCAATGATTCCAGCCACGACCGGCAAGGCGGAACTTCCTTTCCTTCCCCAACCAACAAAGTAGCCCGCCGCCACGAGGATGAGCACGCCGGAAGTCGCAACCATGGTGATGGAGTTTGGCAGAAACGGAATGAACACATAACCGATGAGCACGGTGCCGGCAAAGCTGCCAAGGGTGCTGATGGCGGTAAGACGTCCGACGTTTCCGCCCACGTTAGCGAGAGCAACCGTCAATACCCGGATAAAGAACGGCCCGACCATGGCCAGCAACGCCAGTGGCACAAAGAACAGAAAGGTCGAAGCCAGCAAGGAGCCCAATGCGAGGTTGAAATCGAGACACCAAAACGCGACTGGTTCAACTACCAGCACCGTACAACCGAGGTAGATCGCGGCAGCGATGATCGCCCAGTAAAGCCGGCCCAATTCGGTTGAACGATCGACGAGCCGGCCGCCGGCGTAGTAACCGGCGGCCAGGGCGACCAGGGTGACGGCGATCTGCGCGGTCCAGACGAAGTGCGACGTACCGAGATACGGAGCGAGCATTTTTGCGCCGAGGATTTCGACGATCATGATGGCTCCGCCGGTGATTGCTGCCGTGAAATAAAGATAGCGGTATAAGGCCGCAGGGAGCGGATCGGCAGGCGCGCTAGATTTCGACTTTTTCACAAGGCCGGGCAAATCGCGATACCACAAGATTGGAACTGTCTAATTTTATGGACTGGTACAGAGCATGATATCAGCTACGGTCAGGACCTCGAATGTTCGCCCAGCGAGCAAATTCTGAGCCTGGAGCACGGATGCCGAAGAAAATCCGCTGTAAACTACAAGGAAACGTCAACCGCATAGGCAGCGGACAAGTGTCCGCCCCAGATAGGCTGTGCCAAACGCGACAAAGGCGAGGCCCGCGAGCCCCGCCTTCGCCATCCGCAACCCTGATTCATTTATTGCAGGACTGCTGTACCCGTGTCGGGATTGCTTCCCACCGTACGAATGAGCACGGTCTGCGGAACCCCAGCGGTGTTGAAACTTCCGAGTGACAAGTACGCGCCGTTGTCAGAAGTGCCGATTGCGCCGTTGAAGCCGGAGACGGAATAAGCCCAAACCGAACCCACCGCCGGTCCGCCCGAGCCGCCATTGACACTGGTGAGAGTGAGGAACTTTACGTGCCCCAACCCGTCGAACGAAAGGGTGCCATAGGTCAGCCGGGGAAACGACTGACTAGAACAGTGTTGGTTTGTCGGGCACGTCGAGACCTTCACCCAGGTGCTGCCACTGTAATATCCGAATTGGTTGGTGATGCCCTGAACCTGGAAGGAATAGACGCCCTTCAGGCTGGCCACCGAGGTTGCGGCAAAACTGGTAGAAGCAGTTACAAGGACCATCGCCATCAAGATTAAGAACAATGCTGTTTTCTTCATGATTTTCTCCTTGTGGTAGGTCACAACCCTTGGTTCCGTTTGCCCACCAGACCGCGCGGCTCGTGTGTCGGCTGCCCTCCAGTGCTTGGCATAAGGTTATTTGTTTTTTGTCTGCCTCAGATTGCCATGTACGTCGCAGCGCAACAATGGCTCCTTGGTAATTTGCGCCATCGCTTGTAACCGGCCAGAGGTGACTGATGTTACGCGGGGTGTTGATGGGGCAGGGGTGTGCGGATGGGCGGCCTTAGATCAGATCGGGTACTTACGTCTGGGGCAGGCAAGAGGTGCGACCGCCCTCAGAAAATCTTGACGTGAATGGTCAGATACTTCTTGGGATTCTCGCGCATGGCCTTGATCAGACTGCGGGTTTCCGTCAGCAGGTCGTTGGTGTTGTTGTAGAGCGAGGGATCGTGTAACAGCTTGCCGACCGAGCCCTCGGGGTTGTTGAGTTCCTCGCTCAGCTTGGCAACATTGTCCATGGTGATCTTCAGCTTCTTGGCGAACTCCTCGTCACGGGCCATGACACCGATCGCGCCTTTGCCGGCGTTGATGTCGTCGGTCATCTGCTTTACGCTGGCCATGGTTTTGTTGGCGTTATCGTAGAGCGTGGAATCGCTCAAGAATTTGCCGGCTGTGCCTTTGCCAGCTCGCAGATCGTCAATAATGTGGTTCAGCTTGTCGACAGTGTCGTTGGCGCTCTTATAGAGCTGGTCGTCGACCAGCAGCTTGCCCAGGCTGCCTTTGCCGTTGGCCACATTGGCGACCAGACCCTGGAATTGAGCCACGGTGGCGTTCAACTGGTTGTAAAGTGTGGCATCGTAGATGACTTTGCCAATCGAGCCCTGGCCGCTTTCGATAAAGGCGATAATGCGGTCCACGCGCTTGAGCAGGCCGTCCATGTTCTGCAACGTGCTTTGGCTGGCGCGCACCACGTCCTCAATCTGCGGCGACTCGCGTGTGAGCATCACGTCGCCTTCCTGTGCCTCCCGCCCTTTGGCCAGGGAACTGTTGATGTCGATGTAGGTCTCGCCCAGCACTCCAGCAGTGGCGAGCGTGGTGACCGAGTCTTTGCGGACGCTCTGGTGATACTTGGTAATCACCTTCATGGTCACTTCGACCGGGGACAGTTGCCGGGCAGGGTCAGACACCACCTTAATTTTGGTGACATTGCCAATGTCCACGCCTTGCAGACGCACCGGTGCGCCCTCGCGCAAACCACCGGCGTTGTCGAAATAGGAGACCAGGGTCATCTTGCTGGTGAAGATGCCGCCGGTGCCGCTCATCAGCAGGATGAGAATGGCCAGCACGATGCTGGCAATCAGCACGGTAATTCCGACTTTCAGTTGAGACCACTTCAACTGCTTCTGACTAGGCACTGGTTCTCCGTAAGAACGTCATTCCAACGTTTTCCGCGTGGTCAACAGTCTCAAACAATGCCCTGCATCATAGCAGAGGCGCAGGTCATGTTTCACGCGGTACGAGCGAGAGGCTTCAGGGCCGCTGAAACCAGCAGGGCTGCGAGGTAGGCCACGGCCCCGCAAGCCAAGGTGACGTTGAGCCCGGACTGAATGGCGATCACCATGGCCAACACCGATCCCAGCACGCTGGAACCCGCGTTCATGGCCCAGGCCCACTCCACGGCATTGTCCTTGGCCTCCACGGTCTGGGAGCTGGCCAGCGCCCGCAATCCGCTGGGGAATGGCATACCCATGGCGAATCCCAAGGGAGCCAGCAAGGCCGCACTCACCGTCAGTTTGGCCACGAAAGGCAGGCCGACCAGCGTATTCAGGATCCATGGCAGGATGAGCACGTAAAGCAGAATCACGGACACTATCAGGGCAAGCGGGGGCAGACTTCGCCCGCTCTTGCCAAGCCACCTGCGGGAGGCCAGGCTGCCGGCACCGCTCGAGAGCAGCAGCAAAAACACCACTACGGTCAGCGCGTAGGTGGGATGTCCAAGAAACAGTACGAAACGCTGGATGAAGGCAATCTCCACCAGAATGTAGCCCAGTCCGACTGCTACAAAATAAAACAGGGGAACGACGCTGGGGCGTCGGCGTCCGCTACGCAACGCCAGAGGAATTACCAGAAACGCCAGGACCGCAGCTACGGAAATCACCAGCACCATGGCCAAGACTGCCACTCCGAGGTTCACCTTCCAGTCGATCCCGTGTTCCACACCGTGGCGGCGGCCAAGAATCTGTCCCATCTTCAAGGTGAAGAAGAAAAAAGGCGCGCTGTCGCGTACCGGGGCGACGTTATAAGCGTACTGCCTGGCAAAGGCGTAAGGATCGTTGCCGGTGATTAAAGCGGAAAATGGCGTCTCCTCAAACTTCGAGGGTAGATAAATTGGGCTCAGCACTGGATACGCGCTCGTGTGGGCCCGCACCGCATTTTCTTCTTCGGCGGTAAACGCGCTCTTCTTAGCCAACACCGCGACCGGAATACCGTCCTCATCGAGTTGGCCTTGCGAGATCACCATAAAATTACGCGCTGGATCACTGACTCCGAGTTCGTGCAACGCTTGCATTGCGACTGCGACCACGCGCAGCGCTTCGCGAGGCTGGTGAAACTCCCAGCGGGTGATGGCGACCAGACCATCCGGCTTCAAATGTTCGAAGTACTCGCGGAATGCTTCCACGGTATAGAGACTGTTCTCGCTGAGGGCAAAAGCGCCGGCGCCGGTCGAGGCCCAAGTATCCACCAGCGTCATTTGCACCACATCGAAACTTTGCCTGGAATTCCGAATAAACGAGCGGCCGTCTCCCACGTGGATGTGCACTTCAGGGCGCTCGTAAAGATGGTAGGCGTAATCCGCGTAGCGGCCGCGCATGATGGTGTTAGCGATGATGGAATTGATTTCGATTCCGGTCACGCTCGGACTGCCGTTGGCCAGCGCGCGCAGCACGTCCACACCGCCGCCGGGCCCGATGATCGCGTATTCCCCGCGCGGGCGCAGGACGTTGGCGAGGGCCGGCGGCGCCGCCATCAAGTTCTTCTCCCAGTCCGTTCCCTTCCACTGACCGGGAGCGGCGTTCATGATGTAGGTGGAGGCGTCGGCGTCAATGACGATGGCTTTGGCATCGCCTTGGCGGTCGACTTCCACGCGCGAAATTGCGTTCCAGCGGGCGAATTCCACCCATGCCGGATCACGAAACTTGCCCTTGGCCCTGGTGATGTCAATCAGCTTTCCGGCATGATTGGCCGCGATCACGAGCAGAAGCGCGGTGGCCAATGCGGTCGTGAGTTTTCTAAGGCCCGGACCGGCAGCCCATACCGCGCCCGCAGCCGCCGCCAGTGCACCCGAGAATAGGACCGTGTTGGGGCCGCCCAGCCAGTTCAGCAGCGGAACCACCAGCAGACAGGCCAGCGCGCCTCCAGCAAGGTCGGCGCCGTAGAGCCGCGGAATGTGCTCTGCCTCGCGTGCGAAGAGAACCGAGAATTCAACGCCTGTAAGAAAAAACGGCACCGCCGAGAACAGATAAATTGCCGTTAGCCGGGCAAAATTATTGCGCGAAAGTTCAAGTGAAACCCCGAGATGCAGACAGAGTTCAAGCACCGCCGGAACCGCCAGGGCATTGGCAACACAAAGTGCGGCGAGCAATCTGCGGGTCTCGAAGCGGGCCAGCCACGGTTTGCACAAATAGGCAAACACTCCACCGGAACCGAGTCCCAGCAGCGCAATCGAAATTGCCAGGAAGGCGAAGTGGTAAAAGAGCACAACGGAAAATAGCCGGGTCAGAGCTAGTTCGAGGAGCAGCGCGCCGCAGCTGCTGGCCGCCACGCCGGCCAACAGAGCGCGCGGGAGTTTCTTTGCGGGTACGCTGACCACAGGAGGCGCAAGAGTTTCGCTGATGGCTGACATTCGAGGTCTTGCCGGAGAATGCGACAGTTTAACAGAAGGGCGCGGATACCTCCGGCGCAAAAGCGCGTAGATCGAAAGAGACGGCTGAGCGCAACGCAGAAGCGCTTCTCCACCTCAAACCGATTTTTCAAACGGTTCTCAGTCCTCCAGAATCACCTGCGCGATGGCGTGCTCGGCGGTATGAGTTAGCGAGAGTGCAACATGTTTCGCCCCCAGGTTGGCCGCAAACTCGGCTGCTTTGCCGTGAAAGGTGATCGTCGGCCGCCCGCCCGGCATGCGGCTGACTTCGACGTCCCGCCAGGTCACACCGTGGTTCCATCCGGTGCCAATGGCCTTCATGGCAGCTTCTTTGGCGGCGAAGCGGGCGGCGTAACGCTCCACTCGATTGGCTTTCGCATCGCAGTAGCGAATTTCGCCCTCGGTAAAGATGCGCCGAACGAACCGATCTCCAAAGCGCGCGATGGACGCGGCGATGCGAGGCACTTCCGCGATGTCGATTCCGGTGCCGACGATCATGGAGCGATCTGACTGAAGGCCTGGATCACAGCCTCGTCCTGCTCAGGAAATACGGTCCGCAGATCCAGCAACACACGGCCTTCTTCAACCCGGGCAACGACCGGCGGCCTCGAAAGCCGCAGGCGCGCTGCCAGCTCGTCGGAGCTTAGGCCTTGGGCACTCACCGCCAGCAGGCAAGTGGGCAGGACCGCCGAAGGAGCGGCTCCGCCGCCGATCACGGATTCGCCATCGATTAGTTCGACAGAGATCGTCGAAGACCGAGCCTTCCCGGCGACGGCCTGGGCACGCTTGCCGATTTCTTCCTTCGACAGACGCATCATCCGGATCGCGGGAATTGCGTCATGGTCGCCTTTTACATAGGCCATGAGCGTGGCTTCGAGGGCGGCGTAGGTCAGCTTGTCCACGCGCAGCGCGCGGAACAGCGAATTCGATCTCATGCGGGCGATCAGATCGCTGCGCCCGCATAGCATTCCCGCCTGCGGGCCGCCTAGCAGCTTGTCGCCACTGTAGGTGACCACGTCCACGCCGGCGCGCAGACTGTCCAGCACGCTGGGCTCGCCGGTGACTCCGAAGGAATTTAAATCAATCAGCGCGCCGCTGCCCAGGTCTTCCATCAGCGGGATCTTGCGGTTGCGGGAAAGATCTACCAGCTCGTCCAGTCCAGGCTGCTCTGTAAATCCGGTGATCTCGAAATTCGAGCGATGCACCCGCAGCAGCAGCCGAGTTTTATCGGTGATGGCGCGCTCGTAATCGCCGACGCGAGTTCGGTTGGTGGTCCCGACTTCGCGCAAGGCGGCGTTCGATTTCGTCATCACGTCCGGGATGCGGAATGAACCGCCGATCTCGACCAGTTCTCCGCGCGACACAATCACTTCGCCGCCTTCTCCCAGCGTGTTTAGCGCCAGCAGTACGGCAGCGGCATTGTTGTTGACCACGATGGTGGATACTTCTGGTGAGGTTTGCCCACCCGGACCCTCCAACAGCTTGCGGAACAGGCGATCAACGTGGACATCACGCTTGCCCCGTTCGCCTGCGTCGATGTCGAACTCGAGATTGGAGTAACCGGCGGCGGTCTCAGCAAGGTGTTCCAGCGCAGAAGCTGCCAGCGGCGCGCGCCCCAGATTGGTGTGCAGGATCACGCCCGTGGCGTTGATGACCGTCCGCAGGGAATAAGCCAGAGCGTGCTTCACGCGGCGTACCACCGCTTGGTCGAGGCCCGAGAGTGCCAAGTCAATACCAGTCTCATCGAGCCGGGCCGCCCCAATTTCATCGCGCAAAGATGCCAGCACCGCACGTGCCGCGTCGGTCACTGCGATCAATCCTTCTTGCGAAATCAGGGACTCCAGGCCGGGTCGGCGGACAATTTCATCCACTGACGGAAGCTTGCGGTACAAGCCGGTCTTGGCATCGGTTTTCACCCGCCAAGATTATGACACCCGGAGAGCGGGTTGCCAAAGAGATGCCTCCTGGGTGGTGAGTCAGTTTAAAATCTAGGGACTGTCGCGTCCGGCGGAAATCCGTGGCATCATTAATTGCGATGCTAGCTGGTTCGCCTCGATGAGGAGAAGCGGGGCAGCCGGAAAGAGAGTGGCGCCATGCGTGGGCAGCAAATCAACCGCGTTAGCGGCACGGTCCTAATCGTGTTGTCTCTTACAGCGTTGCTGGCGGTACTTAGCGGGTACATTCAGCCGCCGCAACCGGACGAAGGCGCGGCGGCACATATCTTTCAGCTGTCAATCCTGGCGCTAGTGCCAATGATCTTACTTTTCCTCGCAACCGCGGATTGGAGGCAGCCTCTGCGAAGCGCCCGACCAGTGGCATTTACAGCCGCCGCTTTGGTTCTCGCGTTTGGAGCGTTGTTTTACCTTGAACACTACCGGTAAAGCGCGACACAACCTTGGATCAGACTGAACCCACGACCCTCCAGGGTTGTTGCCACGGGACTTGTTCCCAGTTCACAGAACTCGACTGACCGCGCCCATTTACCCAACCTCGACCAGCCCGTAGGTCTTCTGCCAGCGGGTACGCATGTGACGCAGCGCCTTGTTGATTTCTTCTTGCGAAATCTCGGGGTTCGGACCTTCAAGAACCGCCGCCGCTTCGCGCTTGGCGACCTCCAGTAGCTGACGGTCACGAATCAAGTTGGCCACCTGGAAACTGGGCATTCCGGCCTGGCGAGTGCCGAAGAATTCTCCCGGTCCGCGCAGTTCGAGATCCAGTTCGGCGATCTGGAATCCGTCGCTGGTGCGGACCATGGCATCGAGACGCCGCTCTCCGTCCTCAGAAACCTTGCCGCCGGTCATCAGCACGCAATACGACTTGGCTGCGCCGCGTCCGATGCGCCCCCGTAGCTGGTGCAATTGCGCCAGTCCGAAGCGCTCGGCATGTTCGATCACCATCATGGTCGCATTGGAGACATCCACACCCACTTCAATCACCGTGGTTGAAACCAGGATGTCGAGCTCACCTTTTTGGAACAGGCGCATCACCTGTTCTTTCAGGTCGGCTTCCATGCGGCCATGCAACAGGCCAACGCGCAAATCGGGGAACACGCGCTGGCCTAATTCTTTGTACATTTTGATTGCGGCTTTAAGTTCGGTTTCTTCGTTTTCTTCGATGACCGGATAGACGACGTAAGTCTGATGTCCCGCAGCCGCTTGTTTGCGCACGAAATCCCACACTTCGGGGGAGCGCTCATCCGACACCATGCGGGTGATGATGGGCGTGCGCCCGGGCGGCATTTCGTCGATCACACTGACGTCAAGATCGCCATACAAAGTGAGCGCCAGGGTCCGCGGAATGGGGGTCGCGGTCATCACCAGAACGTCGGGCTCAGGGTCTGCATCTGGATCGTTGGAGGCGCGGGCGTTTGTCGCGCTTCGCGCAGTTTGCACGGGCGAGACGCCCGCGCCTACATTGCCTGACTTTTTCATTAGCTTGAATCTTTGCAACACGCCAAAGCGGTGTTGCTCGTCGACGACGACGAGTCCGAGCTTGGCGAATTCGACTTTCTGCTCGATGAGCGCGTGGGTTCCGATCACCAGTTGCGCGCTGCCCTGGCCGATGTGGCGGCGGATCTCGCGCTTGCGGTCGTCTTCGAGCGAGCCGGTGAGCAACACGATGCGGTAGCCGGCCGGCTCCAGGATGCGGCGCGCGGAAAAGTAATGCTGCTGGGCCAGAATCTCCGTTGGCGCCATGAGCGCCACCTGGTAGCCGTTCTCCATGGCGATAATGGCGGCCTCGAATGCGACAATGGTCTTGCCCGAGCCCACGTCGCCCTGCAACAGCCTCCGCATCGGGGACGGTTTCTCCATGTCGGAAGCAATGTCTTTGAGTACCCGTTTTTGCGCCGCCGTGGGATGGAAGGGAAGAATCTTTTTAATGGCGGAACGCACGCGGTCGTCCAACTGAAATCGGATTCCGGTTTGCGCCTTCTGCTCGCGGCGTTTTAACTCAAGTCCCAACTCAATGAAAAACAGCTCTTCAAAAATCAGCCGGACGTGGGCCGGAGTGCGTGAGGACTGCAAGTCTCCCAGGCTCTCCCCTGCCTCCGGCCAGTGCACTCTGCGCAGCGCTTCCCGCGGTGAGATCAAGTCCAGGCGCCGTCGGACCATCTCTGGGATGGCGTCCGCCATATCGGGTGGCAGATTTTCCAGCGCGGTATGGATCGCACGACGAAACCATCGCGAAGTCAGCCGTCCTTGCCCGATGGCCTCGTAGATGGGAACAATCCGGCCAATCTCCAGCGACTCGGCTACTTTTTGCTCGGCGGCATCGCGTGATCCCTCGTCCCCAGGTTCTCCCACAATCTCGAATTGCGGTTGGACGATTTGCAGCTCGCCGCTGCGATTGTCGGCTTCCACCTTTCCGTATAAAGCCACGACCTGTCCGGGCTTGAACTTGTCCCGAAGATAGGTGGCGTTGAACCAAATACACTTCAGTCGCGCCCGCCCTTGTCCGGCTGTCATTTGGAAAATGGGCATGCGGCGGGTACGAAACAGGCCGGAATTGCGGACTTCGGCGATGACCGTCGCCATCTCCCCCGCACGCAGTTCGGGGATGGTGCGCGGGTTCAGCCGATCCTCATAACGGAAAGGAAGATAATGCAGCAGGTCGTCGACGGTGTGGATGCCTTTGCCCGCCAGCACTTCGGCCAGGCGGGGGCCGATGCCCTTCACATATTGCACGGAAGTGGAAGGATCGAGCATCTGAAAAGATGGTAGCAGGAGGCGTACCCTCGGTCGCACGTGTTCGAGAGAGTGGGACCGCAAGGAGGCCATGTCGAGCTCAGTAACCAATTTCCTGCACGCTCTGCTGGCGGTGTTAGTGGGGAACGCTGCATATTTCCTGCTGGAAAAACACCTGCCCGTGTGGGCCCGTCACGTCGGCTTCAAGACTGACCTCGGAACCCTAGTCGATTTCTGCTTCTGTCTGGTGGTTTTCGGGCTCATCAAGACCCTTGCCGCAGAGCAGGAGCGCCCCCAGCCCCCCCAAAACTGACCACTCTCACCGCTTAGCCGAGGTTACTTTCGGAACCTCGGTAACGGGCTCTAAACCCGATAGAATCCCGCCAGCACTATGCAAAAGATCGCCATCCTCTACGATGCCAGCCAGGCGGTGCTCTCCACCTTCGATCTGGACGAAGTTCTGCAGCAAATTCTGGTCATTGCGCGTGATTATTTCCATCTACAGAATGTCGCCATCTTGTTGCTGGATAAGGAGAGCGGGGAATTATTCGTGCGGCGGCAGGTGGGCTGGGACGAAGGTCAGGACAAGGCCCGGGTGAAGGTTGGAAAGGGGATCACGGGAGCAGCAGCGCAGCAGAAGCGTCCGGTTTATGCGCCCGACGTCAGCAAGGATCCGCGTTACATCATGGCAGCAAAGACCACCCGGTCGGAACTGGCTGTCCCGCTGATGGTTAGAGACCAGGTGGTGGGTGTGCTGGATTGCCAAAGCGCGAACCTCAACCACTTTGACTCCGAGACCGTGGACATGCTGACGTTATTTTCGACCCAGGCGTCGATGGCGCTGCAGAACGCGCGTCTGTACTCACTGGAACGGCGGCGAGCGTCACAACTGGAGGCCATCAACGCGATTGCACAGCAGACCACCGCAGTTTTGGATCTCAAAGAACTGCTCTCCAAAGTTTGCCTGCTGATTGAGCAGGCTTTCCAGGTATCGCACGTTTCCGTGCTTTTGAAGGACGAAAACGATCTGGTCCTGCGCGCCAGTCACGGTAAGCTGACGGCCCGGGTGCCCGAAGGCGGCCGCTTGCCTTCAGGGGCTGGACCGTGGGGACGGGCGCTTGAGGCGGGAAAGACGCTAGTGGAAAACAATGCCAAAGCCGCCTCGGACGCCGGACTCTACGTCGAAACCGAGTCGCGTATGTCTATCCCTCTGGTGTCCTTCGGACAGACATTGGGCGTGTTGGCACTGGACAGCGAGCGGCCGGGCGCTTTCCATAGCAATGACACGCAACCGCTCGAATCCGTGGCCGACATTTGTGCCAATGCCATTCAGAATGCCCACTATGTGGACCGGGTGAAACAACTGGCGTACCTGGATGGATTAACCGGAATCTTTAACCGCAGGTTCTTCGAACTACGCATGGCGGAGGAAATCGAGCGAGCGCGACGTTACGATTCCGGCATGGGCGTAATCATGATCGACATCGACCAATTCAAGCGTCTGAACGATGAGTTCGGACACTTGCTGGGCGACGAAGTGCTGCGTCAGGTGTCGTCCATTCTGCATCAGCAGTTGCGCAAGATTGACGTGGTGTGCCGCTATGGCGGAGAGGAATTCGCCATCCTGCTCTCGCAAACCAGTCCCCAACACTCTCTGGCGGTAGCTGAAAAATTGCGGCGTATGGTGGAAACCTGGCAGTTCCCCGGAGTGCCGCGACCGGTCACCATTAGCGCCGGAACCGCGAACTACCCCGATCATGGCACCACACGAGATGAACTGGTGAAAGCGGCCGACGCGGGCCTGTATGCGGCAAAACAGTCGGGACGAAACCGGGTCTGTCTCGCGCCCGATCCGCAGCGTGGGCTGGCTCAAGCCGGCGGAAAATAAATCTGGTGACAGGCTGCTGTTTTTTCTAGAAGAGGTCGTTGTACTGCTTCTGGAACTCTCTCTCAAACTCTCGCTGGCGATCGCGAAATGACCGTTCCATGTCCCGCATCTGTCGCCTAAGTTCCTGTTTCTGTCTGAGCATCTCCCGGCTCTGGCGCTCGACTTCAGGCCCAACCTGCTCCATCGCCCGGCTTACCGCCTCTTCCATTTCCGGCTGGACTTGGGCCAGTTCCGATTGCAAATGGCTCCATTCCTCGCGGGTTTCCGCGTCGATTTCCGGCAACATCAGGCTTTCGCGGTATTCCGACTGTTTGCGCTCCGGCAAGGTGATGGTGATGTTGACTTCTTTCTTATCGCGAATCACACCGACGTTGGCGGTGTTGTCCTTCCGCTCTCGCAGGGCATGACTGAAATCGCTGCTGTCGTGAATCGCTTCCCCGTTGATCTTGACGATCACATCTCCGGCGCGGAATCCGGCTTTGTCGGCCCGGCTCCCCTTTTCGACCGAACGCACCAGCACTCCCTGACCATTTTTGGTTCCAAAAAAGTCTCCGAGCTGCGGAGTCAGATTCTCCACCATCAATCCACTGCGCGCCGAGGAATGCACCACCACGATCGACACGGGGATATCAATGTCTCCAATATCCGGCATGGGCGGAATGGGAGGAATGGGAGGCATCACGAAATGGAAGTCTTTGCCTTTCGGCCCATAAGAGTAGCCATAGCTGTTCTTTCGGTCTGCAAGTTGTACTTTGATGGTCAGGGGCTGGCCATCGCGGCTGAGACCCAGGGTTACAATCCGTCCCGACGGCGTTTCCCGGATCATGCGCCGCAGTTGTTCCACGCTTTCCACCTCAGCGCCGTTCACAGTGAGGATGACATCGTGCTCTTTGAGGCCCGCTTTGCCCGCGGGTGCGTCCTGATCCACCATCGTGACTTCCACACCACGTTCTTCTTTCAGCTTGAGTGCGCCCAGACGGTCGGAAGTAATGTCCTGCGTGTCCACGCCGAGATACGAACTGCCGCCGGCGTCGTCGCTGGAGATTCCGAAGACCTCGTTCTTGGAATCAAGCGCGCCATTCTCCGCCGGGGCCGCGACTGACGCCAGCGGGAAGATCAGCAATGTGATGAGAATGATATTTCGCATGTGCACCCCCGTATTTTCTCTTTAGTGACTACTGCGACGAAAGGAAATGTCGCCCGTGGTTGTTCGTACTTTGAGCACCGGGCCGCCGCCGTTCAAGTCACCCTCAGCCGTCACCGTCTTGGAACCATAATCCTCCCCGCCTTCGGTGGTGATCCGAATTTCGGGAAATTCTGACTCGATGCGGTGTCCGTTGGCGACCTCGATGGACGCGCGAATGCTCAGCTTCACATTCGGGGCCACATAAACCGTGATGTCGCCCGCCGAAGTCTCCAGAACGGAATCGTTGCGCTCTCCCCCCGAAGCGATGAACCTGGCTTCAATGCCGCCGGCCCCGGTCTCTGCCCGCGCGGAAGGCACTCCCAGCAATTCAATGCTGCCGCCGCCGGTTTCCGCCTTGACCGGGCCTTTGGCAGAAGCTAACCGGATGCTGCCACCACCGGTTTCGATCTCCGCCGGACCGCCAATGTCACCCAGATCGATGCTGCCGCCGCCGGTGGTAGCCGTTACCTTCCCGGCGCAGCGATCTACCTGGATGCTGCCGCCGCCGGTTTCCAGTTCTGCTCCTTGCAAACCCGAAACTACGATCACGCTGCCGCCGCCGCTATCTGCGACAATTTTTCCCTTGGCCGAGATCACCTTGATGGAGCCGCCGCCAGTGTGCAGGCTGACATCGGAGGCCACCGTGCCCACATCGATGTTGCCGCCCCCAGTTTCGGCGTTGACGATCCCCGCAATATCATCGAAATGGATGTTGCCGCCACCGGTCTGGGCATCGACCCGGCCTGAGACCCCGGTGGTGGCGACGTTGCCGCCGTCGGTCTCCACCTTGATTTCATCCATTTCGCGGGGCACGCTGATGGAAAATTCACCAGAAAATCTGTGTGGCCGGCCACCCTCCCAGTCGCCCACAATCCATGCGGTGTCGCCACGCACGTAGGCAGTGATCTTGTAGGAGTCGAATTCGCGCCGCGCCTTGGTTTCGGACGAACTGTAAGAATGATTGCGAATGATGTAACGGATGCCCTGTGGTGAACCGCCGTCCACCTTCACCGTTCCCACATCCACCTTGACCCTGAGATTCCGCACCGCCGCCAGCGATCCCGTGATCTCCTGGGTCCAGTTGCCACCGTCGCCGAAAACTCTGGTCTGTTGTGCCGCGGCCACCGGCAGAATCAGCAGCAGAACCGCACCGAGTTGGGAGAACCTTCTCACCATTCCACCTTCACTTTTGCACTTTTCGTCTTCACTGAGATCAATCAAATTCCGGCATCTGGGCCAGCATATTGCGCGCCTGCGTCTTGATGTACTGGTTCTGATCGCTTTCCGCCAGCTTTTGCAGAGTGGCGCGCACACTGCCGTCCGCCCGCACCGGTTCCAGCAAATGCAAGGCCTCGGTCCGCACTCCGGGATTGGAGTCGTTCATCAGACCCTCAAGCACGGCATCCCGCACTCGCGGGTCGCTCTTTACATAAGCTCCAAGTCCACCCAGCGCTTTCAGCCGCACTCCCGGGTTCGAATCGTAGCGCAAGGCATAAATCAACGCTTCTCGAACATGCATGCCATTGGGCTGCTGGGTCAGCAGATCCACCGAATCCATGCGCACTCCGGAGTTGTAATTGTTGCGCGCCGCGTACAACAACAACTGCTGGATGCGCTGATCGTTCAGCGATCCCTGCGCTTGCTGGGTTGAAACCGTGTCGTATTTAATGCTGATTTGGTTCGATCCCGGCTCTTGCGAGATGGACTGAATACCGGCAACGGAGGACTCGGCCGGGGCGCTGAACTGGCTAACGGAAATCGCGCCGGCGCCGGCGTTGCTCACGATCTTGTAGGTGGCCCCCATGCCGCTGGCAAAACCGATAATGAAGATCGCAGCAGAGAGTGCAGGGGAGAAACGCATCTGACGCAGCCACATGACAGGATCGAAAACCAGCCGCTGCCAGAAGCCGCCCTGGCTGGTGGTTTCGAGCGCTTCCTGCAACCGCATGCGAGAGGACGCTACCAGGTTGGGGCTGGGCTCTTCCACCTGCAACTCGGAGAGCACGGCGTGAAACTTGCGCGTGGTCTTCAGTTCCGCGGCGCAGTCCGTGCAGCGCGCCAGATGCTGCTCCAATTCATAGCGGGCGTCGTCGGGCAACTCGTTGTAAACATAGAGCAGAACGTTTTCTTTGACCCAATCACATTTCATAATTGCACCCCCGCGTCGGGGAATCTCCTCTGCTTACCTCTCATCTCATGTCGGCCAGCGCTCCCCGCAACTTCTGGGTCGCGCGGAACAATGTGTTCTTCGCGGTCTCTTCGGTAGTGTTCAGCACCTCGCCTACTGTCCGCAATTTGAGCCCGTGATAGTGCTTCAACTCAAACACCATGCGCTCGCGTGGCGTCAATCTATCCAGCGCCCGGCTGATCCGCCCGCCCAACTCGCGGCTCATCAGGTCGCGTTCGGGATTGGCCCCGGCGCGGCCATCGGGCACTTGCTCGAGCACGTCATACTGCTCCCCCGACGCATCCGTCGCCACCGGCGCGTCTTCCTTGCGGACTTGTTTTCGACGCAAGTGATCGAGACAGAGATTGGTGACAATCCGGTAAATCCAGGTGTAAAAAGAACACTCGAACCGGAAGTTGGCCACGCTCTTATAAGCTTTCAGGAACGCTTCCTGGTAAATGTCCTGAGCTTCGTGCTCGGACCCAGTGAGGTGGATGGCCAGCCGCAGCACCGCCTGGTCGTAGTGCCGCACCAGCTCCTCGAAGGCTGCGCGATTGCCACGCTGCGCCTCGCGGACCAGCACTGTGTCGTCAATGCGGCCTTGACTTTGCCCAGCCATGTGGCCCCGTTGCCTGGGGTCCTGGGTCCTGCCAGCCTCGCCCCTTGAGTCCCGTTCCCGTTGGGAACAACCGCCAACCGTAAATGGTACCGCCAGTGCTTCGGCCGGCATATTTTCTCTGTCCCCGAATGCACCGGGCGCCTTTGCCGTCCCTTCCCGGTTGCATAGCTATGGACGTGTCAGGATGAGAACCGTGAGCAGGATTATAGGGGAGGGGCAGGATTATTGCTGACCGCACAATATTGTCAGGAAAGGTTTTAGCTTGTTTTGTTGCGCGGTTGCATGCCAAAAGTAATGCGCGAGATCGGGTTCAGGATACGTTAGTAAAGATCAATCAACCACAAAGGACACAAAGGCTCACAAAGGAAATCTCAAACTAGAACCTTTGTGAACCTTTGAGTCCTTTGTGGTTAGCGAATTGATTCGGCCTACTCTCCCGCTTCCTTCTCGATCACCACTTTCAAGTGCGCGGTCACGTCTTTGTGCAGCTTGATGGGGATGGTGAACTCGCCCAGGGTGCGCAGCGGCTCGTGGATTTGAATCTTGCGGCGATCGATGTTGAAACTCTTCTTCTCCAGTGCGTCCGCGACGTCTCCCGAGGTGACTGAGCCAAACAGCTGGTCGTTCTCCCCGGACTTGCGCTGGAACGAAACCGAAAGGCCGTCGAACTGCTTGGCCAATTCCTCGGCTTGGGTCTTCTCCTTGGCGGAGCGGCGCACCGACGCCGCCTTCATTTGCTCAATGACGGCCTTGTTTCCCTTCGAGGCTTCAATCGCCAGCTTGCGCGGCAGCAAGTAGTTGCGCCCGTACCCTTCGGCGACTCTTACTACGTCGCCGCGCGATCCCAACTTAACTACATCTTCTTTCAGTATGACTTCCATAATGATGACTCCCGTTCTTAGAAAATCTATTTGCCGCAGATTCACACGGATTTTCGCAGATCAATCAAAACCAAAGATCAGCGTTGATCTGCGTGATCAGCGGCGGATTTATGACGCCCGGCCGGCAAACGGCAGCAGCGCGATGTTGCGCGCCTGCTTGATGGCGCAGGAAAGACGGCGCTGATGGGGCGTGCACACGCCGGTCAGCCGTCGTGGGGTGATCTTCCCGCTCTCCGCCACAAATTGCGCCAGCAGCCGCACGTCTTTGTAATTGATGGCCTCAATCTTCTCCACGCAAAACTTGCAGACCTTCTTGCGCCGGAAGAATTTGCGGCCGCCGGGGCCGCCTTCGCCGCGTGCGCCAGGACGCGGTGGACGGCGCTCGCCACGATCGGGCCGGTCGCCGCCGGAAGGTCGATCACCCGAGGGCCGATCGCCGCTTGAGGAGGGTGCGGTTGCTGTAGTCGCTCTGGTTTCGTCAGCCATGATGCTCCTTAAAATCTGTCGTTGGTCTTTGGTCGTTCGTCGTTATGCCGCCAGGCTCTCAGTGCGGAACGTTGCACCGAGCTTCGTTGGCCTACGACCCAGGACCAACGACGAATGGCGGCTTTCTCACGCCGTGACTGCTGGGGCTTCTCCGGCCGGCTCTGCGGGTGTAACCGCTGGCGCGGGCGTTGCCGAAACCTTGCGGCGGGCGTCCCGGATCGCCTTGATCTTGTCCAGCCGTTTCTGCTCTTCATCAATACGCACGGTCAGGAACTTGATCACCGGCTCGGTCACACGCAGACGGCGCTCCAGTTCGTGAATCAGGCCGCCACTGCCTTCCACCGTGAGCAGGATGTAGACGCCGTCACGAAATCTGCGGACCGAATAGGCGAGGTGACGCTTGCCCATTTTTTCCACGTTCTTCATCTGACCACCCGAGGTGGTCACGGCGGTTTCCAGAGTAGAAATCAGCTTGTCCTGTTCTTCCTCCGGCATGTCCGGACGGACGATAAACATGAGTTCATAAGTGCGATTCATTAGTTTCTCCAAATCCTTGGCTAATCTTTCTCTGCCTCGTCCAGCTTGCGGTTATAACGGTTCATCGCCGCTGCTGGTCCTTCTTTCAAAATCACTCCCACCGCTTCCACGGCAACGTCGAGCATCGGATCCACCAGCTTCAGTTGCGCTTTGCGGAAAGGCGAGAGCAGATACGTCATCCCGTCTTCCACTTTCCGGTCCGGCGCAACTCCCATCCGGATGCGCAGAAAATCCTGCGTGCCCAGGGCCCCAATCACGGACTCAATCCCGTTGTGCCCCGCCGAGCTGCGGTTCCGGTGAATACGGATCGTACCCAACGGAAAATCCAACTCGTCCTGAATAACGATCAAATCCGTTTCCGGCCTGGCGTCCTGCTCTGCAATCAGCTCGCGGACCGAGAGACCACTCAAGTTCATGAAAGTCTCTGGCTTGGCCAGCAAGACTGTCTCGGAACCGATTACCACTCTCGCGGTTAGCGCCCGGCACTGGCGGTTTCTCACTTCGACCTTGCACTGCTCCGCAATTCTGTCGACCACGAGAAAGCCCAGGTTGTGCGGCGTGAACTGGTACTCGATGCCCGGATTGCCGAGACCAACGATCAGCTTCACGCATCCCGCTCTTAACTTCTAGCTTTTGGCTCCTAGCTCACACCCAACAACCATGCCATTGGGCCACTCGCGTTTGCCAGCCAACGGCCGGCAGCCTGCCCTGAGCCGAATGGCGAAGGGACGTACGGCCAACGACGGGTTTCCTACTTCTTCTCTTTCTTCTCTGCCTTCTTCTCGGCCTTTTCGGCCTTCTCGGGAGCAGCAGCCTCTGCACCCTCTTCCTCGGTCTCCTGCTTGCCCTTCTTGATGACCTCGGGCTCAGCCGGGGCAGCAGCCGCTTCGGCCGCAACCGCGTCCGGAGTAGGCGCTTCTTCTTCCTTCACGGAGGTAATATGCGCCACCGGCAGGTTCGCATCGGAGAGATACTTCCACTTCGGATCGTGGGGCAGGTCGGAAACCCTCAGCACCTTCCCGAAAACCAACTCGCTGACGTCTGCCTCAATCGAGGTCGGAATGTCGCCCGGCAAGCATTCGATTTCCACTTCGCGCGTCACCGGCTCCAGGATACCGCCCTGCTGCTTCACGCCGGCAGGCTCGCCTTTCATCACGATCGGCACCCGGACGTGCAACTTCCGGTCCATGGCGATGCGCTTCAGGTCGATATGCAGCAACGCCCCTTTGATGGGTTCGTATTGCCAGTCCACGATCATAGCCTGGGTGCGCTCGTTCCCGCCCAGAGCCAACTCGAAAATGGTGTTGTGGCCGGAAGCCGAACGCAAGATGCGCGAAATCTGCCGGGGGTCAAGGCTGACCGACAATGCCTGTTTCCCCGCGCCGTACAGAACTCCGGGGACTTTTCCTTCGCGGCGGACGCGGCGGGCATCGTTTTTGCTGCCGGCAGTCCGCGGTTGCGCTTCCAAAACGGTGTTTTCAGTTGCTGTCGCCATAATTTTGATTCCTGTTTATGAAAATAACTTGCTCACCGAAGTCTCTTCGTGAATGGACTGAATCGCGCGTCCGATCAAACCCGCAACCGAACGAACCACAATCTTCGGTTCCTTCCTCGCCTCTTCCGTCAGCGGGATGGTGTCGGTGACCACCACTTCCTTAATGCAGGACTGCCCAATAATTTCCACTGCATTGCTCGAAAGCACCGGGTGAGAACAGCAGGCATAGACCGCAGTGGCGCCGTTCTCCATGAGCGCGTTGGCGGTCTTGACCAGCGTACCCGCGGTATCAATCAAGTCGTCGATCACCAGACAAGTACGGCCTTGCACGTCTCCGATTACGTGCATGACTTCCGCTACGTTGGCTTCCATCCGGCGTTTATCCACGATGGCCAACGCCGCATCCATTTTCTTGGCGAAAAACCGCGCCCGCTCCACGCCTCCTGCATCCGGCGAAACCACCGTCAAATTGGGCAAGTTCAATTTTTTGAAATGATCCACCAGCACCGGCGAAGCGAACAGCGGGTCGACCGGAATGTTGAAAAATCCCTGAATCTGCGACGCATGCGGATCGATAATCAATGCCCGGTCGGCGCCCGCGGTGGTCAGCAAATCCGCCACTAACTTGGCGGAAATCGGCGCTCGCGGTTTGTCCTTGCGGTCCTGCCGGGAATAACCGTAGTACGGCACCACCGCGGTGATGCGCCGCGCCGAAGCTCGCTTCAGCGCATCGATCATCAGGAGCAGTTCCATCAGGTGCTCATCCACCGGGCGCGAGGTCGGTTGAATGACGAACACGTCCGCACCCCGCACATTCTCCTGGATCTGGACGTAAGCCTCTCCGTCTTTGAAACGCGTCACCAGGGCCTGATTGCGCGTCAGTCCCAGAAACTCGCAGACATCATCCGCTAACCGCGCATTGGCGGTGCCGCTGAAGATCTTGAACTTGTCATCCACGCGGCCGCGTTGCGGCGTTTTGCGCTCCGGTTTTTCCTCGGCGCTCATCTGCGGTCTCTTCTCCGTCTTTTCCGTTGCTGTCGCAAGCGTGGCCATTTTTAGCTCTCAGCTATCAGCTTTTTCTTCCGGCTCTCGACGTGTAAAGGCTGAGAGCTGACGGCCAAGAGCTGCTTTTCTGGCTGGGCCGCTAGGATTCGAACCTAGACAAAGTGCTCCAAAGGCACTTGACCTACCATTAGTCGACGGCCCAGTAACCCTAGTTTCGAGTGGGAAATATGCGCCTTAAGCATACTCGAAACTAGAAACCCGAAACCAGAAACTTCTTCCAATACTGCCGTCGCGTCAGGGTGGTGGTCGCTAGCGCCTTCATACCCATTTTCTGCAACCTGGCTGCGGCCAGCTGCGCCGCCGTGCGAGTCGCAAACAGACCGTAAATGGCCGATCCGGAGCCCGAAAGCGAGGCATAAAACGCGCCTGCGCGCTCCACCACGCGCTTGACCTCAAGCAACTCGGGATATTGAGGAAAGACGACTCGTTCAAAGTCGTTTTCTATCCCGGTACGGACGAGGTCGAGAAGCGGGGTCTCGGCCCGGCCCCTGCCTCTGGCAGAGACACCGGATAAACCCTTCCCAGACTTGGATTTGTCTTTAGGTCGGTCTGGGGCGCTCAGCCACGCCGAAAGCACGCGACCGAACTCATTCATTCTATCGGACGGAGAGGATGCCGTCAATTTACCACGATCTATGTGGGGACGGCCGCCCCCGGCCGTCCAGGCCGAGCGAAGCTCGACAAGCTTTTTGTCGCCAGCTTCACGATCGCTTGCACCGCCGTGGAAGGGCACGGCTTCAGCCGTGCCGATAGCTTCATTCGAGAATTCGGGCTTTAGCCCCTGAGGAAAAAGGGCATCCCAATCCGCAAACGCCTTCGGGGTCGATACGCCCACCTCGGGCGTGACCACGACACACGCCACCGTCGGCAAGTCTGACAGAGGATAAACTTCCTCGCCGCGCCCGACGCCGAGGATCGTCCCTCCGACCAGAAAAAGAGGCAGGTCCGATCCAACCTCGGCCGCAATCCGCAACTTCTCCGGCCCAGGTAATTCCTTCTTCAGCGCCCGCTCCAGCGCCAGCAGCGCGGCCACCGCGTTCCCAGACGCGCCGCCTAACCCGCCCTGTACCGGCAACCGCTTTTCAATCTCAACGACCACCCGCCCGCGCGCCTTCAGCGCCGCCATCGC
>JBKQLO010000092.1:0-4186 GCA_052147055.1 Terriglobales bacterium
AAAAAGCGCGGGAACAGGCCCGCGCCATTTCTTACACCCGCAAAACAGCCATCAGCCGCCAGGAAAACTCCACCTGATGGCTGATGGCTGACGACTGACGTCTGATAGCTGACAGTTCCTAGTGTGCCCGGATCGCCTCGATCGCCTCGTGTAGCTCGCGATCTGCCGCACGCAGATGCTCTTCCGCCTTCGCGCCATGCCCAGCCATATCGTAGTGGTTGGCTGCGCGGGCTTTGTCCATCTCATGCATTGCCTCTTGCACGTGTTTCTGGACCCCCTCCAGGTCGTGCCAGTCATGAACCTTATCGGCAACCGCGACCCCGGCAGCAAACGACAGACACACAGAAAGAACCGCAACTACAATCGTTCTCGTCATGATTTTTCCTCTCAAGTTTGTGCATTAAGTTTTTCCCGACACGCACCGATGCCCGCTATTTTCCCCGACCACAGACCTTGTGTCAAAAGGAAACAAGTGCATCCCGGTATAAGTCAGGTTCGTGCCGCGGAGTTTCGTGTGGCGCGGACGAAGCCGCAGCAGTCTGTAACCACACGCACGGTTTCGAGCCGGTTACCGCGCCTGCTCCTTCGCAATCGCCCGCGGAAACAGGATGTTGTTCTCCAGGTGAATGTGCTGATGCAGGTCGGCCTCGAATGCAGATAAGGCTTGGTAGAGCGTCTGGTAGCTGATGCACGCATCGGCCGGAGCGGCGTAACCGCCGCTGGCCTGGCGCATGGCGCGCAATGCGTTGCCCGCGGAATCGTGTTCACGCTCCATCATCGAGATCGGGTTTTGCACGCTGCCGAAGGGCGGTGGCAGCACGGGCTCTTTCTGAATTACGGCTTCCTCCATCCTGACGATGTAAGGAAACAACACCATCTCTTCTTTCATCATGTGGTTGGTCAGTTCCTGCGCCAGCCCGGCGAAGCTGGCGCGAGCATCCAGGAGTTCGGGATGATTCTTGCCGTGGACCGAGCACACTTTCTCGAACAAAGGACCGAGGCGGGCAATCTCCTCGCGCGTGTACTTGTGATGAGTGCTGCTGATATGTGCGATCAGATCGGCCAGCGGCTCTCCCTGCCAGTCATGGATATTCTGCGCGGCCCGCGTTGTCTGTTCCGCCATTTCGAGCGAATCCCGCACCTGATCCACCGACACATTGGCCGCGCGGCAGGCTTGTTCCAGGGACTGGTTGCCGCCGCAACAATAGTCGATGCCCAGCTTCTCAAAAACGCGGGTTGCAGCGGGGTTTTCCAGGGCCAATTCCCCCACAGTTTTCTCAGTGATCACGCTCATAGTATTCTCCTCGGTGCGGCCGCTCCATTTCTTTCCACTTTCTTAGTGCAGCGCGCTTGATATTCTGAGGCTAGTGGAACGGCGGCGGCGTGCCGATGACTTTTGTCACGGCGAGTCGAACCGCTCTTGTAACCGTCGGAAAGTCCCGGGCAGAACTATTCGTCCAATTGGAGTTCAGCCTCCAGAGCCTTCAAATCGCGGATGATCACGCTGCGTCCATCGATCTTGACCAGGCCTTCGGATTGGAATCTGGAAAGGTTCCGGGAAATCAGCTCGCGCACCGTCCCGATCTGCGACGCCAATTCCTGGTTAGTGACCGGCAACGCGACTTCCACTCCATCAGCCGTGCGCTTGCCTTCGGTTCGGGCAAGGCGCAAGAGGAACGAAGCCAGCCGGTGCCGCACCGTGGTGAAGGAGAGTTCCTCGATGACTCCCACCAGCCGTCGCAGCCGTGTGCCGACTACGCGCAGCACTTTCAGCGCAACTTGCGGATGAGCCAGGCAGAGCGCCTGAAAGTCCTGCTTACTGATAAACAACAGCGTGGCGTCGTCGACCGCGGTCACCGAGGCCGGATAGTTCCCGCCATCGAAGACTGGCACCTCGGCGACCGAACTGCCGGGCCCGTCAATGCTGAGAACCTGCTCGCGTCCGCTGGCCGAGCTCTTGAAGATGCGGATGTGTCCCGACTCAACCACGTAGAGTCCCGCACAAGGCTCGCCCTCGCTGAAAACGGTTTCGCCCGGAGAAAAGCGCCGAGGCACAGCCCCCTGCGCCATGAAAGCGAGCTCAGATTCGGTGAGCCCGGAGAACATGGCGACCTTCGCCAGCGTCTGAGCACGGTCAACCTTGATTTCAGCCACGGCCGCTATTGTACCGAACCCAAGTCCCACGCCTCACTCGCTCTCGAGTTGTTTACGCGCTTGCGCCAGCGCGGCCCGCTCGGCGCCGCTCACCTTCGGATACTTCAAATTCATGCCCTTCAATACATCCACCACCGCGTGCGAGACCACCAGTCGCGTGAACCACTTGTTATCCGCCGGCACAACGTACCAGGGCGCGTGCTCACTTGCGGTGTGCCGGATCATATCCTCATACGCATCCTGATATGCGTCCCAGAATTCGCGTTCCTTCACATCGGCCGAAGAAAATTTCCAGTTCTTGTCCGGAGTGTCGAGCCGTTCCATGAACCGGCGCTTCTGCTCTTTTTTCGAAAGATGCAGAAAGAACTTGACCACCGCAATGCCGTTTCGGGTAGCGTAGCGTTCGTAGTTATTGATATCTTCAAAGCGCTCCTGCCAGATATGCTTCGTGACCAGTGACTTCGGCAGTTTCTCGTTCTCCAGAATCTGGGGATGAACGCGGACGACCAGCACCTCCTCGTAATACGACCGGTTGAAAATACCGATTTGACCTCTCCCCGGCGCGCACTTCGACGTCCGCCACAGGTAGCCGTGATGCAATTCTTCTACGGACGGCTCCTTGAACCCCCACACCTGCACTCCCTGCGGATTCACGCCCGTCATAACGTGCTTGATCGTTCCGTCTTTCCCGGCCGCGTCCATGGCCTGAAAAATCAGCAGCAGGCCCCAGCGGTCCTGCGCCGCAAGAACGTCCTGCAGCCGGCTCATCTCTTTGACGCCGTTCGCCAGCAGTTCCTTCGACTGCGGCTTCAGTTCGGACCCCAGCCCGTGCGTGTCTGCAGGGTCGTGATCCTTGAGGCTGAAGTGTTTCCCGTCTTCGATGCGGTAGCGCTTGAGCAGTTTGTCGATTTTCATAGCGTCACTTGCTGTAACTCTCCCCGGTGTAGTGTCCCGCAAGTCCGTGGAGTAAGTCCACTCCACATGAGTATTGGCAGATGGTTCCCGCCTCGTGTGATCCAGGTCACTGCTTCACGCCCGCCATTTCCGCTACAGTACGGCTAGCATGGCCGGATTTTCCATTCTCACCAACCGCAAACGCGCCATCGTCGCCTTGGTGCACTCCGTAGTGTTCCTCCTGATTGCGGTCAGGCAGATGGTTGCCGCCCAACCTTCCACCGGCATCTGGGTAGCGTCCACGGTATCCCGCGGCACCTGGATTCTCTGCGGAATCTTTGCCATCGTCTCCGCCATTCTTTTCTGGCTGCTCGTCATTTCCAGCGGATGGATGGAAAAATTCTATTTCGGATTCTGCACCATCAGCGCCACCTCCGGCCTCCTCCGAACCGCCGCCGGCGACCAGACCTTTCACGCCGGCCTCTATATAAGGGTGGTCATGCTGGTCAGCGCAGTCCTGGTCGGACTGCTGATAGTCAGAATGCACTCCCGCCCGCTTTCCCCCGTAGAGTCGGAGTACATGGAAGAAAGTTCGTAACCGCCCTCTCATCCGCACGGCCGGGGACATTCCTCACGCCCAACACCCGCAAAATCAAAGCCAACGTCAAAGGCAGCGGACAGGAGTGTCCGCTCTACACGCGTTTGCCTTCGATTCTGACTGCGGGATCCTCACTTGTGCAATCCCTCGGCGATACTGCGGGCTTCGCCTTCGTTAGTCCTCGCCGCGCGAATCGCCGCTAGTTTCGCCAGGTGTTCCCGCTCCGCGCATACCAACATCCGCAGGCCGTCTCGCACGACCTCGCTGGCGTTTTCGTAACCTCCACTCTCAAGCTGGTAGGCTACGAAGCTGTCGAGTCCGTCGGTCAAATTGACATTTCGGGTAGGCGTGGGGTCAGACCTCTCTTCTATTCTGTGGGGCGATCTCGCAAATTGCACGGTTGGCAAAGATTGCCAGTGGGGTACCCCCCTCCCCCGGTCTGATTAGAATCATGGGGTTAGGAAGAAATTTACTGCAAAATCTTTGACTTTAAAGGACTTATAGTCAAAATATTCCGGAATAAGGACTTACGGTTGTCAA
>JBKQLO010000093.1:0-28756 GCA_052147055.1 Terriglobales bacterium
CAGTCCGGAAGTTCAAATCGCTTTGATAAGCGAGCGCATCGGTCAATTGACGGAACACTTCAAAGCGCACCAGAAGGACCACGGTTCGCGCCGCGGTCTTCTCATGCTGGTCAGCAAGCGGCGTCGCTTGCTCGACTATCTGAAGACCTACGATTCCGGCCGCTACAAGACTGTCGTCTCGAAACTCGGTCTCCGCAAGTAGTTACCGGCGGAACCGAGTTCCCATGCTTTGGCAAAGTTTGCGAAGCTGTGGGACCAGGCTTAGGAATCGCTCTGCCGTCATGCGACGGCACCGGTCTCGGGCATTGGGTTTCCAATGAAACGCCCTGCGGATTGGTCCGCGCGGCTTCCCGTCATCACTGGCATCAACTCTATCAACGTGCATAATCCGGGACGAACATAAGAAGACCGGCACTGGAGTGCCCTCCTGCCCAAGAAGGAATTACACATGAAGCCAGATGTATCTGAAGTATCCGTACCCCTCGCCGGCGGTAAACACCTCACATTTGAAACTGGAAAATTGGCCAAACAGGCCCACGGAGCCGTCGTGGTGCGAATCGGCGAAACCGTTGTGCTCGCCACCGCCACCGCCAACCCCGACCCGCGTGAAGGCATCGACTTTTTCCCGCTCACCGTCGACTACCGCGAGTACACCTACGCTGGTGGACGCTTTCCCGGCGGCTTCATCAAGCGCGAAGGCCGCCCCAGTGAACGCGAAATCCTGACCAGCCGCCAGATCGACAGGCCCATTCGTCCACTATTTCCCGATGGCTTCAAGTGTGAAACGCAGGTGATCGCATTCGTGTTGTCGGCGGACACGGAGAACGACCCCGACGTAGCCGGCATCAACGGCGCATCGGCAGCCCTGACCATTTCTGACATTCCGTTCAATGGCCCCATCGGCGCGGTGCGCGTCGGCATGGTGAGTGGAGCGTTCGTCATCAATCCGACGTACAACGAGATGCGCGAGAGCCTGCTGAACATCATGGTGGTAGGCACGGCCGAAGGCATCGTGATGATCGAGTCCGGCGCCAAAGAAGTAAAAGAAGAAACAGTAGTAGACGCCATCGAATTCGGCCACACCGAAATCAAAAAGATCTGCGCCGCCATCAACGATCTGAAGAAAAAAGCCGGCAAAAAAAAGCGGCCAGTCACGCCGCCCGAGTTCGATCAGACCTATTTCGATGCCCTGAAAAAGAAGGTCGGCAAAGATCTAACCGACCGCCTCGACACCCAGAAGCATCCCAAAGCCGAAAGCCACAACCTGGTCCGGGAACTGAAAAAAGAATTGCAAGCAGCCATCCCCGAAGACGACAAAGAAGCCCAAGCCAAATTCAAACAATATTTCGAAACGCTAAGAGAGCGCATCTTCCGCGAAGCAGTGATAAACCAAAAGCGCCGCCCCGACGGCCGAGCCTTCGACCAAATCCGCGAAATCTGGATCGAAGTAGGAGTTCTACCAAGAACCCACGGCTCCGCCATCTTCACCCGCGGCGAAACCCAAGCCCTGGTGACCACAACCCTCGGCACCAGCGACGACAAACAACGCCTGGAAACCTTCGAAGGCGAAGCCAAGAAACGCTTTCTCCTTCACTATAATTTTCCGCCGTTTAGTGTGGGGGAGGTTTCGTTCCTTCGCGGAGCTGGACGACGTGAGATTGGACATGGAGCGCTCGCAGAGCGCTCCTTGTCGTTCGTGCTTCCGACGGAGGAGAATTGGCCTTACACCATGCGGGTTGTCTCCGACATTTTGGAGTCGAATGGGTCGTCGTCGATGGCTTCGGTTTGCGGGGCTTCGCTTTCGCTGATGGATGCCGGCGTGCCGCTCAAGGCTCCGGTGGCTGGCGTAGCTATGGGGTTGGTGAAAGAAGGCAATGACTACGCCATCCTTACCGACATCGCTGGGGCTGAGGATCACTACGGCGATATGGATTTCAAAGTCGCCGGGACGAAAGATGGGATCACCGCTTTGCAGATGGACATCAAGGTGGGGGGGATTACGGCGCAGATTATGCGTGAGGCGCTGGCTCAGGCGCAGCGTGGGCGCTTGTACATCCTCGACAAGATGGTGGAGGCGATCACTGGGCCGCGTGAGAAGGTCTCGGCTTATGCGCCACGGATTTACACCCTGCAGATTCCGGTGGACAAGATTCGCGACGTGATTGGGCCCGGTGGGAAGATGATCCGGTCGATCATTGAGCAGACCGGGGTGAAGATCGACGTGGAGGATTCGGGCAAAGTGAATGTTGCCTCGAACGACGAAGGATCGGCGAACAAGGCGTTGCAGATTATTCGCGATCTGACGGCGTCGGCCGAAGTAGGGAAGACCTACTTGGGGAAAGTCACGCGGCTGGCGGATTTCGGGGCGTTTGTCGAGATCATTCCCGGAACCGATGGGTTGCTGCACATCAGCGAAGTGGCGGAGCATCGGATTAAGGATGTTCGCGATGAGCTGAAGGAAGGCGATCAGGTGCTGGTGAAGGTGCTGGCGGTCGAAGGCAATCGCATTCGCCTATCGCGTAAGGCCATTCTGAAAGAGCAGCGCGCGAAGATGGGCGGTGGCGATGCACCGGTTGAAGGCGGAGACGAGGGTGGAACGGAAGCCGTCGCCGAAAGCCAGGGTGAAGTTCGCGCGCCGGCTTTAACCATCGAGGGGGGCGGGGATTTTCCCGATGATGAACCGAACTTCAATCGCGATGGGCCGGTGAGTGTAGAACGAAGTCCTTCGGATCGTCCTCCGTCAGACCGAGGGGATCGTGGGCCGGATCGCGGACGGGGTGGGCGTCCGGGCGGTGGTGGACGGCGGCGGCCTGGAGGTGGTGGTGGACGCGGAGGCCGCGGTGGCGGACACGGAGGTCACGGCGGGGGTGGCGGTAGGCACTAAAACCTCGCCACGGATTTTCACGGATTGACACGGATTAGAGCCGCGATGAGAGTCGCGGCTTTTTGTGGCCCCGGCGTGCAGTATCATTGATCGCCTGGTTGGAGAAAATTGGGGAACGTCCCGTCTGTCCCCGAATTCCCCAAACAGAGAGTGGTATATTCTGGCTAGAGGATCACAGTATGAGAAATTTCAATATTCAATTTTTCGAGCTGTCTCCCAACACTGCGCTAGCGAACGCTGAACCGACGTACAAGATCGCACTTTCGCCATATTCACACGGAGCGCAGGGAACGAAGGACTATTCATCGAGGGAAGCTTTCGCCAGCGACCTAAAGAAATACCTTGGGTATCCTGACGACGCAATTGAACGGTTCTTTTCTGATCCGAAGAAAAACAACGTAATACAGGGTCACCCCCTGACAGACGAAGACGCGGCCTGTTTGGGCTGGGTGGATTAGAAAAAACGATCGCCCCGCATCTGCTGACTAAGGCAAATGTGGGACACCCGGCCGACTTATGAACCTTTGGTTCCAGCCTTGACAATAAAGTCGCAAATGGCTTCATATTCTCTTACGAATGCTATAACTCCTTCGCTTTCCTTGTTATCCTTAAATGCGTTAAACGCGTCGACCCACCGTTTCGAGAGATTGCCTTGCTTCACGTCAGAGGCGAGGTATATACGGTCACGTAATGTTCGCAGCGCTCTGCGGCGTGCATCGTTCAACTGAGTTTGATCCTCGGCTTTGACGGGGATATTCTTGAGTATCGACGGAGCAAGATGAAACATGATCGCGTCGTAATGCTCTGTGATTGCCCCGATAAGTTCCCGGCCTTCCAGCTTCCTCTGTTCAAGTATCCATTGGTTCATTTGCCCAGATCGGGCCAAGATGTGACTTAGAAGGATTCCGACAATCACTGACACGAGACTGATGAGCGCTGTAGTCATTGGAAACGTTCCTCGTTACGGATTTGCCTTGGGTGGATGGTCCTCAAACCACTTCCGCGCCCGCTCCTGTACACGAGTCAAGTTGGCTGGTGTCAGATGTGAGGCGGCTATGTCCCGGATTCTTGCGACATCTTCCCGTTTGGCACCTTCGATCTTTCCCGTCGCGGCAATATCCAGCCAGAAATACGCTTCCGTGTAGTCCTGTGGCACACCGTCCCCCGAAAGGTATAGCGAGCCAAGCCCCCATTGCGCTAAGTCATAACCCTGTTCGGCGGCCTTGCGATACCAGACGGCAGCTTGGGCGTTGTCCTGCGTCACCCCGTTGCCAGCCTCGTACATCGCGCCAAGCGAGTATTCTGCATAGGAATCGCCCTGACCGGCAGCCTTTCGGAACCATACGGCAGCCTCCGTATAGTCTTGCGGAACTCCCTGGCCAAGCATGAACGCGGTACCTAAGCTGTCTTGCGCCAAGGCAAGGCCTTGCTCGGATGCCTTGCGATACCAGGTCGCCGCCTGCGCATAGTCCTGTGGCACGCCTTGGCCGTTGGCGTACAACACTCCTAGGCGCCACTGCGCATAGTCCTTCCCCTGCTCGGCAGCCTTGCGAATCCACGCCGCCTCCTGTATGTAATCCTGTGGAACGCCTTCGCCAAAGTGGTACTGCAGTGCAAGGTTGTATTGCGCCGCTGCATGGCCCTGCTCCGCAGCTTTGCGATACCAGCGGGCGGCTTCGGCATAATCTTGCGGGACGCCTTCACCGATGGAATATGCTAATCCAAGATGGTACTGTGCAGGAGCATTCCCTTGTTCGGCGGCTTTGCGCCACCATTTGACCGCTGCAACTTCATCCTTTGAAACGTCCACGCCATTGTGATACACAAGGCCGAGGTACAGCTCATTGAAAGCATCTCCTTGCTCGGCAGCCTTGTGGAACCACTTAACAGCTTCAGCATAGTCTCGCGGAACGCCTACACCAGCCTCGTATGCCACCCCAAGGTTATATTGGGCGGTGGCATTTCCTTGTTCCGCAGCTTTACGAAACCAGCGAGTTGCCTCGGCGTGATTCTTCGGCACACCCTGGCCGTTGTCGTAATCCACGCCAAGCTCGAATTGCGCCTTGGCATCGCCGCTGGCGGCTTGTTTCCTGAGCGCGGCAATGCTCGGAGAAGACTTGCTATCGGTTGACTGTGCCGGCGCTCCCACCGCCCCCGCCAGCAGCACCAAGGCCACGCACGGGCCAAGGAATCGTGCTTTCATATCTGTCCTTTCCGCACAATTTCAGCAGGATGCGCCAAATATAGCGCAAAGGGGGGCTGGCCCGCCTAACCAGTCCGACGGTGCCCCGTCCAAGCTCCGCTTGGGCGGGGCTTCTGCCGATACCCGAAGGCATAGAAGATCCCCACAGCCCAACCCTGTGACATCTGACCTTGCGCCCGGCAAAAGCTCATTCCATAATTGCCCAAGCAAAGGCAGTAAAGTCGGCGGCCTGTTTGGGCTGGAGAGGTTAGAAAAAAACTCTCAGCGCAACCCTTCGGACCATTGCCTAGGGTTGGTAACGCCAGAGGTCGTTGAGATACCCAACCGTCCCCGTCGAATCGTAACTCAGTCCTCCGAAGAGCCATAGGTTGCCGCTGCTGTCAATCCAAGAGACGGAACTTTCGCGGCCTCCGGGGACATTGTTGGCGGAGGCGGCACCCAGCGTGCCGTAGATGCCGCTAGCATTCCCGGTATCGCTCCCGCTCATCCAAGTCCATTCGTTGGTTGTGCGGTTGAACTCCCAAAGGTCGTTAAATTGGTCGCCGCCACCGAAGAGCCAGAGGTCCCCATCGCTGTCAATCCAACCTACAGCGCTGGCCCGGCCTCCGGGTACGTTGCTGGGCGCTGCTACACCCATTGTGCCGTAGACGCCCACTGCATTTGCCGTGCTGCTTCCGCTCATCCAAGTCCATTCGTTGGTTGTGGGGTTGAACTCCCAAAGGTCGTTGAGCGAGCCAGCGCAGCCAAAGCCACCAAAGAGCCATAGGTTTCCGCTGCTGTCGGTCCAGCTAGCGGAGTTTTGGGAAGTTTGCCCTCGCCCAGCAGGGACGTTGCTGGCGGCGGGCACAACCTTTGTGCCGTAGACTCCAGGCAGGCAATCCGGCACGCCATTCACTGAACTAGACCCACTCACCCACGTCCACATCTCGGTCGCGGGACTGAACTCCCAGAGGTCGTTCAGGGCGCTGCCACCGAAGAGCCAGAAGTTCCCGCTGTTGTCAGTCCAACTTGCGGCAGCCTCTCGTGCACCGGGTACGTTGCTGGGCGCTGGTACGCCAAGTGTGCCGTAGACGCCATTTCCCCCTGGTGTACTTCCTGTGTTGCTGCCGCTCATCCATGTCCACATCTTGGTTGTGGGACTGAACTCCCAGAGGTCGTTGAGCAATCCGTTCGGTGCATCCTGGCCATTACCCCCAAAGAGCCAGAGGTTGCCGCTGCTGTCAGTCCAACTGACAGCGCCGAACCGTCCGCCGGGAACATTGGCGGCGGCGGGGACACCCTGTGTGCCATAGACACCCGGCTGGCTACCGTTTGCCCCAGGCACAGTGTCGCTTCCACTCACCCACGTCCACATCTTGGTTGTGGGACTGAACTCCCAAAGGTCGTTGAGGCCGAAGCCCAGCGTCCCCGTCGAATCGTAGCCCTGCCCTCCGAAGAGCCAGAAATTGCCGCTGCTGTCAGTCCAAGAGACGGAACCTTCCCGGCCTCCGGGCACGTTGCTGGCAGAGGCGACACCCAGTGTGCCGTAGATGCCCGACTGGCCACCAAGCTTAATAACCGTTATAGTGTTGCTTCCGCTCATCCAAGTCCATTCATTGGCGGTGCTCGGCGGAGGCGGAGGGGTGCTACTTCCACCGCCCGAACTCCCACCACAGCCGATGAGGAGAAGGGCAATCGAGAGAGCGAGGATCGTAGGCAGGCTCAACAACGCGGCAGATACTCTTTTGACAGCCGGATGAAACACGGGCACAAAAGTCCAACCTTCCATAACTCAGATCAATCCACAAATCCTAGCTAAGCCAACCCGGCCAGCCTTGCCACAGCTTCGCGCCGCAAGAACGCCACATTTGCCAGCGAGGTTAGATTGTAATCCAACGAGACACTTAGGCGCGGCTTTTGCCCGACCGGGCCCACACGCGCGCCGAAGAATTCCGGCAAGCACGCGGACAGGCCGACGAGGGCGCGGCCTGACTCAGCGGCGGGTTATGCGTCCGCCAGAAGCAGCCGGACGCGCCCGCCTTTACGCTTCCGGCAGACACGCACGCGGAAATCTTTATAAGACAATACCTCTGTTGCGACCTTTGCGGCCCGTGCGATTTCCCGAAGGCACATCTCCTCTGCGGAGTCGGCTGTGATGAAGATGTCACAGTAGGGGAGATAGACCGACATGAATTGGTCGTTGCGCCCAGCGCTATATTTCGGCCCTCCGCTCGGCCTCTGCGTACAACCGCGGTCGTACGCGGTGATTGCATATGCGTAAACCAGTGCCCTGAAAGGAGGGCAGTTATTGACAAACTTTCCAGATTCTTCTTCAAGTAGTTCAACCTTCTGATCGACACGCAAGCAACCTGTTTTTACGTCATACGATAATGCACCCTGGTACAGATTCATTGCGACGGCCAGAAGTCCGCCATTTTGCTCTTGGTGCTTAATCCAGTCGTTCCAATGTCACCAAGCCACCCTTCACCCCAGCTCGCTCTCCGCTTGAAACCGGTCTCGAAATCTTTTTTACTGTTTTTTTGATTTTCCAATTGACTCGTTGCTAGTCGTTCGTCGCCAGGTATTGTGCTCGCGCATATTTGCTCCTCATCCGCGCGAATCCGCCAGGGAACATTGGACCAATCAAATGTTGCCGGGTCCCTGTGATGACATTTCGCAAGGCTGCTGATGAGCCAATGAGGAGGGGATATGCAGTAGCCGTTGTTCAGCAATTTGCGGCAGACTTCATAAAGATCCTTGCGCCGTGAAAACTCTGGCGTGGCATAGATTTCGCCGGTTGCCAGCTCGGGGAGTCGAACTTCATAACCGGATTGGATTGCGGCGATGCGCAAATCGTGATTGTCATCGTCTGCAAGATGATTCAGCGCGCTGGTATCGAATGCGAGAATTGGTTTGCCGTTCATGCTTCTGACCTGCCCAACGGCCTACCTAGCAGCCAGGAGATTGACGCAGCAGATAGGTTGCATGTTTCCATTCCGCTTCATGCCCCTCCCCAAACCGTCTTTAAGACGGCGGCGCGGATGCGTCTGTCGCGGCTGATGACGGGCACATCGAAATAGACGGCGGACAGTTACTTGTCCTCAAACAATCCCAAGGGCGGTGTGGGTATCGGCAACGCAAGGCAATCAGGCATCCCAGGGATTCATCACTGGAACCCGCGCCTTGTCGTAGTCGCTTCGGTCACGAGTGACAACCGTCAGGCCGTGATGAATGGCCGTCGCCGCGATGATCAGGTCCGGCTGAGAGAAGGTGTGTCCCGCTTTCCGGCCTTCCTCCACCAGAAGCCGCCACTTGAGCATGATGTCTTCCGTGACTTGCAGAACGCGCCCGTCAAACCTGGGCCGCACCTTGTGCGTGAGCCATTCACTCAACTCCGCCCGGCGATTGGGCTCGGCAACAAGCTCGATGCCGAACCGAATTTCTGCCAGGGTAACGACGCTGATATGAAGCTGGTCAAGCGGGCAACCTGCCACGAAAGCCACAACCCGTTGTTCAGGCTTTGGCCGACGCAGTTCCGACAGGATATTGGTATCGAGCAACCACGCCATCAGAACCCAACATCGCGCACGGGCAGGCGTTCGCGGGTCGGCTCAAGATCAATCTCTTTATACGGCGAGGCTTGCATCGCCGCCACCAGATCGGCCCCCGTCAGAGCAGGCGTTCCGTTCGATGCGTCGGCCTCTTGCTCCGCCGGAAGCGGCGAAGATTTCAAAGCCTGCATCAGGGCATCCTCGACGGTCGGGAACGCGCCCGTCTTCATCCAGTCCCGGATGAGGGCTTCCAGTTCCGGCCTATGAATTTCAATCGTCATCGCGGCAGTCCTCCTGTTCCCATATCGGCGCGGTTGGCGTCGATTTCCTCTGCCGATGGAGCCTGTCGGTATTTGGCGAACATGCCGCATCCCGTTTTGAACGGGGCACCCGATGACCGGATTTCGAGCGAGGGCGCCAGTTCACGTTCAAGAACCTCGCAAACATAGCCGGCGGGGGACACGCCATGTGCGTTGGCCTGGGCCTTAAGGGCCGCTTCAAGCTTATCTGGAAGCTCAATCATCATGGCTAATTTGCTCTCTCTGTACCCAATTGTAACGATTTCTGCGGTGCGGTCAACAGCAACTTCATGGCCTGGTGGAAACCGGTGGAGAGAAACGACTGGCCACGGATTTTCAGGGATGCACACGGATTATAGCCGCGATGAGCGTCACGGCTTTTTTGTGGAGTCTGCGTGCAGTATCATGAGCGCATGGGGTTTTCGGAGACTATTTTCCTGTTCTTTCTGGCCTTGCTGATCTTTGGGCCGAAGAAGTTGCCGGAAATTGCGCGACAAGTGGGCAAGGTACTGAATGATTTGAGACGCGCGTCGAACGAGTTCAAGGCGCAGATCGAAACTGAAATCTCGCACATGGAATTGGAGCAGCAGCGGAGTGCGCTGCCGGCCTCGGAAAAGCCTAAGAATACGGTAGCAGCGCTGCCTTCGGCTTCAGGTTCATCTTCATCAGGGCAAGCCGATCAATCTGCCATGGCAAAGGTTCCCGATGCCTGAGATGACGGCAGAGGCGCCTTCCCAAGAGCCGGTGCGTGACGTCATGCCTGCCATGAGTTTCCTCGAGCACCTGGAGGAATTGCGGCGGCGGATTATCTATTCCATCATCGCGGTGACGGTGGGGTTTTTCGCTTGCTGGGGATATGCCGACAAGATTGTGGGCTGGATGCAGCAGCCGATCATGGAAGCGCTCAAGCGCAATGGCATGCCGCAGACGCTGGTGTATCTGAATCCTACGGATCCTTTTAATCTTTATTTGAAAATCGGTGCGTTGGCGGGCGTGTTCGTGACTTGTCCGTTTGTGCTTTATCAAGTTTGGATGTTTATTTCGCCGGGGCTTTATCGCAACGAGAAGCGCTACGTTGTGCCGTTCATGGTTTCGACCATCGGGCTGTTTTTATCGGGCGGATACTTCGGGTACAAGCTGGTATATCCGGCGGCGCTGGAATTCTTGATCGGCTATGGGAAGCAGTTCCAGCCGATGATCACGATTCATGAGTACACGGACCTGTTTCTGACCGTGATTTTGGGACTGGGCCTGGTGTTCGAGTTGCCGATTCTGGTGTTCTTTCTGGCTTTGATGGGGGTGGTGAGCGCGGGATGGATGTGGCGAAACGTGCGCTATTCGATTCTGGTGATCTTTATTATTGCGGCGATTCTCACGCCGACGACCGACATTCTGAATATGTGCATCTTTGCCGCTCCCATGGTGGTGCTGTATCTACTAAGTATAGGGATCGCGTGGCTGGTGCATCCCAAACAGAGGAAGGCGCGGCAGGCGAGGAAGAGTGCATGAAGGTTTTCAAGATCATTGGCTTGATGGGTCTGCTGAGTTGGGTTGCTTGCTCCACGCAGAAAGCCGCTGACGCTGCCGCGCCCGCGGACAGCGCGACTGCTGCTCCAGCGGCCGCAGATTTACCTGACACCGGACCCGCTCCATCTTTTGATTCCGCACGCGCCATGCAATATGTGAAGGAGATCGTGGCGTTCGGGCCGCGACCTATCGGGAGCACGAACCACAAGAAGGTTGAGGACTACATTCTTAATCACCTGCAAGGCGACTTGGTCGAAGTTGACGACTTCATCGCCAATACGCCGGACGGCAAGTTTCCGGTGAAAAACATCATTGCGAAGTATCCCGGAACGCGGGATGGCATCCTCATGATTGCGAGCCACTATGACACGGTGTACTCACTGCGGAATACGTCATTTGTGGGCGCCAATGATGGCGCATCATCGAGCGCGCTGCTGCTGGAGATTGCCAACCAGTTGCGCGGGAAACAACGCGATGGCTATAGCGTTTGGCTGATCTGGGACGATGCGGAAGAAGCGATGAGGCAATGGAGCGATACGGACAGCCTGTACGGCGTGCGGCACCTGGTGGAGAAATGGCAGAAGGACGGGACGCTTAAGAAGACCAAGGCATTCCTGTTGGAGGACATGATCGGGGATGCCGATCTTAACATTGAGCGCGAGCAGAACTCGACTCCGTGGTTGGAAGATATGATTTATCAGGCTGCAAAGCGGCTGGGCTACCAGTCGCACTTCTTTGGCCGAACCATCCCGATGGAGGACGACCACAAGCCGTTCCTGGTGCGCGGCATTCCTAGCGCTGACTTAATTGATTTCGACTACGGCTATGGCAATGTCTTCTGGCACACGCCGGAGGATACGGTGGACAAGCTGAGTCCAAAGAGTTTGGAAATTGTGGGGATGGTGACGTTGGAAACGGTGCGGATGGTGGATAAGAAGCATTAGACGCCGAGGAAGGGGAAACCCAAGACCATTCACCACAGAGACACGGAGACACAGAGGACAACCTCAGATCTTCAACCACAAAGGACACAAAGGTCCACAAAGGAAAGCCCAGCCGCCGAATGCGTATCTGCAAAAGAGCCTTTGACCGCAGAGTGTGCTGAGAAAGGCCGCGGAGGTTGCAGAGAAGAGGTGGGGATGGTGTTTTCGTCTTTCTTTTTTTCTCATTCTCATTTCTAATGCGGGGTCTATGCGAATCGCGAAAATCTGCTGTCTTCTTCTGGTTGTAACTGCTGCCTTTGCCCAGCAACCCGGCGACAAGATCATCGCCGAAGCGCTGAAACCTTCTCCCCTAGAGACCAACCTGCGCCGGTTGACGGATGAGATCGGTGGGCGGGTTCCGGGAACCCCGGCAATGCAACGGGCTGTAGCTTGGGGCTCGGAAGCGTTCAAAGCTGCGGGCGCCGACAGCGTGCATACCGAGAACTTCACCATTAAGGCCTCGTGGGCGGAAGGCGCCACAAAGATGACGGTGGTTGCTCCGGAGTCGTTCGTGGTGCGGCTGGTTTCTTTGGCTTGGGCACCCGCGCTGGCTCCGCAACCGCATGTGCGAATCATCTCTATCGGCCACGGTACGGCTGAGGATTTCGCCAATGCCGGCGATGTGGCTGGAGCCATTGTGCTGGTCACAACCCACGAGATGCATACCTGGGAAGATCTGTTTGCAGAGTACCTGAACGCACCGGGCATCATTGATCGGGCGATTAAAGGAAAAGCACTGGCGATTGCGTTTCAGTCGACCCGGCCGCATGACTTGCTGTATCGTCACACGAATTCTTTGGCGGGAGAGATTGATCGCCTGCCCATGGTGCTGGTGGCGCGGGAAGATGCGGGACGCATGGGGCGGCTGCTGGCCTCGGGTCAGAAGCTTTACGCTGATTTAGCGATTCCCAACCATGTTGGAGGGCCGATCACGGCTACGAATGTGGTCGCGGAACTGCGTGGCAGCGAAAAGCCGGATGAATTCGTGGTGCTGGGAGCACATTTGGATTCCTGGGAACTGGGCACGGGCGCGCTGGATAATGGATGCAACGCGGCGCTGGTGATCGATGCGCTGCGGGCGATCAAAGGATCAGGGTTGCAGCCGCGACGGAGTATGCGGTTTATTTTGTTCTCCGGGGAAGAGGAAGGGCTGCTGGGATCGCACGCCTACGTGAGAGCGCACCGCAATGAACTCGACAAGGATGCGGGGATGGTGGTCTGGGATTCCGGCAGCGGAAAGACTACTGGCTTTTCGCTGGGCGGACGCAAAGACTTGGTGGACGCGGTGACGACGATGGTCGCGCCGCTGCAACAGTTCGGCGCCACCACGCTGACGACTGACATGTCGTGGGGCACCGACCATTTCGATTTCATGCTGGAAGGTGTTCCGACGTTTATGGCCAATCAGCAGGAAGCGAATTATCTGATCAATTACCACGCTATGTCGGACACCTTCGACAAAGTGGACATGGAGCAACTCAAGAAGCACGTGGCTGAGGCTGCCTACTTGAGCTTCAGCTTGGCCAACAGCGCGGAACGAGTAGGGCCGCGATACACGCGGGCTCAGATCGAGCAGGCGATGCATGAAACGCATGCGGACGAGCTGATGAAGACCTTCGGTATGTGGGACGAGTGGCAGAAGGGAAAGCTGGGCAGGACGGAATAAACTCGCTATCTCGATCGTGGCATCCGGAGGGAGGGAGTGAGTGAACGAACTTCTGTTCTGGGTTCTATTCAACCTTTTCGTACTGGCGATGCTGGCGGTTGACCTGTGGGTGTTCCACCGGCCGGCGCACACGGTCAAGTTTCGGGAAGCGCTGAGCTGGAGCATCGGATGGATTCTGCTGGCGATCGCGTTTGCCGCGCTGGTGTACTTCTGGCGGGGGCGGGAGACCGCGGTCGAGTTCACTACCGGCTACGTTATTGAGCTGTCGCTCAGCGTCGACAATCTCTTCATCTTTCTTCTGATTTTCCGCTATTTTCGGGTTCCGTCGGACTACCAACACAAAGTCTTGTTTTGGGGGATTGCAGGCGCGCTGGTGATGCGTGGGATATTTATTTTGGTTGGCATCGGACTGATCCAGAGGTTTCACTGGATCATTTTCGTGTTTGGGGCGTTTCTGGTGTATAGCGGAATCAGGCTTCTGGGAAAAAAGGAAGTGGGAGTTGATCCTGAGAAGAATCCCATGGTGCGGGGGTTTCGCCGAGTGATCCCCGTGACCGATGACTACCAGGGAGACAGGTTTCTGGTGCGGCGTCCGGGACTCTACGCTACGCCGTTACTGGTGGTGCTGATTGTGGTCGAGACCACGGATCTACTGTTTGCCACGGACTCCATCCCGGCGGTGCTGGCGATCACTTTGAAGCCGTTCGTGGTTTATACCTCGAACGTGTTTGCGATTCTGGGGCTGCGTTCGCTGTACTTTGTGCTGGCCGGGATGATGGATGTCTTCCACTATCTGCACTACGGGCTGGCGGTGGTGTTGATTTTTATTGGAGGGAAAATGCTGGCATCGGATTACTACCAGATTCCGACGGTATGGGCGCTGGGCGCGGTGGCGGGAGTGTTGATGATTGCGATGGCGGCGTCGGTGGTGAGGCCGAAAGAGCGTTAACCACAGAGGACACAGGGGTGCACAGAGGAAAACCGGTGCTATGCGAAGCGAATGGAATCGCCCTTGATGATGGAATGCTTCAGGAACTTGGCGTCATTGTGAGTAGGGAAATCGAGACGGTAGTGAGCGCCGCGGCTTTCTTCGCGAGCTAGGGCGGCGCGGGCGACCAGGGTGCCAACCAGATGAAGGTTGCGCGCTTCAAAAGCCCGGCGAGATTGGGGATGGGCGACGCGGGCAGAAGTCTGGGCGAGTTGGTCGAGCGCGCGCTTCAGAGTTGCTCCGGTGCGGACAATCCCGACATCGCGCCACATCAGATCCTGAATTTCGGCCATTACTTGCTCGATGGGCATGTCGACGGGGCCGTTTGAGGCGAGAGGGTGAGGAGGGCGGATAGTTGCGGGAGCCTTGCCGAGTTCCTTGCGCATGGCTTGGCCAGCACGGGCGCCGAAAACCAAGCCTTCAAGCAGGGAATTGCTGGCGAGACGGTTGGCGCCGTGGACTCCGGTGGCGGCGGCTTCTCCGGCAACGTACAAACCGGGCAGGGTGCTGCGGCCGTCGAGGTCGGAACGGATGCCGCCCATGGAGTAATGCGCGGCTGGGCGGATGGGAATCAGTTCGGTGGTGATGTCGATGTTGTATTCCAGGCAAGTGGCGTAGATGCGTGGAAAGCGGGTTTTGACATGGTCGGGGTCCAGGTGAGTGAGGTCGAGATAGACGACTGGGTCCTTGGCGGGGCTGACCTCGAGTTCGTGAACAATAGCGCGAGCCACGACGTCGCGCGGGGCGAGTTCGGCCAGGGGGTGATACTTGGGCATGAAGCGGTGCATCTCCAGATTGCGCAAGTACGCACCCTCACCACGCAAAGCCTCTGACAGCAAAAAGCGCGGGGCTTTTTTTAGATAAAGCGCTGTAGGGTGAAATTGGATGAACTCCATATCGGTGACTTCGGCGCCGGCACGGAATGCCATGGCGACGCCGTCGCCGGTGGCAACGCTGGGATTGGTGGTATTGCGATAGAGCTGTCCCAGGCCGCCGGTAGCGAGGAGCACGGCGGCTGCGCTCATCCGTTGGGATTGGCCTTTGTCGGTGATGAGTTGGATGCCACAGACCCGACCGTGTTCGAAGATGAGGTCGGTGGAGAATTCAAACTCGAGGACAGAAATGTTTTTGAGGGTCTGGGCTTTGGCGTAGAGTGCGCGGAGGATTTCGCGTCCGGTGGAGTCGCCGTGGGCGTGCAGGATGCGGTTGCGGCTGTGGGCGCCTTCGCGGCCGAAGGTCAGTTTGGTGCCTTGGCGATCAAATTCGGTGCCCCATTGAATCAACTCTTCGATGCGGTCGGGTGCATATTCGACGAGGATTTTAGCGGCTTCGAGATTGCAGAGGCCGTCGCCGGCCTGGAGCGTGTCCTGCAAGTGGAGGCTGATTTCGTCCTCGTCGCTTAGCGCGGCGGCGATGCCACCCTGTGCCCATTGGGTATTGGAGTCGGAGACCTCGCGCTTGGCTAGAACTGTGACCGAGCCGGCGGTGGCGAGATCGATAGCGGCGCGCAGGCCGGCAACTCCGGCGCCAACCACCAGAAAATCAGTTTGGGAAGGCGCTGTCGCCATACCTAAAAATGGTAACACTTAGCGCACCGGCGGACGCGCTGGGAGGTAAGTTATGATGACGTTGCATGTCTCGCGTGACGATTTCGGTGGCACCCCGCGCGTATGAGGCGATCATTGAGGCCGGGCTGATGACGCGGGCTGGAGCGCGTCTGCGAGAGGTGTTGGGCGGGCGGGAGCAGTTGTTTGTGGTCACGGTGGCACCGGTACGGCGGAAGTGGGGCAAGAAGTTGATGGCGGCATTGTCGGGCGCAGGGTTCAAGGCGCAGTGGGTGGAGATGCCGGACGGCGAGCGGAGCAAGAAACTGGCCACGGTTGAGCAGTTGGCGGAGAAGTTGGTGCGGCTGGGCGCGGATCGGGAAGCGGTAGTGGTGGCATTCGGCGGGGGCGTGGTTGGAGATGTGGCTGGGCTGCTGGCGTCGTTATACATGCGGGGCGTGGAGGTGGCGCAAATCCCCACCACGGTGCTGGCCCAAGTGGATGCTTCGATCGGGGGAAAGACGGGAGTGAATCTGCGGGCAGGGAAGAACCTGCTGGGAACGTTTCATCAACCGCGGGTGGTGCTGATCGATCCGGAGGTACTTTCGACGCTGCCGGAGCGCGAGTTTCGCGCCGGGTTGTACGAGGTGCTGAAGTGCGGAGTGATCGGCAGGCCGGAGCTGTTCAGCCGGCTGGAGAGAGTAGAAGTACGGCAATTGCGTGGCGACCCGGCTGCGATGGAGTGGTTCATTGCAGAGGCGGTGAAGCTGAAGGCAGAGATCGTTGCGGCCGATGAACGCGAGGGCGGGCTGCGCAGGGTTTTGAACTTTGGCCACACCATCGGTCATGCGCTCGAGGCGGCTTCAGGGTATCGGCGGTTTCTACATGGGGAAGCAGTTGCCTGGGGGATGATTGCGGCAACGCACATTTCGCGAGCGATGAACCGGTGCAATGCGCTGACCGCGCGGCGGATTAGCGAAGCAGTGTTGGGTTTGGGCAAGTTGCCGCGAGTGGAGATTCGCAGCCGCGATGTGTTGAGAGCGATTCAAGGAGACAAGAAGACACGCGGCGGGGTGGTGCATTTTGTTCTGCCGCGAGAAATTGGGAAGGTGGAGATCGTGGGAGATGTGCCGGAGGATGTCGTGGCGGCGGCAGTGGATGAGATTGAGCGGTGGTCTAGACAAGGCTGACCACAGAGGGCACAGAGAGGCACAGAGGAAAAGCATTCGCGGATTCACGCGGATCCGAGGAAGAGCTTTTGATCGCGGAGAGCGCTGAGAAAGGCCGCAGAGGACGCGGAGAAGAGCTTTACCACAGAGAGGCACAGAGGATCACAGGGTTCGGCTTGAATAGATCAGCTCATAGCACGATAGTGGGAGCGGCGCCGGAGGGGGTGAGCGATCCGCAGGCGGCGGCGCGGGCGGTGCGGGAGATGTTTACGTCGATCGCGCCGCGGTATGACCTGCTGAATCATCTGCTTTCGTGCAATGTGGACCGGATGTGGTGGCGGAAGACGGCGCGGCGTTTTGCGGCGGTCTTGTCGCGGCCGGAAGCTAATGTGCTTGACCTGTGTTGCGGAACGGGGGATATGACGTTCGCGCTGCTGCGGCAAGCGGGGAAGTCTGGAGGAAGGATTCTGGGAGCGGATTTCTCGCACGCCATGTTGCAGCGGGCGAGTGCGAAGTCGGTGGGGACGGCGCTGCGATGGGTGGAGGCAGACGCTTTGCGCCTGCCATTTCCTGGCGAACAATTCGATGTGGTGACGACTGCATTCGGGTTCCGGAATCTCGCCGACTACGATGCCGGTCTGCGGGAGATTGCGCGGGTGCTGGGGCCGAAGGGAGAGTGCGGGATTCTCGATTTTGGAGAGCCGCGAGGGATGGCCGGAAAGTTTTATCGGATTTACTTCAAGCGGGTGCTGCCGGTGATTGGGACGATGATTTCCGGGGTGCGCGGACCGTATGCCTATCTGCCTTCATCGGTGGAACGCTTTCCGGAGCCGGCGGAGATGTTGGAGCGCATGCGGGCCGCGGGATTCCGCGAGGTTTCGTGGACACCTTACACCCTGGGAATTGCGGGGCTGTATTGGGGGAGAAAGTGAGCAGCCGCCGAGCTTCGCTCAATTGGACAGCCGAGGGCGGCTGTCCCCACGTGGGTATTGATCAGCCGGCGTTTCTGAACAGGTCTGCGATCTTGGATAAGTCGTTGCCAGACATGTCGCCAATCACAAAGAGGTGAACGAATCTGCGAAGGCGTCGGCGATGGTGTAACGAATTACGTTCTCGTGGTCGTCGCCGAGGAAGCGATGCAGCCGCTCGGTATTCATGGTGTATTCGCCCGTCATGTAAGGCAGGGCTTCGGGCGGAATGGCGGAAATGCCGAACCTCCACAGGAATTCCAAGACCTGACGGAAGGCCCATTTTCCGGGCACGCGAACCAGTTTGGCGTGGGCCATTTCGATGCACTGGGCAAAGGTCAGGGGTTGACCCCGTCCGGCGACGTTAAGAATGGTCAGACGCTGGGCCTCCGGTTCGGTCTTGTGAACGATGTAGGCGAGCAAGCGGGCCATGTCATCCACGTGGACGAACTGAATCTTGTTATCGAGGTAACGCTGACCGTAGGGAAGCATGCAGGACAGGCGTTTGCCCTGGGCCCGCATTTCGGCCGCGCGCTTTCCGCGACCGTTAGGAGTGCCGCGAAAAGCTCCGATCAAGTAATTCTGCATGCTGGCTCCGGCAAAAATATGGGGACGGAGCAAGTACACGCTGCAACCGCGGAGCGCCGGCGCGCGCAGCTGCACCACGCGGTCGGATTCCATCTTGTGGATGGCGTAGGGAAGAGTATGAGCTGCGAGGGGCGAGTCTTCGGTGGCGGGTGCGGGCAAATCGGAACCGTAGGCGGAAACGCTACTGGGGAAAAGAAACTTCTTCACGATGGGGTCGGTGCGGTTGGCCTCGGTGATGGCCTCCATTACCCGGGCCGTGCCGGCGACGTTGATCTGCCACATGCGATCGAGGTCAAGCACGCCGCTGCGTAAGGGGTCGATAACGAACGCCAAGTGGAGAACGGCAAACGGGCGAACCTTCTTCAAGAGCAGAAATAACTCGCGACAGGACTCCTCGAGAGCGAGGTCGAGGGGTTGGAAAGACAGAGACGGCGACGCGGCTGGCGGATTCAGGTCGACGCCGACGACCTGATAATCCGCCAACAGCGGCCATAGCCGCAATCCCAGATTGCCAGCAATCCCGGTGACCAGGACAGTTGGCTTGGAAGCATCCATTATTTGGGCCCAGCGGAGGCGGGCTTGGCGGGCGACGGGGGCGGAGTCATGCCGGGATTAGGCATCATCCCGCGGGCCGGCATTTCGGGTCCAAAGTAGTCGTCGTCGAGGGTCAGGGTGGCCGACTGATTTACGGCCTGCATGGCATCCTGCATGCGCTGGGAGCGCAGAGTGGCTTTGATCTCCTCGCGGGCCTCATCCACCGACATGGTGCTCTTGGCTTTCAGCTTGTAAATGAAGAATCCGTTTGCGTCGGTGAGGACCGGTGAAATGCCGCCCGGCTTCAATTCCATAATCTGAGCTTGATTCTGGGCCAGAACGTTGCGCCGCACCTTTCCCATCTCGGTATTGGGAGCTCCGGTCTTGATTCCCGCAACCTCGAAGGCCTGTTCCTGGAGCTTCACGAAATCGTCGCCGGCAACGGCACGTGCCCGCAGCTTGTCGGCCTCAGCCTGCATGGTTTTCTCTGATTCCTGCTGGAACTTCTTTTCTTCTTCTGCGGTGGGTGTCTTTTCACCGTCGGGAGGAGTCTGGTTCCTGGGAACGTAGATGCGATCGACATCTACTTGCTCGAACTTGGCGAGATTGTCGTGATAGTAGTCCTGAATATCCTTGTCGGAAATCTGGGCGGCTTGTTCCTGAAGTGCCTTGCCCAGTTCCTGGGACAGAATCTGAACTCGGGCGAGCTTCATCTTTTGCTCAAAGGTCGCGGTTTTGTCGAGGCCCATATCCTGGGCCTTTTTCGCCATCACCAGGGAGTGGGCGTAACGGTCGGCGAAGGGGCGACGGGAACGGCCGGGCATGTTGGGCTGGACGGCGTTGACAATGGTTTCGAAATCCGTACGGGTAATGATGGTTACGCAACCGGCGGCAGCTTTGTCTGGGGTGCTGCACAGACCCTTAATGGTGATCACCGAGGCGTCCGGCGGGACGTCCTTGGCCGGGGCTGGGGGGGCAACGCTCGCCGGCGGGGGAGCGGTGGGGGGTGTAGGCTTCTGCCCCGCGGATGCAGGGGTTGGGTTGGCTGCCTGGCCCCAGGCAAAAGCGACAAGCAGCAGACAGGCCAAGTAATATTTGGACATTGTAGGGATTCCTCCAGAGAAGATCGAAGTACGAATAAAAATCCTAGCACAAAGTCGGGGTGGAAGTGCGATTCCGGTTAATTGGCCGGATACCGGCTTGGCGGCAAGGGTGGGAGCGGCGATAATGCCCTCATGGCAGGATCGCTGGCAGGCTACAGTCCGGACTCGATACGGGCGGAAAAACGGGCGGTCGCAGGAAATTCGGTGCTGGCGGCGATCGCTATTACCGTGCTGAAAATCGTGGTAGGGGTGACCACGGGCAGCCTGGGCATTCTGTCGGAAGCGGCCCACTCGGGTCTGGACCTGGTGGCTGCAATCGTCACGCTGCTCTCGGTGCGGGTATCGGACAAGCCTGCCGATGCCGATCACCAGTATGGTCATGGCAAGGTGGAAAACTTTTCCGCGTTCATCGAGACCGGACTGCTGCTGCTGACCTGTGTGTGGATCGTCTACGAAGCCATGAAGCGGTTGTTCTTTCGTCAGGTGGAGATCGAGCCTAGCGTGATGGCCTTTCTGGTCTTGTTTGCCTCGATGGCAACCGATTTCTGGCGGTCGCGGGCGTTGGGGAGAATCGCGGCCAAGTATGACAGCCAGGCGCTGGAGGCAGATGCGCTGCACTTCTCGACCGATATCTGGTCGAGTGGCGTGGTGGTCGTGGGACTGGCACTGGTGCAAATGGGCCGGAGGTATGGCGTCGAGTGGCTGCGAGCTGCCGATCCGGTGGCTGCGTTGGTGGTGGCGGGAGTGGTGGTGTATGTGAGTTCGAGGCTGGCGCGGAAGACGGTCGACGCGTTGCTGGATGCAGCCCCCGCCGGTGCGCGCAACCGGATTGTGGCAGCGGTTCGTGGAGTGGAGGGTCTGCTGGAAGTGGACCGGGTGCGAATTCGCCGGGCGGGCAACCGCTATTTTGCGGACCTCTCGGTAAGCCTGGCGCGGAATGTGACCTTCCAGCGCTCGGAGCAGGTGGCGGATGCAGTTACGGCTGCGGTGCGCGAGGTGCTGCCGGACGCCGACGTGGTGGTCCACCCTATTCCGCGGGCTGATCGTAAAGAGAATATTTTCGACCGGGTGCGGGCGGTGGCCACGCGCCACAATCTGAATGTCCACGACGTGAGCGTGCAGGACCTGCATGGACGTTTGCACGTGGAACAGCATCTGGAGCTCCATGAGGAACTGAGTTTGAAAGACGCTCACGATCAGGTAACGCTGCTGGAATCCGAGATTCGAAGCGATGTGCCGGAAATTTCTTCGATCCTAACGCACATAGAAAGCGAGCCTGCCACGATCGAGACCGGCGATGAAATTGTGCGGGATGCGGTCCTGGAGAAAAAGCTGAAGACGATCGTGCAGGAGTTTCCCGAGGTGCTGGATGTGCATGAGGTCGAGGTCAAGCGGGTGCGGGGGCGAATTTACGTGTCCTGCCACTGCACGTTTTCCGATCATCTGCCACTTTCACGGGTGCATGAAATCCAGACCGAATTGGAGATTCGTTTCAAGCAGGCAGCGCCGGAGTTGTTCCGGGTATTGATACATCCTGAACCGCAGACTGACAATCGAAGGTGAGAGTTTATGACTGAAGCCCATGCAAGTTGGAAGCGGAACCAGGAGTTCGACGGCGCGGCCAGCAGCGGCCATTCGATAGTTATTGATGGTGACAGAAAGGCCGGCAACAGCCCCATGGAGCTGGTGCTGATTGCGCTGTGTGGATGCACCGGTTATGACGTGGTGAGCATACTGGGCAAGAAACGCGAGGCGTTTACCAGCTTGGAAGTGCGGGCGTCGGCGGAGCGGGCGGCCAACCCGCCGACGGTGTATACGGAGATCAAGCTGGTTTATCGAGTTGGCGGCAAGGTGTCGCACAAGGCCGTTGAGGACGCGGTGCGACTGTCGGAAGAGAAGTATTGTTCAGTGGCAGCGATGCTGAATAAGACGGCCAAGATCAGCTATCGGATTGAGTATGTGGGGGAGTAGAGCGGATTCTGCTTAACAACCAGTTCCCAGATCTCAGTTCCCGGTTCTCAGTTACGCCGATACGATAATCTACTGGCTTGGCGACTCGATCCCATCCTGTGCGGGGGTATTTTTACATTGCCACCGCGACGTTTCTTTGGGGGGTCGCGGCCACGCTGGGGCGGGCGGCGTTTACCGGGCGGTTGCTGCCCCATGGACAGTCACTGCGGGCGATTGATCCGCTGATTCTGTCGCAGAGCCGGGCCACGTTTTCTTTATTGGTTTTGCTGGTTGTGCTGCTGGCGGTGCGTGGGCCCCGGCGGTTGCGACTGCCGATGGCCGACATGCGGCGGATGTTCGTGCTGGGAATTCTGGGTGTGGCGGCTTCGAACTATCTGTACTATCTGGCGATCCAGCGCACGAATGTCGCGACCGCCATCATCCTGCAATACACGGCGCCGGTTTGGGTTCTGCTTTACACGGTGGCCCGCGGAGTGCAGAAGCCGACGCTGCAACGGATCGCGGCGGTAGGGTTGGCGGTGGCTGGAATTGCACTGGTGATTGGAGTCTTCGGCGCGGGCGGGTTCCGCCTGGATACGCTTGGCGTGATCGCGGCGCTGCTGGCGGCATTCTCATTCGCGTTTTACAACGTTGGCGGGCATAGCATTCTGGCGCGGTACGACCGCTGGACAGTGCTTCTCTACACTCTGATTTCTGCGTCGCTGTTCTGGATGGTGGTGAATCCGCCTTGGAAGATCGCGGCTGCGCACTATGCCAACAGCCAATGGCTGTTCCTGCTGGGATTCTCGTTGATTTCGGTGCTGGGGCCGTTTTCGTTTTACTTTGCAGGTCTACAACATCTGGAACCGACGCGGGCCATCGTGGTCAGTTGTCTGGAGCCGGTGTTTTCCATTGTGATTGCGGCGGTTGTTTTGGGCGAGGTTCTGCGGCCCTTGCAGACCCTGGGGATCGTGCTGGTGCTGGTGGCTATTGTGGTGGTGCAGTGGCCTGACCGGAGGGCGCGAGAGCCGATCACCATTGTCGAACCCATCGACTGATGGAGGGTGTGGCTGGATCACCAAGGTAACCACGATCGACACTTTTTACCAACGTTCCGGCCCATGCCAATGAGATTCTTCAGGGTAGTTACGAGGTTAGGTACCCATGAAGCGTTCCCGTATGTTTGTGCTGTTCTTTTTGATGACGGCTGTCGTGCCCTGCTTCGCACACCACATGGCGGTGGTGGTCAACAAAGACAGCCATGTCGCCGACGTAAGCGCAGCTAATTTGGCCCGTATCTGCCGTCTGGAGACCAGAAAATGGCCGGACGGAAAGGATGTGGTGCTGGTGCTGCACAAGGATTCCGCTGGAGAACTGGAAACGCTTGAGCATCTGACGCACATGTCGGAAAGCGAGATGAGGGCGTTTGTCGCGTCGCACAAAGACGCATTAACTTTGGCCGATTCCGATGCCGACGTGTTGCGAATTGTTGAGACGGTGCCGGGGGCGGTGGGATTGGTGAATGTGCGCTCCATCAACGATCAGGTCAACGTTTTAAGAGTGGGTGGAAAACTGCCGATGGAAGATGGGTACCTGTCTCACTAGTCCGTGTTTCACTCAGACCATCTTACCGGTAGCCAGCGGAGAAACGGCTGCCCTCGACCACATTCCCGTCAGGTCACTCGTCAAGAGCCAGACTTCGCTGGCAACGCATTTAATTGGCAATCGGCCACGAAGGGCATCTTCCACCGCGCCTAGTGTTTTGTTGTCCACCTTGTCGGCTACCGTCAGATGCGGAATTATGTCGGCAAAAGCCCCGCCATACGGTTGGTAATCGGGCCACGTTTTCACGAGAGTTTTCGTGATTTGGGCGAATGTGTCTGATCTGTCTGGGTGCAGGTAGGCAGTTGCGGGGAAGCGCCGCACCTCGGTGAACGAGAAAGGGAACGCCTGGATGGACGCACAAAGGCCTCTCAAAGTGTGGATTTCGGCGGCAATGGACTGCGGTGGACAAAAGGGATAAAGCAGGGTGATGTGTGCCGGGATGCCGAGATGGGCAGAGCGATCGTATTGCAAGCGCAGGGGCCCGACAATCGGCTCAACTTCGGGAATCGGAATGATAATCGCTGACTCAATTGCCATGGGCTGATGTTATTCGAGCGCGACGCGATTTTGTTGGGCGGACCGTTCGAGCAGGTGGAAATAGCGCCGGGCCTGTTTCACGTCCCTGGCGATCTGATCGCGCAAGGCGTCAATGGAAGGGAACTTGATTTCGTCGCGCAGCCTTTGCAGAAAATGAATTTCGACTGCGGTCTCAGGAGTCAACTCCAGGGGATGGAAGTTCAACAAATGGGTTTCGACGGCGAATGAGTCTGGGCCAAAAGTGGGCCGATTGCCGACGTTGGTAACGGAATCGAAACACTCTTCGGCGACGCGGGTGCGAGTAATGTACACGCCATCTTTGGGGAGCAACTCTTGGTAGCGGCTCAAGTTGATGGTGGGGAAGGTGTGCTTGGCGCCGTATCCGCGCCCCCGGCCCGGTGTAGATAACACGCTGAAGGGACGAGCCAACAGATAGCGGGCCCGGCTGACCCGGCCCTGGCTGACCAGCTTACGAATGTGGCTGCTGGAGACTGGTTCACTACGAAGACGCATTTCCGGATACACCTGGACGGCAAAGCCAAGACGTTTTCCGAGTTCCTTAAGCAGACTGATGTCGCCTGCGGCTTTGTGGCCGAAGCGAAAGTTGAACCCCTCGTGGACCTCCTTAGCCTTCAAGTGTTGCTTTAAGATAACTTCGGCAAACTGTTGTGGTGTCATCAAAGATAAATCTCTGGTAAAGGGAAGCTGTAGAACGCCGTCAATCCCAGTTTGCTTCAGCAGACGAACCTTTTCCGGCGTGGGGGAGATGAGTTTGAACGTGAAGTCTGGCCGCAGGATGCGGGCGGGATGCGGTTCAAAAGTTACGGCGACAGCCTTGGCTCCAAGTTCTCGGGCGCGTTGCACGAGGTTGGAAAGCACCTGACGGTGGGCGCGATGCACGCCGTCAAAATTGCCGACGCTGACCACGGTGGGCCCGAAGTCAGCGGGGATGTCTTCGAGTTTGTAAAAAATCTGCATCGTCGATCTGTGTTCGTCCGCGTCGATCTTCGTCAAGAAATCTGGCGGAAACTCAAATCTCAAATTCCAGCTTCATACCGTCGTAGGAAAGCTGCACATTTTGCGGCAGCGAGGCATTGGTCGCCGCGTGGGGTAGGTCATGGCAAATGTGGGTAAAAAAGGCGCGTTTCGGCTGGAGCCGTTCCACAATGCGCAGCGATTTATCCACCGTGGAATGGGTGGGGTGCGGCTTGTGACGGAGCGCATCCAGGAAAAGAATATCGAGGCCCTGGAGCTTAGCGAAAGAAGCCTCGGGAATTTCGCTGTGGTCGGTCAAATAGGCCGCACTGCCGGCGCGGAAGCCATAGATCTCAGTTTCGCCATGAATGACCGCGATGGGCTCGAAGGTGGCGCCGAAAAGCGCCAGCGGCCCAAGGATGGACTTCAGTTCCACTTGTGGCAGTCCGCCAAATTTGTAGTCCGCGTTGAAAATATATCGGAACATGGTGCGGATGTCCTCGGCGGCGTCCGGACGGGCGTAGAGGGGAAGCTTGTTGGGATAGAACCGGAATGTGAGCGGGCGCAAGTCGTCAATGCCCAGAATGTGATCGGCGTGAGTGTGGGTGTAGAGGACGGCGTCCAGCTTATGAATATGTTCGCGGATGGCCTGCTGGCGAAAGTCTGGGGTGGTGTCGATCAGCACCACTTTGTCGTTGTACTCGATCAGCACCGAGGGCCGGGTGCGGCGGTCGTGCGGGTCGGAGGAGCGGCACACGGCGCAGTCGCAGCCGATGGTGGGGACACCCATCGAGGTCCCGCTGCCGAGTACCGTAAGTGTGGCCCTCATGGCTTGCCAGAAACTGTACCTGCGGCCTGCGGCGGATGCGCCAGTGCGTTGGTGACTTCTACATAGGCCATGCGCAGCTCGTAAAGACAGTTCTGCAAAAAGTTCTCTTCCGCGCTGGTGAGGTTGCCCTTGGTTTTTTCCGCCAGCAGGCTCAACGTGTCGATGGTCTGGCGGGCGCCGATCAGATCAATGCGCGGCTGGCCGCCCTGTTCGTGCATCAGGCCGAGTTGCAGCATGGCATTCATGTACAAGGAAGCCATGAAGCGCTCGAAGGTCATCTCCAGCTCTTTGGCGGAGTGGCCACTCAGCTCGACGCGCGTATCCAAGTCTTTGGCGGACTTGCGATAGGCGTCGGCTTGCTCCTGCTGCTCGGCCGCGGTGGGGGTGGGAGGCATATCGCTGGCCGGCGGCGGAGGCGCCGGGGTGGGCGCGACCACGGGAGCTTCGGCTGGTTTCGCGGGGGAGCTGGCAACTTCCTCCTGCGTGACTTCGCTACGGGCCTCACCTTCGGAAGTGAACAGCCGCCGGTCGGTAACGGTAAAGCTTTCCTGTTTTTTCTCAGACATAGGTGTTTTCCTTAAATCGCTAATCTCTGGGCGAAAAGATTCCGGCAAACGGCAGATTGGTCACAGTAAGCTGTGCGTCACCCGCGCGCACTTGCTTGCCCGCAGCAAATTCACGGCGAATGTAGCCGATTGCGACCCGCCGTTCGCCGCCTTTGACGGGAAGGGAAGCTGCGCTGGTGATCTCGCCAACATCTTTGCCCTCGGCTTGAAGCTTGGCGCCGGGTGCGGGCAGCGAGCCCTGAACTTCGAATCCGGCAAACTTGCGGTGTACGGCGCCGCGCGAGCGGATGCGCTCGACAATCTCCTGCCCAACGTAGCATCCCTTGCTGAAGTGCAGGGCGCGGTCCTGACTGGTTTCCTGTGGCAGATCGCGTTCGCGGATGTCCTGGCCATAGCGCGGGATACCGGCGGCGATGCGAAGCAAATCGAGCGCAGCAGGGCCCACGGGTTTCGCGCCCGCTTGCGCGAGCGCGTTTTGCAGTGACGATGCCTGCTCCGGCGCCAGCCATAACCCGTAGCCTTCGACGGCGGGGTGGTCTCCGCGGACGAGGGTTACGGCGGCATTTTGCCAGGTCACGTCGGTGAACTGCAAAGCCTCGAGTCGGGGAAAATCAAAACCCGCTTTGCGCAGGACGTTTCCGGCGTTTGGGCCTGCGAGGCCGACGGACTGTAGCTGGTCGCTGAGGTTGGCTAGTTCAACGTCATCCATGATGATGTAGCGGTCGAAGGTGGCGAGGAGCTTTTCCAGTTGGGACTGATCGGTATCTACGGTCAGAGATTCGCCACGGTTGTAGGCGTACATGTCGCCGAGAATGTGGCCCTGCGGGTTGAGCAGGAAGGCATAGACACCCCTGCCAACGGCCAAGTCGCGAATGTTGTTGGTGACCATGCCGTTCAGCCAGCGCACCCGGTCGCTGCCGCGGAGGGCGATTTTGGCGCGGTTGCGCAGGTCAATAAGACCGCAGCCCGACACCAGTTCCGCGAACTCGGAGGGGACGTTTGCGAGGTCGGAAGCCGGTGAAATGGCATCGTTATGAACGGCAGAGGAGCTCATATCTGATGTTTGAATTATACAAGGCAAGCGGGGCCAGAACATGACTGCGCGCCGCCATTTACGCTGGCTCTGTGCAGTGTTTCACGTCTTGCCGCCAGGAGCTGTAGAGACGTAGCTGGCTACGTCTGTACATTCTCAGTCCCCGATTGTGTTACCTTTTTGACCCGTGGGCCAGAAGAAACGAATTGCCATCATTCCGGGCGACGGCATCGGGAAAGAAGTGATTCCCCAGGCTGTCAACGTAATCGCCGCCAGCGGCGCCGAAGTTGAAACCGCTCAGTTCGATTGGGGCGCCGACCGCTATCTTGCCGATGGGGTCACGGTGCCTCCCGATGGCTTTGCCATGCTGGAGCGCGATTTCGATGCTATTTTACTGGGCGCGTTCGGCGATCCGCGGGTACGCACGAACATTCACGCCAAGGAAATCCTGCTGGGCATGCGCTTCAAGATGGATCTTTATGCGAACGTGCGGCCGGTGCGGTTGCTGGATGCAGGTTTGTGTCCGCTGAAGGGAATCGAACCGAAAGATCTCGATTGCGTGGTGATTCGCGAGAACACTGAAGGGGTGTACACCGATGCGGGCGGAGTTTTCAAGCAGGGCACGCCCGACGAAATCGCGGTGCAGGAAGACATCAACACGCGCAAGGGGGTGGAGCGGATCATTCGGTATGCCTTCGAATATTGCGAACGGCACGCGAAAATCGACGGCGGCAGCCGCAGTCGCGTGCTCATGTGCGACAAGTCGAACGCCATGACGCACGCGGGAGGGCTGTGGCAGCGGGTGTTCAAGGAAGTGGCAGGGGAGAATCCGCAGATCAAAGCCGAGCACATGTACGTGGACGCGCTGTGCATGCAGATGGTGCGCGATCCGCGGCAGTTTGATGTGATCGTCACCAACAACATGTTTGGCGACATCATTACGGACCTGGCAGCGGGACTGCAAGGCGGCCTGGGGATGGCGGCCAGCGGGAATATTCATCCGGGGAAGACTTCGATGTTCGAGCCGGTGCACGGTTCAGCGCCGCCGATCGCGGGGAAGAACATTGCGAATCCGCTGGGTGCGATTTTGACGGCGGCGATGATGCTTTCGCATTTAGGGATGGTTTCAGAGGCGGCTCGAATCGAGGCTGCGGTGCTGGAAGCGGTGCGGCAGAAGAAGACGACGCAGGATATTGGCGGGAGTTTGGGGACGCGGGAGGCGGGGGAGTGGGTGGTGGGGAGAATCAGCCACGGCGGCTAAAGCCGTTGATTTCG
>JBKQLO010000094.1:0-18253 GCA_052147055.1 Terriglobales bacterium
CTGGCATGCTCGATATCTACGGCGATGTCTGGCGCACCGGCGGCACCAAGTCCCAGACCGGCGACCAGCTCGACGATTTCCTCGAAGTTCGCGCCGCGAAAATCGAGACTGGCAGCAGCGCGGATTCGACTTCCATCTCGTGGTCCTGCCTGAAAGGTGACCTCGACGACGTTTTCAAAGTGTTTAGCGGCCTGCTGCGCGATCCGGAATTCCGCGCCGACAAACTTGATCTGGCGCAAAAGGGAATGGAGGATTCCATTTCCCGCCGCAACGATGAAGTCGGAGACATCGCTGGCCGCGAAGCCGCCAAGCTGGCCTACGGCGCCGACAATCCCTACACTCGCCAGCCCGAATACGCCACCGTCGCCGCAGTCACACGGCAGGATCTCATCGACTGGCACCATGCTCACGTTTATCCCAATAACATGATTCTGGGGATCGCGGGCGATTTCGATTCCGCTGCCATGGAGGCCAAGCTCCGCCAGATATTCGGCGGATGGCCAAAAGGACCTGCTGACACGTCGCCCGACATCGAATTCCATCCCGCCAAGCCCGGCTACTATCTGATTCCGAAAACTGACGTGAACCAGAGCAACATCCGCATGGTGGAGCTCGGCATTCGCCGCGACGATCCTGACTATTACGCGGCCCAGGTATTCAATGACGTATTCGGCAACGGATTCTCTTCGCGTCTGGTGCAGAGCATCCGCACCGCCAAGGGCCTTGCCTATACCGTGGGCGGCGGGATTGGCAGCGCGTTCGATCATCCCGGCGTGGTGCGCCTCAGCATGGGCACCAAGAGTGCCAGCACAGTCGAGGCCATCCAGGCGCTTGACGAGGAACTCGACAAACTCAAGACCCATCCGATTTCCGACGACGAAATCAAGCGCGCCAAAGACTCGATTCTGAATTCCTTCGTCTTCAATTTTGATTCGCCGGACAAAGTCTTGCACGAGAAGATGGCTTACGAGTTCTACGGCTATCCCCCTGATTTCCTCGAGCGCTTTCGCTCCGCGGTAGAAAAAGTCCAAGCCGCTGACGTAGCGCGCGTCGTGGCCAAGTATGTCCACAAGGACCAGTTGGCGGTGCTGGTAGTGGGCAACACCGCGGATTTCGACAAACCGCTCTCCACCCTCGGCGAGGTCAAGAATATTGACATCACCATCCCGCCGCCTCCGGCAGAGAAAAAAGAAGAAACTCCCGCTGCCAAGCCCACTGCCTCCAACCCGGAAGGCAAAGCGCTGGCAGCCAAAGTTGTCGAGGCCTTGGGCGGCCTGCCAAAATTGCAATCGGTGAACTCGCTGCAAGCCGACCTAACTGAGCAGGACGCCCAGGGTGGTCCACCAACCACCGTGCAAATCACCATCGCATTTCCCGATCGCATGCATGTCCAGGTACAAACCCCGCAGGGTCCGTTTGCCATCGTCGTTACCCCGGACGCTGGATTCATGTCGGCAGCGGGCATGGGAGTGCGCGATCTGCCCCCGCCTCAGAAGGCCGAAACGGTAAAGCAGATTCACCGCGACCTGGTTTACATCGCGCAGCACCTCAATGATCCGGCATTCATCTTCGCCGCCGGGGGAACCGAGACGGTCGGCGGCGTCGAGACTCGAATCGTCGACGTCAGTGCCGGCGACATGGCCATCCGCTGGTTCGTGGATCCGAAAACCGGCCACGTGGTTCAGGAAGCTTACGAAGCGGTCGGCCGATCCGGCCAGATGCACGGCGAGACCGCGCTCTCAGACTGGAAAACCACCGACGGAATCACCCTGCCCGCCATGCACAAGAACAAAGAAAACGGACAAGACTCGAGCATCGTAGAATTCACCCGGATCCAGTTCAACCCCGCAATCGATCCCAAGCTATTCGAGAAACCAGCGGCGGAAGCCAAGTCGGCGCAGTAGCGTTATTAAAATCAATGCAGGGGCGGGAGGTCAACGAGCGCTATCGCGATTTTGCGTCAACCAGGGTGCTGAGACTCTGCCAACTCTCCAGCCTTCATTGACTTGGCCTCACCCGTAGACCTACCATTCCCACTCAGTGGCTACGCCTTATCAACCCGTAGGACAGACGGCTTCCCATTACCGAATCCTCCGGAAGATCGGCGGTGGGGGCATGGGCGTGGTCTATGAGGCGGAAGACCTGAAGCTCGGTCGGCACGTTGCACTGAAGTTCCTTCCCGATGATCTCGCCAACGACGCACAAGCTCTCAGCCGTTTCCAGCGCGAAGCCAAAGCTGCGTCCTCGCTGAACCACCCAAACATCTGCACGATCTACGAGATTGATGAGGCCGACGGGCGAACCTTCATCGCCATGGAACTGCTAGAGGGGCAGACACTCCGGCACAGGATCGGTGGCAAGCCGCTGGAGATTGAGGCGGTGCTCGATCTAGGTATCCAGATCGCTGATGCTCTCGATGCGGCACATTCGAAGGGTATCGTCCATCGGGACATCAAGCCCGCGAACATCTTCGTCACGAATCGCGGTCAGGCGAAGATTCTGGATTTCGGGCTGGCGAAGGTTTCGCTCAAGCCGGAGAGCATTGGCATGAGCGCCCCCACCATTGAGTCCGAGGAACATCTGACGAGTCCCGGCAGTGCGCTGGGAACGGTCGCCTATATGTCTCCGGAGCAGGTGCGCGGTAAGGAACTCGATGCTCGCACCGACTTGTTCTCCTTCGGCGCGGTTCTCTACGAGATGTGTACGGGTATGCTGCCGTTCAGGGGCGACACGTCAGCGCTGATCTTCAACGCCATTCTGGAACGCCCTCCTGTAGCTCCTGTGCGGTTGAATCCCGACATGCCCGCCGAACTGGAACGGATCATCAACAAGGCACTGGAGAAAGACCGCAACCTACGCTACCAACACGCTTCCGACATTCGCACTGATCTGCACCGGCTGAGGCGGGACACGGATTCGGCGGGTGTGACAACCAGTGCAAAGGCCGGGGCCGCAATTGGCATCGGATTGCGCTGGAAGCTGATTGTTCCCGCCGTCGTCGCTGTGCTGGCGTTATCAGTTGGTGGTTACTTCTATTTCCAACGCACTCCGAAGCTCACCGACAAGGACACGATTGTTCTCGCGGACTTCACGAACACTACGGGTGACCCCGTGTTTGACGGGATGCTGCGGCAAGGCATGGCTGTGCTGCTTGAGCAGTCGCCCTTCTTGAGCCTCGTGTCTGAGGAGCGAATTCAGCAAGCACTGCGGCTGATGGGCCAGCCCGCCGATGCAAGACTGACCCCCGAGGTCGCCCGGGAAATCTGTGAGCGAACCTCAAGTGCCGCTGTCCTGGACGGCTCGATTGCAAGCCTCGGGAGCCAGTACGTCTTGGGCCTACGCGCAACGGCCTGCGGCAGCGGGGAAGTCCTCGCTGAGCAGCAGGTGCAAGCGACCAGAAAAGAGGACGTACTGAATGCCTTGGGCCAGATTGCTAGTAAATTCAGAACCCGAGTCGGCGAATCACTTACGACCGTCGAAAAGTATGACACTCCCCTCGCCGAGGCCACCACACCCTCACTGGAAGCCTGGAGAGCCTACACCGCGGGATACAAGGCTGTCACTTCGATGGGTTCGGCAGCCGCTGTGCCTTTCTTCCAGCACGCCATCGAGATTGACCCCAAATTCGCCATGGCCTATGTGTTACTCGGGCGCATGTACGGCGACATTGGAGAATTCGCGCTTTCCGCCGAAAGCACTAGCAAGGCGTATGATCTGCGGGATCGCACGAGTTACCGAGAGAAATTCTTCATTTCTGCTTCCTATGACACGCAGGTGACAGGAAACCTGGAAAAGGCCCAGCAAACTTGTGAATTGTGGGCGCAAGCTTATCCTCGTGCCATGGAACCCCACGGGTTGCTCTCAGGAATTATTTACCCTTCTTTCGGCAAGTTCGAGACGGCGGCAGAAGAAGCCCAAATATTGATCCGGGGCGCTCCAGACTTTCCTATCGGATATGTCAATCTCGTCTCCAACTATATTGCCCTTGACCGCAACGATGATGCGGAGAAGACGCTGCAGCGAGCCTCCGAACGCAAACTACAAAGCCCGTTCTTTCCTATCCAGCTATACACGATTGCCTTTCTGAAAGACGACAAGACTGGAATGGAGCGGGAAGCGGCTCAGGCTCGGGGAAAGCCCGGAGTGGAAGACTGGATGTCTGACTCCGAAAGCTCTGTGTTGGCATATTCCGGTCATTTGGAAGAAGCAAGAAAGATGTCGCAGCGGGCAGCGGACTTGGCTCGGCAGGCGGGTCATCGGGAAACGGCGGCGCTTTACGGAACGGACGCGGCGCTGCAGGAAGCCTTCTTCGGAAATTTGCTTCCCGCACGGCAGAGAGCTATGTCGGCACTTGACCTTTCGACCAGCCGAGATGTGGAGTATGCAGCTGCCTTTGCGCTGGCTCTCTTGGGGGATTCTTCCCGATCTCAGACACTCGCGGATGATCTCGCAAACCGCTTCCCCGAGGATACGAGGGTCGTATTCACATACCTTCCGACGCTGCACGCACAGCTTGCTCTGAACCACAATGAGCCTTCAAAGGCTGTCGAACTGCTTCAAACCGCGATTCCTTATGAGTTGGCCGCCCGGTCAAGAGCGCACAGGCTCTACCCTGCTTACGTACGGGGCGAGGCCTATCTGGCCGCACGCCAAGGTCGGGAGGCCGCTGTGGAGTTCCAGAAGATCCTTGACCATCGCGGAATTGTGTTCAACGAACCCATAGGCGCACTGGCGCATCTGCAACTCGGACGCGCCTATGCCTTGCAGGACGACACCGCCAAAGCCAAGGCGGCATACCAAGATTTCCTCACGCTCTGGAAGGACGCTGACCCTGACATCCCCATCCTGAAGGAAGCCAAGGCGGAATACGCGAAATTGCAGTAGCAGCGTGGCGATCTTCCGTGCCTGACCTGCTTGCACAAAATTGTCAAATGACGCTATCCGGCGTTTACACTCAAAACCCCGGAGACTCGTCACCTGCGGGACAACGAGGACGGAGAAGAGATAGCCGAATTTTTCCCGATAGGTACTACCCTCGCTTCGACTTGACCTTGCTGATTTCCTGTCGTACTATTAGGCGAACAAACGGCGAATTCACTTCCATGGCCACCCTCCCATTACTCCCCGATGCCAAGCCCAAGCTCGTCGGCATCGCCCGCCTGGCAACTGAAGGCGAGTCGCTGCGCCAGGGACACGATGTCGAATACTTCACCCTCCCGGTGCGCTCGCTGCTGAACCGTTGCACCTCCGCCCGCATGCCATTCACCTGGACCGTCAATCCCTACCGCGGCTGCGAATTCGCCTGCAAATATTGCTACGCCCGCTACACCCACGAATTCATGGAAATGCGCGACGGCGTGGACTTCGAGCAGAAGATTTTCATCAAACAACACACCGCTGAATTGCTGCGCCAGGAGTTGCGCCACGTCAAGCCGGGAGAAGAGATTGCCATCGGCACCGCTACCGACCCCTATCAGCCCGCCGAGCGGCGCTTCGAAGTCACGCGGGCAATTCTCGAAGAGTTTTCCCGCCACCACCGTCTCCAGATCGGAATTGTGACCAAGTCCAACTTGGTTGTGCGCGACGCTGATCTTCTCCGCGCCGTGGCCGCCCACAACAAACTCTTTGTCAACATCACCATCACCACCCTCAACGCGGATCTCGCCCGCATCCTCGAGCCGCGGGCACCGCGTCCCGACTTGCGGCTGGAAGCTATGCGAAAACTCATCCAAGCTGGCATACCGGCCGGCGTCATCTGCGCTCCCGTTCTGCCCGGCATTACGGATTCGCCTCGTGATCTGGAAGCCCTCGTCCGCGCTGTCGCCGAAGCGGGTGGAAAATACATTTTCGCCAACTCCCTGTTTCTGAAGCCCTGCTCCGCCGCTGTGTTCCTTCCATTTCTGGAAAAAGAATTCCCGCAGCTGGTCGAAAGCTACCGTCAGCGATTCAAAGACCGCGCCTTTCTCTCCGCGCCTTATCGCCAACGTCTCTCCCAACTAATGGCAGGTCTGCGGCAGAAATACGGCATCCGCACCGACTACGACCGCTACAGCGAACGCAGCCATCCGACGCCCGACCCGGAGGCCGGCGAACAACTGCCACTGTTCTGATCCGACGCGGGCCCGATACGTCGTACAATCGGTGCTGCCGGAGACATGACGACTGACTCTCCTCGACGAAACTTGCCGCCGCCCGTATTCCAATACGTGTGCCTGGCGGTCCTTTTTGCCGGGGCCATGCTGTTTCAGATTCGTTATGGCCGTGACGTCTGGCACGGAGACGCGGTTGACCTGCCCTTCGTCGCTCCCAAAACGGCCAGTGCCGCGCTGGAGATTGTGCGACCCAGTGCCGAGAAACTCGGCTTGCACGCGGGCGACATTCTGCTGGCGATTAATGGGCAGAACTACACCGGGACCGCGCTCTTGTCGGAAACCTACGCCAAAGCGCGCCCCGGAGATCACATTGAGCTCACCGTACAATCCACTTCCGCAGAGCATTCCGTGGTTCTCCCGGTAACCGCGGGAACCACCCCGCTGGGCCACGTAATTTTCGACATGCTGCTGAACATTGTGGCCCCGATCGGTTGCATCCTGCTGGCCTGTTGGGTAGTGCTGGTGCGGCCGCGGGACCGGCTGGCGTGGATCCTCCTCGGATTGATGTTTTGTTTTTCCCAGTTGCTCAGCTCGTTCGCAATTGAGAGCTGGGGCCCGGGTTATCGCGACGTGGCTATGGCGTATCGCTCCGCGCTCGCATCGGGTTGGCCCATTTTCATGTTCCTGTTCGGTTTTTTCTTCCCCGAGCCTTTTCCCTTCTACACCCGGATGCCCGCATGGCGGAAGTGGATCCCGCTGTTGGTAGTCGTGCCCGTTCTTGTGAACGTCGCTGTTTTCGTCGCCATTTCGATTACAGAAATGACCGACTACGCTCGGGCCCAGCAGATGGTTCAGAAGTTCCGTCCTTTTCAAACGCCTTTGGCCATCTATATTTTTTGTGTCGTCGGTTTCGGTTTTTTCAGTTCGATCTTCACCAAGTCAGCCATGGCGATTTCGCAGGACGCCAAGCGGCGCCTGCGTTTGCTGTACTGGGGCGCGACCGTGGCCCTGGTTCCTTTATTCATCATCTCGCTGGTTTCGCTGTTCCGCGGGAAATCCATGTACGACCTTTTCCCCGACTGGCTGGTCGCCCTGGGACTGATCATGACCGTGCTTTTCCCACTGACCCTGGCCTACGTCATCGTGGTGCAGCGCGCCATTGATGTCCGGGTTGCCGTCCGGCAAGGACTGAAGTACGCACTGGCGAAAAATGGCATCCGCATCCTGCAGGCTATCCTCACTTTGACCATGGCATACCTGGTCCTGAAGCTCGTTTCCGATCAGACTACGAGCCTGGCATGGAAGGCCGGGGCGGTGGTGCTGGGGGCGGGAGCGGTCTGGCGAATCAGCCGCCGCGCCGACAAGCTGCGAGATTGGATCGACCGCCGGTTCTTCCGCGAGGCTTACAACGCCGAGCAGGTTTTGAGTGAACTCAGCGATCAGGTTCGCGGCATCGTAGAGAGCCGATCCCTGATTGAGACCGTCGCCACTCGCATCTCTGAGACCTTGCACATTCCTCAAGTCGCGGTTTTGCTGGGAGGCAGCGGCCCCTATCGCCCCGCCTTCGCGCTGGGATACGGCACCCCGCCCGACGTTGCCTTCCCTCCGGGCACGGGCACCGTGAAAGTGCTGCAGACCAATCGAGAACCTGCCCGCGTTTATTTCGACGATCCCGGCTCCTGGCTGTACCGCGATCCGGGGATCAACGAACAGGAGCGCACCGGACTGGCCGACCTCCACGCCGAACTTCTTCTGCCCTTGAGTACCCGCGACAAGCTGCTGGGCTTCATCAGCCTCGGTCCCAAGCGTTCCGACGAACCCTACTCCGGAACCGATGTGCGCTTACTCAAGTCGGTCGCCGCCCAAACCGGACTGGCGCTCGACAATGCGAGGCTGATGTCCGCCATCGCCGACGAAGTCGCCCAGCGCGAACGCCTGAACCGTGAAGTGGAGATTGCCCGTGAAGTACAAGAGCGGCTGTTCCCCCAAACCCTGCCGCCAATCGATGGCGTCGATTACGCAGGCGCTTGCCGTCCGGCGCTCGGTGTGGGCGGCGACTATTACGACTTTCTCGCCCTGCCCGGTGGGCGGCTCGGCATCGCCATCGGCGACGTTTCCGGCAAGGGTATCGCGGCCGCGCTCATGATGGCGAGCTTGCAAGCTTCGTTGCGCGGCGAAGCCACACGGGGAGCGGAGAACCTGGCAACGCTGATGAGCCATGTCAATCATCTCGTATTCGAGGCCTCTTCTTCCAATCGCTACGCGACTTTTTTCTACGCCCAGTACAATCCCGCAACTCGTCAACTCACCTACGTGAATGCCGGACACAACCCTCCCATGTTGTTTCACCGCGCCGCCGGTGCATGGCAGATTTCCCGCCTGGAAGTCGGCGGCACCGTAGTTGGACTGCTCGAGACCTTCCCCTACGAGCAGGGGAGTTTGAGGATCGAGCCCGGAGATGTGCTCATCGCCTTCACCGACGGCATCAGTGAATCCATGAACAGCGCGGATGAAGAATGGGGCGAGGGACCGCTGATCGAGACCGTGAAGGCATGCGCCGGTCTCACTCCTTCCGAGACCATCGCCCGCATTATGAAAGCTGCGGACACCTTCGTCGCCGGCGCCAAACAGCATGATGACATGACTCTGGTCGTGCTGCGGGTCCGGGCTGAGAATGCATCCTCGTAGCGGTTGCAGCTTATAATGTCAGTTCCACCGATTGCATGAACTCTCCTCGCTCTCAGGCCGCCCCCGCACCTCCGCCACGACCCCATCAGGGAGCCCTCGCCAATCTCCAGCAGTTTTGGCACCGCATTACCGAAGGCCTCGAGCTCAGCGAACTCTGGAAGCAATTCAGCACCGACGCCCGCGCCAGCTACCGATTTTATGAGCGCGACTTCAAAGCGCGCGCTCCCGAGGACAAGAAGCGGGGCTTCTGGCACACCGCACAGGCATTCGCTTGGGCGATTCTCGAAAAGCTCACGCCGGCGCGGCGTGTGCTTCTGTTGCTGGGTGTGGTTTTGCTGATTTTCCCCGCCGGCGGCTACAGCCATCGCACGGAAGAGGGACACGTCGAATTCGTCGAATTCGATCTCCGCTTCTTAGGTGGAGCTTCGCTGTTCATGCTGCTGATGCTCGAAATTGCGGACCGCGTGGTGATGAAACGAGATCTCGAAATCGCCCGCGACATTCAGCGCTGGCTGCTTCCCGCAAGCCCGCCCGAGGTCCCCGGTATGACCATGGCATTCGCAACCCGGCCGGCGAATACTGTGGCCGGAGATTATTACGATGTGTTTGCCCGCCCACGACCCGGAGACGCACCGCTATTTCTGTTCGCCGTAGCCGACGTTGCCGGCAAGAGCATTCCTGCCGCTCTCCTCATGGCCACGTTTCAGGCTGGCCTCAAAACTCTTTCCGCGACTCCCTGCTCATTTGTCGAACTGGTGGCGGGAATGAATCGCTATGCCAGCACCAACAGTCAGGATGGCCGCCGCTTCACCACCGCCTTCCTGGCCGAGTATGATTCCCACACCCGCGCTCTGACCTACATCAACGCCGGACACAACACCCCCATTCTGCGCCACAGCTCCGGTGCCATCGAACGCCTGAGCAACGGCGGAGTTCCTTTGGGTATTCTCGCAGATGCGCCTTATCAATCGGGCACCGTCACCTTGCAGTCCGGCGACTGGCTGGTGATCTTCACCGATGGCGTGGTCGAAGCACTCAATACGAAGGGCGAAGAATACGAGGAACCGCGGCTTTTGAACGTGCTGCAAAACGGAATCACGGCTACACCCGAGGAACTGCTTCGCCGCCTCATGACCGATCTCGACGCCTTCGTCGGCACGACCCCACAGCACGATGACGTAACCTGCATGCTGATCAAGGTGTCTTAGTTCGGAAATGCAGTTCGCGCCACACTCCCAGTGGCAAGGGTCTTCCGAAGCTTACAGCACCACGAAACTCACCAGAGTGCTGCAGTTGCAGCCCGGCGAGAACACCTTCACCTTGCCGGTTTTGGCGCCGGTTGGCACCTTGGTGGTAATAGCGGTCGCGGTGTTGGCGGTAATCGTTGCCTTCACGCTGCCAAATGTGACCTCGGTCGCGCTTCCGATGTTGGTTCCTAGAATGGTGACGGCAGTCCCTACCTTGCCGAAGCCAGGTACCGCTTTTACAAAGGCCGCGAGGCCCTGATTCAGGCTGAAAACCGTGCCGAGTCCACCGGAAGAAACGCCGCCAGTGGTTCCAAACAATACGCCGCTGGTGTGCTGCACCAATCCTCCGAACGGCTGGTTCCCATCCGAACCACCATCTCCACCGCTGAAGCTGTGCAGAGTTGTGGGCGTGCCAGCGGAGCTCATCTCAAAGATGTTGCCTTGGCCGAAAGTTCCACCGCTGAAGGTCGTGCCATAAAAGTTTCCGTCGCTCGCCTGGATCAGCCCGGCAACGGGTTCGTAGCCTTCCGTCACAGAGGCGAAGCTATGCAGTAAAGTGAACGCCCCTCCCGTAGTAATGGTGAAGACTTCGCCCAGGCCCTCGGCGCCCCCTCTGACAGTGGTGCCATAAAGCTTCCCGGAAGTCGCTTGCAGCAGCACACCTTCCGGCTCCCATCCGTCGGTATCGATGAAGCTATGCAGCAGCGTATAGACTCCCGTCGAGCTAATCTTGAAGACGGTACCGAAATCGGCCCCCGGGCCTCCGGCAGTAGTGCCGTAAAACTCTCCTGTATTTGCCAAGGCAAGTCCGGCAAAAAGTTCGTATCCGTCCGTCGTATCGTCGAAGCTGTGGAGACTCGTGAAAGTTCCGCTCGGGGTGATCTTAAAAACCGTGCCATAGCCGGTACCGACCGTACCGCCGAACTGGGTTGTGCCGTAGTAACTGCCGTTGACCCCTTGGATCAGCGCCCCATAGGGGATCTCGCCATCCATGCCGCTGAAGCTGTGAAGAATCGTCAGCGTGCCGGCCGCTGTGACCGAAAAAACCGTTCCCAGGCCGCTGGTCCCCCCTTCTGCTGTGGTTCCGTAGAACTTTCCGTTGCTGCCCAGCACCAGCCCGGTGTAAGGATTTGCGCCATCGGGAGTATTAGCAAAGTTGTAGATCGTGGTCAGCGTTCCGCCTGGAGTCACCATGAAAATGGTGCCGTCATTGTGAGTACCGCCGTATGTAGTCGTTCCGTATAAATTCCCATCCACGCCCTGAACCAGATTCTCCTGGAACGGCAGGTCACCGTTGGGCCCGGTGAAACTCACAAGAGTTGTGAACTGAGCAGGAGAATTGGTCGCCATTAGCAGCATCATTAGGATTGTGATCGCGGAACTTGTAGCCCATCTCCGAATGCCGTCTCTGCTGGTCATGGTGCCTCCCTATCGACCTCTTAGGTCAAAACTGCAATCACTACAAGTCGCAACCGCCTTAGTTGGGGCTCTAAGGGCGCTTAGTTTACACCCGTTTTCGCGTTCGTAATACTGTGAAAAGATTTGCATCATAAATGCTCTGCAGCCCACTTCAAGCGCCGCACCCACGCATGCCGGTCTGGACTTTCATCACTTCCGCATACATGCGATGAAAGGCATGCACGCCCTTTTCCTGCTTCACGCTATAGCGTCCGCGTTCGTAGCTGCGCGAATGCAGGTTTCTGCACCCGCTCGCAGATGGCCACATCTTCCAGACTGAATCTGGCGGCTGACCTCGACGCCTTCGTCGGCGCCACCCCGCAGCACGACAAACGTTACCTGCATGCTGATTCAAGTCGGCTAGGCGAGAGCTCACGCTCCACCCGGAAAACCTCCGCGTCGGTGTAGAACCGGGCTGGAATCGACCCGGCATGGGCAATTTCCGCATCCATGAAAAGGCCAGCCGGGGGCTCGATCATGGGTGTCACAGTGCATTGCAGAGCAACGGGGAGTGGTACCGTTTTGACACCTTTTGTCACTTCGGTTGCCTTCCCGTGCCAACAGTCCTATTATGGAAGCAACTGACCATTCCCAAACCCTCCGGGGATAGCTCTCAGCGTGATGTAACGCAAGGTAGTTAGGGGCTCTGACCGTTCGTCACCGCTCCTGCGTTCCAATGGTAACTGAATTGCCCATTATGAAACTGACTGATCGAAACTCACCCTGCGGGAGGTAGACTGCGAAATGCAAAGGAAACAAAGGGGATTTTCACTGATCGAATTGCTGATCGTGGTGGCCATTATTTTGATTATCGCCGCTATTGCTATTCCAAACCTGTTGCGGGCACGTATTGCCGCCAATGAATCGTCCGCCGTCAGCTCCATTCGTACCATGAACACCGCACAGGTTACTTTCCAGTCCACCTATCCGACGGTGGGCTATGCCGGGACTGTCGCAGCCCTAGGACCGGCCGCGGCCACCGGTTGCACAACGCCCAATTCAAGCAATGCCTGTTTGGTGGATTGGGTCGTGTCCCAGGCCAGCGTTGCAGGCACTGCCAAGAGCGGCTACTGGTTCAGCGATACACCAGTTGCTGGCGGACCAGGAGGCATCGTCCCTGGCTACACCCTGAGCGGTATCCCGGCCTCAGTTAACCAGACCGGGGTGCGCGGCTTCTGCTCGAATGAAGATGCTGTGATTCGCTTCAAGGCGGTTGGAAGCGCGCAGGTCACCACCGAGGCTGGTTGCGCGGCGTACACGGCCCTGCAGTAAACAAGAAGTTCGTAGATGAATATCGACGAGGTCCTGGGGAGCAGCGGCTGAAACCGCTGCGCCTTTCGTCTTTGCTGCTCCTTTCGTCTTTAATGACCATTTGATCCCTTGATCTTTTGTGTGAACTGCATCCTCTCTCGCGCCCGATCTCACTCCCGTCCCAAATTGACACAATTTGTCATCCCAAAGTCAAAATTTGACAGCCATCCCCTATTATCTGCATCCGAGCAGAACGGCGGCACCGGCTTGATGCTCCTTAATCATTGAAAACACACTGGTTTCAGTAGTCCCATCCCGAAGGCTCACGACTCTGGTTCTGGCCGGTAAAGTGCGAAGTAACAGCCAGCGGGTCGATAAAGACCAAACTTAAAACGGAGAAGGGGAGAAACGAAATGCGGAAACAGAAGGGTTTTTCACTGATTGAGTTGCTGATTGTGGTCGCGATCATTCTTATCATCGCTGCCATCGCTATTCCGAACCTGTTGCGGGCGCGCATCGCGGCCAATGAGTCGTCTGCGGTCAGCTCTGTGCGTACCATGAACACTGCTGAAGTCACTTACCAATCCACCTACCCGACGGTGGGCTATAGCACAACCCAAGCCGCCCTGGGGCCGGCCGCCGTGACCGGTTGCACTACGCCGACTTCAACCAACGCTTGCTTAGTCGACTGGGTCGTGTCCCAGGCCAGCGTCGCTGGCACGGCGAAGAGCGGTTTCTGGTTCACCGAAACACCCAATGCTGCTGGTGCAGGCGGCATCATCCCGGGCTACACCCTGAGTGGTATCCCGGCGTCAGTTAACCAGACCGGTGTGCGTGGCTTCTGCTCGAACGAAGATGCAGTAATTCGCTTCACCGCGGTTGGCGCCTCTCAAGTCACCACCGAGGCTGCTTGCGCAGCTTACCTGGCCCTGCAGTAAGTCTTGATCGGCGAAGTACCTGGGGGAGGGTACCAGCCAGGGAGCAACGGAGCAATCCGTTGCTCCTTGTTGTTTTTTGGCGGAACCTGCGCGCTGCCCGCTCTCGCATTGAGACCAATCGCGTCGCGCAATGACGTTAACTGTCAACCAGGTACGCGATTGCAATCCTCTTAATGTTCGGATCTCATCTAAATCATTCATCCTGTTGATATTCAGTTGCCGCTACGGTCGGGTCAGGGTGGCCCGCAACGTGCTCTTAAATGCACGGGCGACAGCAATGTATCGGAGACAAAAACCGGGATCGGGTACCAGGGGGTTCTCGCTGATTGAACTCCTGATCGTGGTGGCCATCATCCTGATCATTGCCGCGATCGCCATTCCCAACTTGCTTCGGGCAAGGATTGCAGCCAATGAATCTTCTGCGGCCAGTTCGGTTCGCCGCATCGCCACTTCAGAGATCGCTTACAACGCGGCCTATCCTACGGTGGGATACTCGCCCGACTTGGTCAGTATGGGTGGACCCTCTACCGGCTGCGCCCCCAGTTCAACTAGCGCCTGCATCCTGGACAGCATCGTAGCCAGCGGCAACAAGAGCGGATACCAACTCAATGCGGTCGGCTTCAATGGCGGTGCTGGCCCCAACAGTACGTTCGTGGCCTCCTCGGCGCCCATTTCGTTCGGCGTCACCGGTGTCCGGGATTTTTGCGTCGTCACCGACGGAGTTCTGCGCAACCAACCCGGTGTTTCAGGAGGTGTCCCGGCGCCTGACGTCCCCACCTGTATGGGATACGCTTCCTCGCAATAGCCTCCTTCCCTTTACCTTCGTAACCTCGCGTACCCCGGCTGCCATCTCGCGCCTACCGTCATTTTGCTTATAATTTTTACTACGCAACCCATGCATCCGAACCGGTTCTCCTAAATGGCGGCCATAGAGATCCTTGGTCTGACGAAGACCTACCAGGTGGGCTTCTGGCGGAAACGGCCGAAGTGCGCCTTGCGTCCGCTTCACCTCCAAGTGGACGAAGGCGAGATTTTTGGCTTTCTCGGTCCCAACGGAGCCGGGAAAACCACCACCTTGAAGCTGCTGATGGGTCTGGTGTATCCGAGCGCGGGCTCGGCCCGCATCCTGGGCAGCGAAATCAACGATCCGCGCATGAAGGCCCAGATCGGATTTCTTCCTGAGCAGCCCTATTTCTACGACTATCTCACCGCCGCCGAACTGCTGGCGTATTACGCGCAACTCTCCGGCATCGCCGCCAAGGAACGTAACCACCGGGTGACCGAGGTTCTGGCACGGGTCGGCTTGCCGGATGTTGGCGGGATGCAGCTAAGGAAATTTTCCAAAGGCATGCTCCAGCGGGTAGGCATCGCTCAGGCCATCCTCCACAACCCCCGCCTGCTGTTCTTCGACGAGCCCATGTCCGGGCTTGATCCCATCGGCCGCCGCGAAGTTCGCGACCTCATGGAGGAACTCAAGCGCGCCGGCAAGACGGTGTTTTTCTCCACGCATATTCTTTCCGACGCGGAAGCGCTCTGCGACCGCGTGGCCATCATTCATCAGGGCGAGTTGCGCGGCGTGGGCGCGGTCGCCGACCTGACTTCCAGCGTCGAAAGCAAAGTCGAGGTAGTGTGGCAAGGAAGCTCTGTACCCCTCAGCGTGAAAACCCTGGCCCCGAACTGCCACGTTACCGGAGACACCGTGCGCGCCGTGGTCCCCGAGGCCAGCCAGGACCCACTCATTGACGCCCTGCGCCGCGAGCGGTTGCGCATAGTTTCGGTTACGCCGATCCGGACTTCTCTGGAAGAGTATTTCGTGCAGAAGCTCAAACCCTCCGAGGCCGCGGCCGGGGTGCGATCATGAGCGCACGCATTCCCTACATCGCCGCCAACACTTTTCGCGAAGCCGTCCGCGATCGCGTGCTTTACAACCTGATCGCGTTTGCCGTGCTCATGTGCGGGGCCTCCATTCTGGTCGGCCAAATCTCCATCGGCATTGAGCGTCTGGTGGTGATCAACCTCGGCCTCACCGCGGTTTCGCTCTTTGGAGTGGTCATCGCCATCTTCATCGGCATTGGACTGGTCTCGAAGGAAATTGAAAAGCGCACTCTCTACACCGTGCTCTCGCGGCCCGTGCAACGCTGGGAGTTCATCGTTGGCAAGTTCTTCGGCCTGGCAGGGACCTTGGTGGTGAACACTTTTTTCATGGCCATCGGTGTCTTCCTGGCTTTGCTCTACGTGTCGCAGCGCTTTCAGGCGGCGGATGGCTGGGTGCTGGTGGCGTTGTACTTCATCGTTCTGCAATTTCTGATTATCACCGCCCTGGCGCTGTTCTTCTCGTCATTCTCATCGCCCTTGTTGTCGGCGGTGTTTGCCTTTTCGTTGTTTGTCATCGGAAGTTTCGCAGAAGATCTACGGGGATTCGCCGCCATGGCCCAGGGGGCTACACGCTGGCTGGCTACCGGCGCGGCTTATCTGGTGCCGAACTTCTCTTCCCTCAATGTGATCAGTTCGGTCGCGCATGGACAGGGCGTTCCCGGCATGTTCATCCTCAACGAAACCGCCTACGCCATCGTCTACGTCGCCATGGCCTTGTGCGGCGCAGTCTTGATCTTTGAGCGCCGTAACCTGAAATGAAGCCCTCCCGCCAAATCACTCTGGTGGCCAGCGCACTGTTGGTGGTCTGCATTTCCGCCTCGGTACTGCTATTGCGGCAAATCGACCGCATGCGCAGCGCAGCCACTTTGCAGGAGGTTCTCTACATTGCCTCTCCCCAGGCCCTGAAACGCCTGAGCCTGGGATACGACGGCCTTCTGGCCGATATTTATTGGACGCGCGCGGTGCAGTACTTTGGCAGCAAGCACTTTGCTGGAGCCCAGCACTACGATCTGTTGGCGCCGTTGCTCGAGATCACAACTGCACTCGATCCGCATTTGACCGTAGCTTACGAATTCGGCGCAAACTTCCTTGCCCCCAAACCTCCCAATGGAGCCGGCCAACCGCAGCGCGCCGTGGAGCTGGCGGAGTTCGGCATTCGCAACAATCCCAAGGACTGGCGGCTGTACTACGATCTCGGATTCATCTACTACATGGACCTCAAGGACTACGCTCACGCGGCTGACGCCTTCGGGCGTGGCTCCGAGGTTCCCGGCGCCCATCCTTTTCTGCGTGTGATGGCGGCCCAGATGGCGCAACACGGCGGTGAACTGGCCATGGCGCAGATGATGTGGGCAACCACCTACCAGAGCACCCAAGACCGCGACGTCCGCGCCAACGCCGCCACTCATTTGCGCGCTCTGCAAGTGGAACAGGACGTCACTAATCTTGAGAGCCTGGTCGCCGCATATCGCGCCAAGATCGGACACTTGCCCGCCAGTTTTTCTGATCTGCAGGCGGCAGGCTTATTGCGTGAGATTCCCGTGGACCCGTTCGGCCACACCTACAAACTGACCAGCGATGGCCGGGTTGAGGTCCGCACCCCGGATAATTTCCCGTTTCTTACGAAAGGCACACCGCCGGGATACATCGCTCCACCGCCTAGGTTCCTGCCGTCTGACTAGAATCAAAACGTGGGCTTTGGGTGGAGCAGCGCTGAAGCGCTGCATTAAGGTCTTTCTCTTGACTACGCGCTTCAGCGCCTGAGGTCCCTACGCCGCCCTTGCCCGCAACCTCTTCAGCCTTGTCACCACGGTCAATCAGAACCAGGGCTTAGCCCGTGGAATTTATCCGGTCAGAGTGCGAGCAACTGACTAGCCGTCTGCTGCGCCCCATCAAGATCATTCGTGAGCTGTTTGGCCTTGTCGAGAGCCGTCTGGGCTTCGGCGGGATGCCCCGCTTGCTGCTGCGCACGCCCCAGCAGAACATATCCGACCGCCGTAGGCTCAACCGACATGGCATGCGTGTACTCAGCAACCGCCTGCTCGAAGTCTCCGCTCTTCTGAGCCAGCAGACCCATTCCCACCAGCGCAGCCGGCTTATTCGGATCGATCTGCAACGCCGCTGCAAAACTCTCCTTCGCGCGCGCGTAATCGTGAAGCTGCTGGTACGCAGACCCCATATTGCTGAAGGCATCCACGCGCATCGCTCCATCTGAACTCAGACGCAGTACCGTCTGAAACTCCTCAATCGCCTGCTGCACATGGCCATGCCGCTGGTCATAAATCCCCAGCCCCAGATGAATTCGCGGATCGTCATCGTGCGGATCGATGGCCTCGCGAAATTGCTGCACCGCTTCGTCGTAGCGTCCCTCGGCGTCGTACGTCACCGCCAGATTGAAGTGCGCCTTGTAACTGCGCACGCTGGTCACCCGCAGCGCGTAAGACCACAGCGTTTCGCTGTCATGCCAGTATCCGATTTGGCGATAGGTCAACGCGCTCAATACCACGATCGCCGCTAATGCCGGAACCGCAATCCAACCAGTCGGAACCTTCTTTGTCTCCGCCCACTCGCTCACTCCCCAGCACACCATCACAAATAACCCGACAAACGGCAGATAGGCGTAGCGGTCTGCCATCGCCTGCTCGCCCACTTGCACCAATCCGATCATCGGAACCAGCGCACCCAAAAACCAGAACCAGCCGGT
>JBKQLO010000095.1:0-29317 GCA_052147055.1 Terriglobales bacterium
AAAGGGTGTGCCGCGCTGGCAATGTCCGGAAGCCTGGCGCCAACCGCGTTGGCAGGCATCGTGGCCCCAAGCGGCGATGCGGAAGAATGCGAGCCCGTCAAGGGCACGATTGCAGCACCTAACAAATTGCGGAAGTGCTCCGATGACATTTCAAGTCTTGACACCTGCACGCCGGAGGGTTCCGGCCTTGAGCTTCGAGACCGGTTGGAAGAAAGCGACCACCAGGTGTCCGTGGTCGCATCTGCGCCCGCGCGCGACGAACACGCCACGACTGCTATCGAACAACGTGCCGCCGACCGCGTCCTTAAGCCATCTAGCGCAGATCGAATCAAGAAGGCTACAGATGCGGCGTTTCGAGGAACTGCCGAAGAGCGCGCCGCGGGATTGGCCGAACCTCTTCCGCCGCAGCGGCAGTCCGCCAAAATCGCAATCAAAGCCAACGGGAGAATTGTTTTCATCGATCCTGATGACGTCATCGCCGTTGAGGCCGAAGGCAACTATGTGTCACTGCAGCGTCGGTCTGACTCATACTTGCTGCGCGAGTCCATCTCCGTCATGGCAGAGATACTCAAGCCGTACGGTTTTGTTCGGATTCATCGATCCGTACTTGTGAACAGTTCGTTTGTGGAGCATATCCAATCGCAGCCGACAGGGGCATACGGACTTCGTACAAAGGGTGGAAAGGAGTACACAGTTACACGGACCTACAAGAACAATCTCAAATCGCTGGCAGCAGCCTGGATCGGGACCGACATGTTTCTTGACGAATAAGCGGCTTCTCGCGCTTCCAGTGTCCCAAGCGGGCATCCCTATGAAAACTTGGCTATTGTGTTTGCTGATCGGGTGCCGTTCGGAACTCGTGCAGTTTCGCAGGGTAGAGTCGGTCTGTGGGCGCGAGAAGCGTGTTGCAATCGAATGTCTCGGGTTGACGTTCACTTGCAAGAAGCTCGGAGCTGACCGGCGCACCGACCGCGTAATTTCCCAATTTCTCCCCCGACTTTGCCCCAGTCCGCAGTTAACTTGCAATAACGTCTGGTGGGGACCACCCGTAAGCTGTAGAAAAAATTGGTAGGCGCGGCAGGAATTGAACCTGCAACCCTCGGATTAGAAATCCGATGCTCTATCCGTTTGAGCTACGCGCCCGGCTACAACTTATTCTAGCGAGGCCATGGCTGGCGTCAACGCCTTTGCAGTCTCATTGCAGAATAGCAGACGAGACGCGGAGATCAGGAGACCAGCGTTTCCCGAGGTCCCGTATTTCTGCCACAAGACATCGAGCCGGCCCTAACCGGGCCGGCTCGAATAGTTAGACGAACAACCAGGTCGCTGCGCTTTACTGCACAGCGAAAATCAGGTCATCGTGATCGTTGTACGCTCCCGTAGTGCACGAAGACGCTCTTCCCTGATAGCGGAATTGCGCCCGAACGGCCTGCAAGGCGCCCGTGGGCAGCGTGAACGTCGCCGACAAGCTCTGCGCTCCAGCCTTAGTGGGCACAATCGTCTTGATGAAAACCCACGAAGCGCTGTTGGCATTGGCCGCATAGTAAAGGTCGAGAGCGTCGGAGGTGTAGCCAGTCCAGGCCCACACCGTTGCCGTCACCGTCACCGTGGTCCCGTGCGTCAACGCGTTGCCACTGGTCGAAGCCACTACGATGCGGTCGTTGGACTCGTCGGAATGGAATGTCCCAGAGGTGCCGTCCGCGCAGGAGTTGTTGATGGTGTTAGGTTGATTGGGTTCTGCGCCGCCCGACATGTGGTCGCGTCCCAGCAGTAGTGACGGACCCGAGTCGCACGAGATGCCCACGGTCGAGCATTCCGGAGCTTTCAGCGTAGAGCTGTAAACCGCAGTCTGCGCCCCTGAGGCCGAACTCACCGTCAAAGCGATGTTCGTGCTGTGGTTGAGTGAGCCGGACGTTCCGGTCACGACTACCGTGGCGTTTCCGATGGTCGCCGTGGCGGAAGCCGTGAGTGTGAGGGTTGAAGTCGCGCTGCTGTTCGCCGGCGGAGTCACTGGATTCGGGGAGAACTGCGCGGTCACACCACTGGGCAGTCCGGTCGCGGTAAGCGTAGTTGCAGAACTGAAACTGTTCTGGCTGGTGATGGTGATCGTACTGGTGCCATTGCCACCTTGTTTTATGGTCAGCGAGGCGGGCGAGGCGCTGATCGTAAAGTTTGGCGTCGCGCCCGCATTGACTGTAAGGGCCAGGGTAGTACTTGCGTTCAGGCTGCCAGAGGTTCCGGTGATGGTCACCGTAAACGTTCCAGTACTGGCTGATGCACTCGCCGTCAGCGTTAGCGTGCTGGTGGTGCTGGTGGGGTTGGGATTGAACACCGCGGTCACACCGCTAGGCAGACCGGACGCGGCAAGACTTACACTACCGTTGAATCCGTTTAGGTCGTTGACGGTGATGGTGCTGGTGCCGCCCGCGCCGCCTTGAGTAATGGTCAGGCTGTTCGGCGAATCCGAGAGCGTGAAGCTGGGAGATGCAGACCCGGCCAGTGCGTTAATCAGGTTCTGCCCATTCATGCTTCCCCATCCGGTTACCAGGTCGTAGCCAGTAACGGCGTTGTACGATTTGCCCTTGCCGTTGTTGTTATTCCCGCTGGTAATGTCGTGGAAGTCGCTGTCGTAGTTGGAACTCTCAGCGATCGGATAGATGAGCGGATTCAGGAAACCCAGAGTCGAGTTGCCGTTAGCCACTACTTGCTGATTGGTCAGCGCGAGAAAGCCGGCCCAACGCGGCGCCGCGAAGCTGGTGCCACCCCAGTCTCCGGCACACGAGCCTTGGTCGCAGAGGTAATTGTCGAAATTCCCCTCCGCGGCTACGTCCGGAAGGTTGCGGATGGTGGTGGAAGCTCCATTGGACGAATTGGCCACTCCTACCTGCCAGCTCGGTATGGCGAAGCCGTTGTCAGCAGGGCCGCCGCTGCTGTCTGCCCACCCCGTTTCGGATACCCATGAGCCACCCGGGCCAGTCGTGGTCAAGTCGGTCCCGCCGACAGCTACCACGTAAACGCTTTCCGCGGGGTAGCTTTCATCGGTAGCGTTATTGCCGGTGTAGGCTCCGGCGTCTCCGGATGCGACGAAAAGATTCTGACCTTGCGCCGCGAATTCCTGGAAGATGGGATCGTCCGACGAAGTGTCATCGGGATTCCAGCCCCAGGAGCAACTGATTTGTTTCGTAATGTCCTCCGTAGCCATTTTGTTGAACATGTCGGTGTCACCAACGCCGATTGAAGTGGTGCCGGGCGCAATGTAAACACGGACCTGGGTCATGCCGGGCGCCATGGAAGCTGCCTGCACGATGTCCAGAACCTGTTCTCCATCGTCGCCGTCCGAACCGCCGCTGGCGCCGTCGATCAGCACGTTGTTGATGGCGACACTGTTTGACTGGCCGTCAAAAGTAGCCGTCACATCGCTCATGTTGTAGCCGTCAAACTCCACCAGCCCGACTGCCTGGCCGGTACCGGTAAGTGCCGTACCGCCGTAGTAGGCTGCCCGCATGTCACTGCCCAGATACGCACCACCAGGGCCCGAACCGCCGGCGTTGCTGCGAATTGGTTGTCCTGCTGGAACTCGCATAAGCTTGGGGCGTGGTATGGAAAAATCGTTTAGACCGGCAATGTGGGCCACAGGAACGCTCAGATCGAGGGAGGGTTCTCGATCCGGCGAATAAAAAGTCCGGTTTTCCGTGGGATGCTGATAAACAGTCATCACCACATGGAAGGCCTTTTCGATTTGCGCCACCGAGCCATTGATATCTACCAGCCGGCGATTCGGAGGCGTATCGGTGACCGTAAAGCCATTGGCCTTGGCGAAATTGACCACGGCCTGGTAATCCTGCACTGTGGGGCCGAACTGTTCGGTAAACTGGGCCACGCTGAGAAAATGGCGATAGTCGGGGCTGGATGGATCATAGAGCCGACCTAGCAAGCTGGTCAGTTCGCTTTGGTTGCGGAGCGGCAGGACGATGGCAAGATTCATACGCTGAGTGGGGGTAAGTAAACCCACCGGCGCGGCCTGCCCGTTGGCAACTACCGGCCGGACATGATTATGCAAAGCCTGTAGGGGCTGCTGACCTTCTACTGGGATTGTGAACAACATGAAAGCCGCTGTGCAGACTAGCGCTGCCAGGGTTTGAAGAGGGAGGGCATTCTTTTTCATGTTCTTATCCTGTCTGGTTCGCGAGATGTCGAACCTTGGCCGTTGGAACGTACCTGCCAGCCAATAATTGCGGCATCTTAACCCACATTGAATGTCTTTGCGCAAAGTTTTTGTGTAGCGTTACGGAAATGGAAATTGCTTGCGGCTATGGTAAAAGTCTTCTATGAGCAAGCAAAGGTTCGCGGTGGTTGGCGCGGGCGGGGTCGGCGGGTACTTCGCAGCCGTCTTGGCGCGGGCTGGCCACTCGGTTTCGGTGGTGGCTCGCGGGCAAACTCTTGAAGCCATTCGTCGGGGCGGCCTAAGGGTGATAAGCCCCAAGGGCGACTTCACGGTCGCAGTCGCCAAGGCGAGTGACAAATCAGAAGATATTGGCCCGGTCGACGCGGTCATTCTCGCGGTCAAGGCTTGGCAGGTCACCGAAGCTGCGAGTGCGATGAAACCCCTCCTGACGCCATTGACCAAGGTGCTTCCGCTGGAGAATGGCGTCGAGGCAACGGAGCAGTTACAGCAGGTTCTCGGTGGAAGCCATGCCTTGATGGGCCTTTGCCGGATCATCGCTTCGGTCGAGTCGCCAGGATGCATTCGCCACGGCGGACTGGAACCCATGGTTGCACTCGGCGAAGTGGACGGCTCGCCTCTGTCTGCGAATGCGCTGGCGTTGGCAGAGGCGCTCAAGACCGCCGACGTCATGGTGCAGACTCCAGCCGACATGCAAGCGGCGTTGTGGGAAAAGCTGCTGTTCATCGCTGCGGTCAGTGGCACAGGTGCCGTGACGCGTTCCACGATTGGGGAGTTTCGCGCCTGTCCTCCAACTCGCGAGCTCTTGCGGCAGTTGATGGAGGAAGTGGCCGCAGTCGCGCGCAGCCGGAGCATTCATCTCGCGGAAGTCGCAGTCTCACGCACCCTCGCGTTCGTGGACACCAGCCCGGCCGACGCCACGGCATCAATGCAGCGAGACATGGCAGCTGGGCGGCCGTCTGAATTGGAAGCCATCATCGGTGCCGTGGTTCGCTTCGGCGACCAGGCTGGCGTCGCGACGCCAGCCATGGATTATGTCTATGCCAGCCTGCTACCGCAGGAGAGGCGGGCGCGGCGGCACAGCCAGGTTCCAGCCGGATAATCGCCCGACAGTATGGTGAGCTTGGAGGGCCTTGTGACCCTCTGGGAAGCCTAAGAGCAGCGGAGGGCGGAAAGAGCGACGTAAACAGTGAGATGGTTCCGCGTCAGAAAAGCTGACATCAAGCCGCGCTATCGTCAGCACTTCGAGGAGCTCGGCGTTGAGATCGTCCGTGCGTATTTTACGCAGCCAATTGGAGTTGTTGTTTGAGAAGACGATGGGGGAAAGTGGCCAGTGGGGGCTTTGCGGGAACCCATGCAGCTTTGGCTGAGGGAGCAATATGATCGCGCTGAGCGAAAAGACACTTGGCTTATGACGATGGAAATAGCCATCACAATACTTGTCGCCGCCGAACTCGTGATGCCTGTTCTGGATTTTTATTGTCGAAATTCAAAGTAACGCACTACTGCGGCTGGCTGCGGGCCATCGTCGGGGTGTAGATTGTACGGTGGAGGATCGCCTTATGCGCCAAGCCGTTTGTTTTCGACTCGTCGCCCTGGGTTGTTTCTTGCTGGTGTGGTGCGGCTGTGTTAAGCAAATCGGTGTCATGCCGACGCGGCTCTACAACATAGAAACCGGCGAAATGAGCGAGCTAAACGTACACTACAGCGGAACCGACAAAGGAAGCATTGACGGAAGCCTCCGCTCCGGGGAAATTATGACCGGCGAATGGGTTGTCGTGAGGAACGACACGGTGGCATGGGGATCTATTTACAGCAGCGTTTACACCCCCGCCGGCGCCAGCTCGGGCAGTGCAAGTGGAGTAGCTGTTGCTCGTGGCGGCACACAGTACGGGACGGGTCTTGCGAAGGGGGACAAAGGCACAATTCTTGATTGCGAATTTCTTGTCGGCACTAACAGGCATGGAACTGGTGCATGCAAGGATAATCACGGCACGAAATACAAGATGATGTTTTGATTGCCGCGTCGGCTCGAACCCGTCCTTTCGGCCGGGGTCGCGGCTAGCTGAAAAGCAGTTTGTGTATGTCCTCGAATGAAGCGCGTTGCGTGTTGCTTTCCTTGCGCATTAGCTCGCACATTTCGGTAAACTTGTGGAACCGCTCAGGGGTGTCCAGCACGGCTCCGCCGTCGAGGAAAGTCGACAGCGCTCGCACGACGGCCTTACCACCGTAGATTGCAATTCTCGCCTTTGCATCGGCCACAATCATCAGCGAATTACGTTCGTCCAGAAAGCTTTGCCCGTCTCGCACCGCCTCACGTTGAATAATGGCCAATGCGGTTACCCCGCGTAGGAAGTCTGCATAGGCGGCGGCGCGGAGCTCCTGCAAGCTCTTGTATCTGTCAGTCCAACGGGTGAGAAAGGCCCCGAAAATCGCACCCAATGCCGCTGCTGCAACCGTTGCCATGCCGCCAGCGTAGTGTCCCGCGGGGGCCCTGTCAATTCAACCGCCTCACGGGTGGTGGGTCAGTTTAACCAACCCACTACCGCCTCACGAGCTATCTCCTCCATTTCGGCCGAGTCGCATGGTCTGAAAACTCGGAGGAAGGGCCCACATTTCCCCCTTGCTCCACAGCCCCAGCCTCAGCGAAGATGCCTTGATCTCCTTAACGCTAAGTGGCTAGCAAACTAAAACTCGCACGCGAGAAGAATCTTTCCCCGGCTGCTGCCAAGCTTCGCCTGTTGAAGCGGCTGCGCTGTACATTGAAATTCGAAAAGCGGGCATGGGACGGCGGCGCGCAACTGGTGGCGGGAGTTGACGAAGTCGGCCGCGGATCGCTCTTCGGACCAGTGGTTGCCGCCGCGGTCGTTCTTGACCCGGCATATCGCATTCGCGGTCTGCGGGATTCAAAACTGCTGCCCGCTGAACGGCGCGAAGTTCTGGCGGAGCGCATTCGTGAACACGCGATCGCCTGGGCAATTGCCGCAGTGGACGCCGCCCGCATTGACCAGATCAATATTTACCAGGCCTCGCGCGTGGCCATGCGCGAAGCCGTCATGCAATTGCAGCCCGGCGCGAATCATTTGCTGGTCGACGCCGTCCGCCTGGATTGCGATTTGCCGCAGCAGTCGATCATCCACGGCGATGCGCTGTCTGCCTCCATCGCCGCCGCTTCCATCCTCGCCAAAGTCGAGCGCGATCGCATGATCTGCGGCTGGGACCCGGTATTTCCCCTGTACGGGCTGGCGTCGAACAAAGGCTACAGCACGCCGCGTCATCTGGCTGCCCTGCGCCAGCACGGCCCGTCGCCATTGCACCGCCAATCGTTTGCTCCAGTGTGGAGCAACCCGGTGCCGCAGGAGGTTCTGGCCTTCATGCTGGATGAAAAACCGGAAGAAGTATTGAGCGAGATGCTGGGCGAAGCCGCAGTCTAGCGGGTCGCTGAAACCCGATCCGCCGGCGAAAAAAGCGACCACAGGGGCTAAAGCCCGCGCTGCTTACGCCCGCCTTACGCGGCCCTGAAGGCCGCTCTTCCACGGTAGTGCCAGCGTTTGTGGCTTTTTCCGCACCCTGCCAAGCGGCGGTCTAGATCTCTTTTCCCAGCTTGGCGCTCACCTCCTTGGCCAAGGCTTCGACTGCTTGCATCTTGGTTGCTGCCTGTGAGGGCAACTCCGGGACTTGCAGCGCCATTTCGCAGGACAGCAGCAACGCGGTGAGGGTGTCTTTCAATTGGTGATGCAGCGCCTGTTCGGCGTCGCTTTTCGCCGCCAGCACTTCCCGCTTGCGCCGCTGCAAGGCCGAGCGCAATTCCCGCGCCGCACGGGCAGTTCCAGTGATGGCAAAGTTCAGGTAAACCGGAACCGCCGATCCCAGGTACTTGAGCACGGTCTCGCCTTCGTCGGGTTGCGCATCCAGCAAGAGCAGGTCAAAGACCACCGCAGAAAATTCCTTTTCCTGCAATTGCCCGACCGCTTCCCGCAGACCGGTGCAGACGACCACCGGTTCAAGGGTTGCTTCCTCCAGCGCTCGGGCGCACTCCTGAGCTTTTGCTACGCAAGTAATCAGTAAAATCATGCCCGAACCGATTGCACGCGACTGGCCACAGAGCCTCTGTTGAAAATGCAGGAGTTCCGCCGGCCCGCGAGCCCGCGCCATCCCGCCACGGGAATCCCCGTTCCTATAGTTAACACTCGTCGGCACCATATTCCTTGAGTTTGCGGTAAAGCGTAGTTTTGCCGATTCCCAGCAGCCGCGCTGCCAGCAGTTTGTCGCCATTGAGTTGCATGATGGTGCCCAGAATGGTCTGCTTTTCCAGTTCCGACATCGGAATAATCTTGGCGCAGCCGTTTCGGTCGATGGTGATACGACCATTGCCCCCGTTGACCACGCTGGGCAGATCGGTGAGATGGATTTCCGGTCCGCTATTGAGGGCGCAGGCCCGTTCCAGGCAGTTTTCCAGCTCACGCACATTTCCCGGCCAATCGTAGGCCAGCATGGCCTTCAGGGCGGCGTCGCTGAGAGTACACTCCCGTCCCGTATCGCGTGACAACCGGTCGAGGAAGTGTCCCGCCAGTAATGGGATGTCCTGCCGCCGCTCCCGCAGGCTAGGAATCTTCAGACTGAGTACATTCAGGCGGAAGTACAAGTCGCGCCGGAAGTTTCCTTGGGCGACCGCTTGTTCCAAGTCACGGTTCGTGGCAGCCAGAACACGAACGTTGATCGGCAGCCGCCGGGTGCCGCCAACGGGACGGATTTCCTTCTCTTGAATCGCGCGCAGCAGTTTGGCCTGCAGGTCGACCGGCATCTCCCCGATTTCATCGAAAAACACCGTGCCGCCCTCGGCCATGTTCAACAGTCCGTCCTTCGCCTGCACCGCCCCGGTAAAAGCTCCTTTCACATAGCCGAACAGTTCACTTTCGATCAGGGTTGGCACCAGCGAACCGCAATCCACAGGGATGAAAGGCTTGTCGCGAAAGGGACCGGAAAAGTGAATCGACCGCGCCACCAACTCTTTGCCCGTGCCGCTCTCTCCCAAGATCAACACGGGGTGGTGGCTCTGCGACGCTTTGGCGATCATGCGGTACAACCGCTCCATCTCCGGCGCCGTACCCACGATTCCCGAAAAACCCTGCTTCGATTTGATCCTCTCCCGCAGGATCCGGTTTTCACTTTTGAGTTTCAAGTGCGCCGAAACGCGCTCCAGCAGGATGCGCAGTTCGTCCATACTGAATGGCTTGGTCACATAGTCGTAAGCGCCGTTCTTCATGGCCTGCACCGCCGACTGCACCGTGCCGCAACCGGTCACTACGATGACCTCCGCATCGGGCTGCTGTTGCTTGATTTTATTCAGCGCCTCCAGCCCTCCTGCCCCCGGCAATTTCAGATCGAGCAATATTACGTCGATGGCGTGCGACTCCAGCAGGCGGTAGGTGTGCTCGGCAGAATCGGCCACCAGGGCGTTGAAGCCCAGGTTGCGCGCAACCTCGCGGCAGACCTCGCGAATGGAACGTTCGTCATCAACAATCACCAGGTTCAGAAAATTCCCCGGCTCGGATGTGGGCATGTCGACAGCAGGCGCCGCAGCGGTAGTCATGGTCATCGTCCCTCTCTTTAAGTCTCAGGTTGTGGCGCAGAAGCCGCCTCAAATCGGCCGCCGGCTTCTTTGGTAGTGTGAGGTGCGAACTGCGCTGGCAGACGGACAACCACTCGCGCCCCTTTTCCTGGTTCGCTCTCCACCACGATGGTTCCCCCATTCTGTTGGACGATGCTGGAAACCGTGGACAGTCCCAGCCCGTTGCCCTTACCGGGTTTCTTGGTGGTGAAGAAAGGCTGGAAGACGCGGGCACGCGTCTCGGCATCCATGCCGCAACCGGTATCACCGACTTCGACCTCGATGTGCTGCATCGCCGATGCGGTATGCCCAGAGTCTGAGAAGGCCAAGCCACAGTTGCGGGTGGTGAGAGTGATACGACCGCCATCCGGCATGGCATCCCGGGCATTCAGCAGCAGGTTCAAGATAATCTGTTGGGCGTGCGCCGGGTCCATCTTCACCATGCCCAAGTCAGTGGCCAGATGTGTAACCAACTCGATGTCCTCCCCAATCAGGCGTACCAGCAAATTGCTCAGACCTGTGATGGCGTCATTGAATGACAGCAAACTCGCAGCCACCGCCCCTTGCTGAGCCACGGCCAGCAGTTGCTGGATCAGCTCGGTGCCGTGCGCGGCTGCAATACGGATTTCCTGCGCGTATCGTCGCAGTGGACTCTGTTTCTCCAGCCTGGCCAGCAACAAGTCGGAGCACAGCACCACTCCAGTAAGCAGGTTATTGAAGTCATGCGCCACCCCGCTCACTAAACGGCCGATGGCCTCCAGCGTTTGTGCAGTTCGTAACTGTTGCTCGGCGATCGCTTCCGCCGATTCCAGTTTGGGCTGAACCTGTGCCAGTGCGTTCATGGGACAAAGAAAAATGACGAGTGTTCAGGACCGGAACGCTTCCCGATCCGGTCACACGATTGGCTGAGCAAGCTCCCTATTCGGGAAGTCTAGGCGGGGCAGACCGGGAGTTATTAGGACTGCCATCACAGGGTAGAAGTGATGGCCAAACTGGGACTTCAGGAACCAGTGGATATCGCAGCCAGTTCTTATCTCTCGTTTTTTCAATAGAAAAGCGGAACGCAAAGATGGCCTATCCCTGTAGAGGCAGGGGCTGGAGTAGTCGGAAGGTGAGTCGTCGACCGGTGGAAAACTGAACATCATTCGTGCCAGCCGGCAATTCGGCGCTCGGGGTTGACCGGGGACGTTCCCGCGGGCCGCCTTTCGAGAAGACACTCGATGTGTGTACTTCAATAGCCTTGCCATCCATGACTACGGCTGAAAGCGTCAATCGCAGATAGCCCGGCTCTCGAGGCTCGGAGGCTTTTGCCTCTACCACCCTGCCCGTAATCGCAATTCCGCTGGGGGCCAGGGTCTGTCCCTGAACCACGATCGGTTCCTCCAATACAGCCTGAAACTGGTCACCCGAACGCGACTCCGCACTGGACACGGACGACTGCAACAGGATCACGATGCGAGTCCCGGCCGGAATGGAAGTGGAAGCAAATGCCTGCGTGGGAGAGATTCCCGCGCGGTGGGGCGGATTGTCAAACGGGAGGGGGTTGGACCGGGCATTCTCCTTTGCGGACAGCAACCCCGGTTGGCGCGAACATGCCGGAAATAGCATCAACGCCAGCCCCGCAAATACCCACACGGATCGCCCTGTCCGCTTCATGACTTGATCCTGCCTGCCATCCGCCCCGGCGGCAAGTCGCACGGCAGATGCCATCCCGCGGCCTCGATGGCTCAATCAGATACGAGCGCCGGAGGGCTGAACCAGGGAGTTTCTTCTCAGTAATGCCTTGCCATCATGGAATCATGCAGGAAAGGAGCGTGCTCAATCGTAGGAATGTCTGTGTCATCCACCTCACGCCATGCGGCCGCCTCAGGGAATCTGAAGGCACTTATTGACATCGGTCATGATCGCTGAGGCGGTGGGCTCGGTCAGGCCGCCGGCCAGAGTGGTGGGCACTCCGCGCGCTTCCACATCAACCCGATAGGAGATGGGGCCGAGCTTGCTGATGGCTCAATTCATCCCCGCGACCACGTTTTGCTGGCCCCCGCTTTGTGCCCCAGGGGTAGCGACGACGATTATATTCTCGGCAGACTTCAGAATATGGTTGCGAACGATCACGCGGTGGATGGCATCCTTGGGAATGGTGGTTCGCTGATGAGGAACTAGATGTCCTAAGTTGACCATGGTCTTTGACCATGATACGATATATCTAGTGGAGCAAATCGCCATTTCGAAGTTCAAGGCTACCTGCCTGGCAGTCTTGGAACGCGTGCGGAAGACAGGGAAACCAGTGCTGGTCACGCGGTTTGGCGAACCCGTGGCCGAGGTCGGGCCACCCTCGGTTGCGAACCCCGCCCGCCGCGAGCTGGGATCGATGCGAGGCACCGCCCGGATCCTGGGTGACATCGTTTCTCCGGCCAGCGATGAAGATGATTGGGAAGTGCTGCGTTCATGAGGCTGCTGCTCGACACCCACATCTGGCTGTGGAGCGAGCTGGAGCCAGAGCGCCTTTCCCAGCGAGTCTCTAACGCAATCCAGGATCCCGACAACGAACTCTGGCTGTCGCCCATCAGCGTCTGGGAACTGATCGTGTTGTGGCAGAAGAAGCGAATTCTCCCCGGCGAGAATATCGAAACCTGGATTCCCCAGGCACTGCGGGCATTGCCTTTACAGGAGGCCACCATCACCTACGAGGTCGCGCGGGAAGTGGCGCGCCTGCGGCTTAAACACCGCGACCCCGCTGACCGCTTCCTGGTGGCTACCGCCAAAGTTTTCGATTTAACCCTGGTGACCGCGGATGAGCGCCTAATGAAAGTTCGTGAGACTTCGGTATTGGCCAATCGTGAGAGCACCTAAACATAAAGCGCCTCCTGGGAATCGGACGCCGACATTCTGCTCGGTTTACGTCACACCCCCGCTCTTCTCATCCCCTTAGCCGTCGTAGTAACGGCCGTTGACCTCTTCCCCGACGATCGCAAAGTCGCACTTGGACGTATTCAACGGGTCCGACTTCCACGAAAAACCGATGGCAGGAACTTCGACTTGTGCCTCAAGCTGGCACGTGGCACGCGCGCCAGTGAACCGGAAATGCCTGGAGGCGTCGTCGTACTTCACCGGCTCTCCGGTTGATTTCCAGACCATCCTGAAATTCATCCGTGCGGGCGTGGCGATTGAGTCGAGCGCCGGCCACCGCGGCTGGTCAACCACGGCGACGCTCTGCATTTCCAATGTGAACGTGTTCCCGTCCGGACTGATATTCAGACCACCCTTCGGCACAGGCACCACCCAGTAAAGTCCGGAAGGCGCGATGGGTGGGTGGAAGTCATGTATCTGGTTGGCGGGGACAGCCTGTCCCCGGAAAAGCGTGAGTCATATATGGGTAAAGGTGCCCTGCTGCGTGGTTCGGGCGCCCCAGTACTCGCCCTGCACTACCCCATAATCGGTGGTTGGACTGCCAAACGCGATTCGGTTCCCCTTATTATCGGTCCCGATGCCAGTGAAAGTGCTGCAGCGGGCCACTTGCCCTTTGAAATGGTAAATGTGGGAAGGCTCTAAATTCGTTCCCGCTGGCTGGTTGTGACTGCCATTCTTATCCAGCCATGGAATTGGGTAGGGATCGCTGCCGCCGTTCGCGGCGGCGGGTTGTTGGTCAGCGAAAATCGCGGCCGGCGCAACAAACGGAATGGCGGCCAAAACACCAGCCTTTAAGACGATCCTGCGGCTGCAAACTGGGCACGACTGGCTGATCCGGGTCATCTGGACATCCTCCGAGGCAAGATTGTCTCCCCGACACGATAGCCCACTTGAGTCGCCAGTGCCAGTTCCTCAAGGCAAGTCTTCGTCGGCCAAACAAAAGGAGCGGCTTTCGCCGCCCCTCTTTTGTTCTAAAACCAACGCCAGAACTAATTCGTCGAGCTACCCACACCCGCTGACGCGCTGCGGTCGCCATCCGGCTGAACCACCACGCCATCAAACGGAGTGGCGGCTACGAAATGTCCGTGCACCACGCTGATGCGGCGCAGCGGATATCCCGTGTCCGGCCCACGCTGCCAGCTTTGGCCATTGTCCTGACTTTCAAAGACAACACCGGTTTCGGTGCTGGTAGCGAGCAAGCGATGGCTGCTCTGGTCATAGGTGATGGAGCTGATGTTCTTGTCGGGCAGACCGTTCTGCATGTGCTCCCAGCCGCCGCCCGCATTCGGACTGCGGAAAGCGCCTTCGCGGGAGGCAATCATGATCTCCTTTTCAGGAGTGATGGTGAGGCTGCGAATGCTGCTGACGAACGGAGCCAGAGTGTCCGACTCCTGCCAGCTTGCACCGCCGTTGGTAGAGGTCAGCACACTGCTGCGTGTGGCCAGGGCAATCAATTCACCGTCAGCTTGTACCGAGACAAAGTCCTTTTGCCCCTTGACCGGCCCGCCATTCCAGCTCTGACCCTCATTCGAGCTGGTATAGAGCCCGGCCGCGGTCGCCGCCAGCCAGTGCTTAGGCGTGATCTCGATGTCGCTGACCTTGGCGGTCAGTACCGAGCGCACCGTAGTCTTGGTCTTTCTGGATCCCTTCTCTTCAACGATGTTGTTGATCGGGCTCCAGGTGGAAGCATTGCGGCGCAGCTCGAACATGCCACGATTGGTCCCCGCGATAATGTCTCCGCCGGTCGCTTGCTTCAGAACAAATACGTCTCTGCCATCCAGTCCCGCGCTCTTCTGCATCCAGTGCTGGCCGCCGTCGTGCGATGCGAAGACACCACCCAGTTCGCGGTCATTGACCACGCCCACATAGATGGTCTCGGGATCTTTCTTGTCCGCGAGAATGGTGGTGACATAGCGATGGGTGTAACCGTGATTGGAAGCGGTGAAGCTCTCGGCCCCGTTGTTGCTGGCCAACACTCCCGCGCGATCAGTCGCCAGCAGCACGCGCTGGGAGTTCCGAGGATCAACCATAACGTCGTTGATCACGACTTCAGGATTGGTCACTCGCTTCCAGGTCTTGCCGGAGTCAGCGGTTCTCCATAGACCTTCCGTCGTTCCCGCGTAGACGATGGCGGGATTGCTGGGGTCCTGCTTCAACACGCGAGTGCGGCGCGCTGAAAATGGAATACCCTGGATCTTCTGGAACTGTTCGCCGGCGGTCTGGCTCTTGTAGATGCCCGAGCAGGCGCTGGCGAATACGACCGAGGTGTTGGACGAGTCCACGATGATGGAAAACACATCGGAGTCGTCAATCATACCTTTGTTGATGTGCGCCCAATTGGCGCCGCCATCTGCGGTTTTCCACGCCAGGTGCCAGGTGCCGGCGTACACCACGCTCGGGTCCTTGGGATCGACGGCGATGGACTCAATATTCTTGATCTCGGAATTGGCGGCAGAAATCTTTTCCCAGTTCTTGCCCGCGTCCTTGCTGCGATACACGCCATCCAGCGCGCCGACAGTCAGAACTTTGGAATCGGAGGCAGCAATGGACAAGGCGCGAATCGACTTGCCGTGCATGGCCGGGACAATTTCCCAAGTCTGGCCACCATTGCGCGAGTGAAATAGCTCGCCAGCTTGCTGGTTCTCTACGCTCCAGACCGCCGCGTACATCTTTTCCGAGTTCTGCGGATCGAGCGCGATGTGGTCGATTACATAGTCATCGCCGCTACCCAGATGAGCGACGCGAGACCAGTCCTGTCCCCCGTTCGTGGAGACGAAAATCGTGCCCGTACTGGTTCCCAGAAATATGTGGTCGGGATTGTGAGGATCATAGGTCAGACTGCGGACATCGCCGCCGTCTGGCCCCAAAGCCGTCCACTGGCCCGCCCAAGCGCTGGCGCAGAGCAGGATAAGTGACATAGCAATCAACAACTTACGATTGACGAAGCTGCTTGTTCCCAAAGTCATAGACTCAGTTTGCCCCTATATGGATGGAATTCCCACAGAGGCACAGCGTGACAGGGTAGCACGGACCGGGCAAGTTACCGAAGGGAAAGGCACGCTGGAACGGGCCGATTGGCCCATAGAGCGCCCCCGCAACCATTGCCAGGAGACGAAAAAGCCGGCCGAGCCCAGGGGGGCCCGGCCGGCTATAGTCTTTCATCTGGTAGCGACGGTTTACGGCTTCGCCGGCGCTTTCTTTTTCGCAGGATGGTCCGGTACCGCCTTCACTTTGGATTCATCCACGGCTTGCGTGCCTTCGCCCGAGTAGGTTCCACCCGCTGGAACCACCCAGTATTCGGCCGTTGTGGTGCTGGCGTTGCCGGTTCGCGTCTCAATGCGGCTGGGATCAATTCCCAACTGCGCTTCGCCGCTGGTGAGATAGGCCTTCGAATTCACGGCACGTTCCGCCGCCAGATTCGGCCGCTTCTCTCCCGCCTCGGCATTACCGACGATCACCAGCCGGGCATCCGCATTCTGTTGCAGGTTCTTGGCAACATCGTCCAGGATGGCCTTGCAAGTGTTGTCCACGCGCCACGGCTTCACTTTATTGGGGAAGTCGCACTGGCTCAGCTTTTGAGCCTGTGGTGGCGCTGGCGGTGGCGCGTTCTCCACATTCACCTGTGTGGAAGCCTGCGCCGTGAGACCCCGCGAATCCGTGCAAGTCGCACTCACGGAAATCGCTCCGGCCGAAGCGCCGGCGGTGTTGAGCGACGCGGTTGACCCGCTGCCGGAAACGCTGCCGCCGGTCGAGCTCCAGTTGCTAACGTTGACCGGAACATTGTCCGGACTGGTGCAGGTGCAGGTAATGGTCGAACTCCCGCCCGCCTGCAACGTCGATGGACTGGCGGAGCACGACATCGTGGGAGGATTCTTTGGCGGCTCTTTCACGGTGAAGTTCGCCGAGCAACTGGCGGTTCCGCTGTTCTTCATCTTGGGATCGGAAATGTGGGCGGTGACGGTGTAGCTGCCGCCGGCAACGCCATTGGTGTCGATGCTGGCGGTGTTGTTCTTGCCCGCGACCTTCCCGCCATTACTGGCCCAAGTGTAGGTCAGGGTGTGCTTGGGATTGAAATTGCTGCCGCTGGCAGTGGCTGTGATTGGCTCTCCCACCATTACTGCACTGGGTTGCACGGAACAACTGGCGCCAGGCGTTACGGCTTGCGGATAACCGAAGTTCCACACGATGCCGGTCCGCACCCGCGCACCCTCCAGATCGATGCGTCGCAAACCCGGGAATTCGGGCGCCACCACGTCAGAAAAATTCTGGTGGGCCCAAACCCAATCCGCTTCAACCAATCGGATGCCGATCAAGCGGGTGATTTGAATATCAAGTCCGCCACCCACAATCGCTCCGATGCCGCTTCGCGAGTCCAAGCCCGGAGTCGTCAAATAATTCCAGCCCACCATGGCGTGCCCAAACACGTTCAGCCGGTTGTGCCGGTATTCGAGGTGTGGACCAAACGACAGAGTGGTCTCGTTGGAGTTGCCGTTCTGGTTCCGTCCGAAGTCACCCTCCAACCCCATGTGATTGGTAAAGAAATAAGTGAAGCTGGCGCCGCCGCCGGCCGGCAAGTTCTGCAATTCCAGCCCTACCGGGGCGTTGAGACTTAGGCCCGGTGCCGGAACGGTTCCGCCGGGATGCAACCATTGATAGCCGGTAAAGATTTCGTATTTCGGGGTTTCACCCTGCTGCGCCACCGTAATCGTCGACAGCAGCAACACTGCCAGGGCCACCAACAATCGACAACCGATTACACGCCCACTGTACCTATTGCACAAAACCGACATGTCGTCCTCCGAACTTTCGTGATTAGATAAATTTCCACGCACGCGCATAAAAACTGGAAATTGGGGGCTCCGCGCGCGGCACTGTTAAGATGCCCAGCTCGTTGGGAACAATCCCAACAAACCACACAGTTTTTAAAGAGAAAATGGAGACAACATCATACGCGGCAACCACGAATTTCGTCTACTTTCGTATCCCTGTCGAGTCTCAACTTGATACCGCGCCGTAGCCTCCAGAGTTCGCCTCGCCAGCCTAGGCCGCTTGCAGTATCGGACACTCAGCCCCAATAATGAGTGTGGATATGAGCGCGGAGAAAGTACTTATCGTCGAAGACGAGGAAAACGAGCGCACTGGCCTGGCCGAGGTCGTCTCGGCCTGGGGCTACAGTGCCGAGACCGCGCGGGACGGGGTGGAAGGCCTGGAGAAAGTTACCCGTTGGTCGCCAGCCATCGTCGTAACCGACCTCAAGATGCCGCGCATGGGCGGATTAGAACTCGTAGAGCGTATCGCCGAACTTTCCCAGAACATCGCGATTGTGGTGGTGACAGCGCAGAAGACAATCGACAGCGCCTTTCACGCCGGGCGACTGGGAGTTTACGACTACATCGAGAAACCGATTGATACCACTCGGTTGCGCGCCATTTTGGAGAACGCATCCAAACTGCTCGGCACTTGCAACGAACTGGAGATCACCAAGCGCGCCTTGCGTGACAAGGGTGCTTTCGGTCAACTGGTCGGCTCCTCGAAGAAAATGCAGGAAATCTTCCGCCTGACGGAGATGGTCGCTCCCAGCACCGCGTCGGTGCTGATCACGGGCGCCAGCGGCACCGGCAAGGAGCTGGTGGCTCGTACCATCCATGCTCTAAGTCCTCGACGCAACAAAGCATTCGTTCCCATCAATTGCGCAGCCATTCCTGAGACCCTGATCGAGAGCGAAATCTTCGGCCACGAAAAGGGAGCATTCACCGGCGCACTGGAGCGCCGGACCGGCTGCTTCGAACTGGCGGAGGGCGGGACCCTCCTGCTGGACGAAATCGGCGAAATGCCGGTCGCGACCCAGGCCAAACTGCTGCGCGTGCTGGAGGACCATAAGCTGCGACGTCTGGGCAGCAAGGTGGAGACCACAGTGGATGTTCGCGTCCTGGCGGCCACCAACAAGGTACCGGAAGAAGCAGTCGCTCGCGGGGAGCTGCGCAATGACCTTTACTATCGCCTGAATGTGTTCAACATCCACATGCCCCCGCTACGTGAGCATAAGGACGACCTTCCCGCGCTCGTGGAATGTCTACTGAAAGACATGAACGCCAAGCACGCACGCACCGTGAAAGCCGTCAGTGACGCGGTTTTGACGTCGTTCCAAAACTACTCCTGGCCCGGAAATGTGCGCGAGTTGCGCAATACCCTGGAACGTGCGGTCATCGTCTGCGATGGGGCTGTGATTGAGACCAAACACCTGCCTCCTGGGTTCGGCCAGACCACGCTTCGCGCTTCGTCTGAAGATTCGGATGGCGTGCACCTGGTCGTGGGTACGACCGTGGAAGAGGCCGAGAGATTGCTGGTACTGAAGACCCTGGAGTCCACCAGCAACAATAAAACCCGCGCCGCTGAGATTCTCGGCATTAGCTTGAAAACCCTGCATAATAAGCTGAAGGAGTACGGCAGCGCAGCTGCCGACAAGGACGACCTGCCGGCCTAGAACGCCGGACCGCCATTGTTGGTGCGTCGAAAGTGAAGTATGCGTCGAAAAACCCAGCTCGTGGTGGCCATCACATTTATGGTGACCGTGGTGGTGTCATTTTCCTCGTACATCTACGTTTCGCAGATTCTCCGCCAGCAGATTCTTAACACGCGTGAAACTGCCGACCACCTCGCCTCCCAAATGGCGTACCTGGTGAATGAGGCAGTTCCCGACCTGTCCAGCACCAAGGTAAATACGGACGATCAGAAAGCGGTGCGTGGTGCCACTGCCTATTATCTTTCGATTGACACCAACCTCAATGGGTTCGTGGAGTCCGTGGCAGGTAATTGGCCCACCATTTACGATGCAGCCGTGGTCGATGCCGAGGGCAAAGCCATCTTGCACTCCAATCCGGATCTCTTTGCCAAACCCATCACTGAACGTCCCGATTTTCAGCGTTTGCAGGATGCTCGTTTTCGCGACCAACTGCGGATGCTTTACCGTCCACCCACGGTCTACGAAGTGAGCCTGCCTTTGAAACTCAATGGCGCCGCGTTCGGCAGCGTGCGCCTGGGTGTTTCCACTGTATTCCTCAAGAACGAACTCACAGCGCGATTGCGTCACGCGCTCATTCTCTCTGGGATCGCGATCTTGCTGTCGCTGGTTTTCGGGGCCGTCCTTTCTAACCTTGCCCTCGGCCCCTTGGAGCGCATCAGCCGCAGCCTCGATAGCGCCACCGAAGGCAACCCCGAACCCATCCCGGATAAAGAACCGGGCAGAGACGAGTATGGCCTGGTTACCTCGAAAATTGCCCACCTGGGGCGGCAGATGCGCGATGCCAAAGAAATCTTCTCCGCCTTGAAAGACAACGTTGACCAGATCATGGCCAACTTGCAGGACGGTTTGATGCTGTTCACCCGGGATTCGCGAGTAGTACTGGTCAGCGCATCGGTGGAGCGTTTTCTCGGAAGACCAAGACGAGAATTGCTGGGCCGTACCGCGGGGGAGATTTTTACTCCCGGTTCCGATCTTGGCGGTCTGATACTGGACGGGTTTCGACTGCAACGCGCGATCGCGCAGACAGAATTGGAATCGACCAACGGCAAGCGAGTGCAGGTCTCGCTCGACTTCATCCAGGAACGCGGCACGCCCATCGGCGCACTGCTGATTCTGCGCGACGCCGAGTCGGTGCGACAAATCGGCGATGAAATCGAGATGTCACGCCGCATGTCGGTCAGTGGCCGGCTCACTCGTGGTGTAGCCCATGAGGTGAAGAATCCGATCAACGCCATCGTGCTGCATCTGCAACTCCTGCAAGGCAAGCTGCAGCAGGTCGATCCGGACACCCGCCGCCACATGGACGTCATTGGAAACGAAATTCACCGTCTCGACCGGGTGGTGCAGATTCTGGTGGACTTCACGCGGCCGCGAGACCTTCGCATCGAAGAGATCGATCTCAAGCGCCTGCTGGACGACGTCCTGGTGCTGGCCACTCCGGACGCTGAGCAGCACGGCGTCGCCATCGTCCGCGACCTGACGCCCGGCCCCCTGAGCGTGAAAGTGGACGTGGATTTTATGAAGCAAGCCATCCTTAACGTCGTGCTCAACGGTGTGCAAGCCATGCCGCAGGGCGGAACTCTGACCATCTCTGCCCACAGCGACGAAGGTCAGGTGGTCACCGAGATTCGAGACGAAGGTGGAGGCATTCCTCCGGAACTTCAGGAGAAGATTTTTGAACTATATTTCACTACCAAGCAAGGCGGCAGCGGGATCGGGCTGGCGCAGACCTACCAGGTCATGCAATGGCACTATGGCTCGGTGGACTTTGTATCGGTTGACGGGCACGGTACTACTTTCCGCCTAAGTTTGCCGTTGAGCGAAATGCGCACTGAAGTCAATGGTGACGGGCAAGAGCCGGCCGGAGATAAACTTCGTTCACGGGCCGTTTCGTGAGGGATATCGGATAGCCACATGAGTTTGTTCACTATCGTCTTGACGATTGCATGGTTGCTGGCGTCTGGAGCGCCGCATGCGTCTGGCGTCGCGTTCCCGCAAACTGCTCCGTCTCCGCAAACGTCCCAGCCGGATAAAACCCCAGCCTCTCCCGCGCCAACGCCTCCGCCCCCCACGGCTGTGAAACCTTGTCCCGCGGTTCCACCATCGGGGTCGGCTCCGCAAACGGATTGCGCAGCGACCGCCAAGACCAAGAAGCATAAAAAGAAGGTTGTCCACAACGGCAGCACGGGCGATCCCGACGTGAAGATCGCGCCCGGCGTGAGCCAGCAGCAAGCCTCACAGCAACTCGAGACCACAAATCACCTCCTGGCGATGACCGGCGACAATCTGAAGACCATCGCAAGCCGCCAGCTCAACCCCGCTCAGCAAGACACGGTGAAGCAGATCAGAAGCTACATGGAGCAATCAAAAAAGGCAGCTGACGATGGGGACGTGCAGCGGGCGTACACGCTGGCGAACAAAGCCAGGATGCTCTCCGGAGACTTGGTCAAGCACTAGAGGCTTCGGCCCTCGTCTAATTTCCTTTGGACCGTGCGGCGTTCACTTTCAGCAAAAGATCTTTCGCTGGCTGCTGCACCGGGCCAGCAATCTTGACGACGTCGGTCAGCACTTCCCGGGCCTCGCTCACCTTGCTCAGTTTGGCATACGCATAACCCAGCCGGTAGCCGGCCACGGCGTAGGACTGATCGTCCTCGCCCTTCAGCAGAGACACGGCGGACTTCAGATCAGGGATAGAGGCAGCAGTCTTGTCCTGCTTCATGAGCGCGTAGCCCAGCGTGGAGTAGGCCACGCCCGCCGACACCTTCCGGGAACGGTCGGCGTCCGGAGCATCGGCTTTAGCCACGTCGATGGCCTTCTGGGCATAAGTAGCGGCCTTGGCGGCGCTGCCCGGCCTCGGATCTTCGGAATAGGTGTTCGCCATGAGCAACAGCGTTGGCAAACTATTGGGATTGCTCGCCAGGACTTTCTCCCCGTAAGAAATCAACCGCGCCGTGTCCTTCAACTCAGACAACGACATCATGGCGTAGGTGGCAATCGAGTCCTGAAAACGAGAATCAGGAAACGCCGGCGTGAACCGTTCGATATAGGCCATGCGGGTCTTGGCATTGCTTTCGTTGGCGATCGAGTTGAAGGCAGCGGCCTCCAGAAACTCGTAGGAACTTCGAGCCGCGTTCTTTTCCTCCGCGATGCGCGTGGCGAACTCCTGGTCGGTCTCACCCTCCGGCTTGGCTTCCTTGGCAATCGAATTGACTACTTCGCCTCCCAGTTCCGCGTATTGCATCACCTTGGCGTTATCCTTCATCTGTTGTGCGATGTTAGCCTGCGACACGATGATGTCCAGGTTGTGCGGCGAACCCGCCAGCGATTTTTCTCCGAACTCCATCGCTTTCGGCAGGTCTCCTGCGCTCTGATACGTCTGTGAAATCTGCCAGTCGCCATAAGCTACGGCCGCCGGATTCGCCGAAAACTTCTGCACGAATTCCTGGTACATGGCCAGCCGCTTCTGCGCGTCCTGCTCGTTGGTGATCGCCGTCAACGCCTGATCTTCGGGTGTTCCCGCCGGGATCACAATCTTGTCAACCTGCGCATTTCCGAAAAGACAGCACGCTTGCAAAACAGCTGCCGCCAGCACACATCTTTGATCGCGCTTCATAGCCACCTCCACGCTTCGCGCCGGAATCGTAGCTCCGATTGCGGACGCTTGCAAGCATGGAATTGCCAAGCGGCAAGCTGGAGCCCACGAAGCCCCATGCTATAGTCTGGGCGATGAAGGGCCGCGACGAGATGCTGCCGACGACGGTCGCGCCTGTGCCGCCACCAGCAGGGCGGCGTTCATTCCGTCACTCGATCCTTTTCATCGTCCTGGTCGCACTGCTGCTGCGGCTGGCCGTGATCGGCATCGGACACACTTACCGCATCACCCCCCGGCGCGACCATTTTCAGTTTGGCTGGGAAATGGGCCGCCTGGCCCGCTCCATCGCCGGCGGACAAGGCTTCAGCTCACCCACCGACCTGCCCACCGGACCAAGTGCCTGGGCGCCGCCGGTCTATCCCTACATTCTTGCCGGAGTATTCAAGCTGTTTGGGATTTACTCCGCTGCCTCGGCCTGGGTAATCCTGACTTTCAATAGCATCTTTGCCGCGCTGACCTGCCTGACCCTTTACCGCATCGCAGAGCCGATGTACGGAATCGGCGTGGCCCGTGCCACCGCCTGGGCTTGGGCCGTGTTTCCCTACTTCCTGTATTGGCCCACGCGCGTTGTATGGGAGACCAGTTTCACCACGTTTCTTCTGAGCCTGGCCCTGCTGCTCACCTTGCGCATGGCCGGCCAGCCTCCGCTGTACCGCACCTGGATCGCATTCGGGGTGCTGTGGGGATTGATCATCCTAACCAACACCGCGCTCTTCAGCCTGATGCTTTGCTGCTTGATCTGGTTGTGGTTCCGCGCGCCCCGCAGTCCCCGGCGATTGTCTGGGCTTATCCTGTGTGTACTCACCGCAACTCTGCTGGTAACTCCCTGGCTGCTGCGGAACTACCACGAGTTCGGCAGATTTCTGTTGGTGCGCGACAATCTTCCGCTGGAAATGTACGAATCCAACAATGCTGAATCAGAGGGTTTGTGGACTCGAGGCGAGCATCCCGGCAACGATCCTGACGCCATGCGCCGCTTTCAGGAACTGGGTGAACTCAACTTCATGGATGAAAAGAAAACTGAGGTGCGACAGTTCATCCGCGAACATCCGGGAAGATTCTTGTGGTTCACGGTGAAGCGCGCAATGTATTTCTGGATCGCGCCTCCGCAGGCGACGATCGTCGCCGGTTACGACCTCATGATTTCCCGCCATGTCAATTTTCTGCTGGCAGCTCTATTTGCGTTTGCCGGGTTGTGGCTGACGCTTCGCGACCGCGTGCGCGGAGGGCTTTTGCTGGCGTGCTTTCTACTGATTTACCCGCTGCCTTACTACCTGGTCAATCCCTTCCCCCGCTACAAACACCCCATCGAACCAGTGATGCTGGTGTTGATCGTTTACTTGTTCTACGAGGCCCGCAAGATCCAAATCCGCTGGCCGTTTCGTCGGCCCGTGCCTGAAAATCTGCCCCTCAGTTGGCGGCTCTCCGGCAATCATTTAAATTAGAATGTGCGGTCGATTCTTCAGAAGAAAGCGCTACGCTTCGTCTTCGGCGCCAACGTGATCTCCATGCTGGGCAGCGGCATGAATGCCGCCGCGGTCGCCTGGTACATTCTGCAAGCCACCCATTCTGAAGTCGCGCTGGGAACGCTCGCCATCCTGCAAACCATTCCCGCCATGCTGATGCTGCCCTTCACCGGCGTGCTCATCGACCGTGAAGACCGCCGTCGGCTGGTGATGTGGCTCGATGCCCTGCGCGGATTGATCATTCTGATAGTTGCGATTCTGGCCTTCCGGCATCGCGTGCACTTGTGGCAGCTGTACTTGATGAATACCTTGGTGGCGGCGGGCTTCTGGATGTTCTGGCCCACCATCACAGCTCTAATTCAGGAACTGACGCCCGGTGAAGAGTACGTCCACGCCAACACTTTTCTGCTGGCGGGAATTCAAGGCGGCTGGCTGATCGCCGGCGCCATCGTGGGATTCGTGTACAACCACATCGGGCTGGGCGGAGTCTTGCTGATCGACGCGTCCACCTATGTGGTCTCGTTTCTCTTCTATTTCGGAGTGCGCAAAGGACGCCACGTGGTCCCACGCCCCGCCGAGTTGCACGCCGATATCATCGCGGCGGAGTCCGCCCTCGACCGCTTCGTACGCGAACTTCGCGAAGGCATACAGTTTCTTCGCGTCCGGCCCAACCTGATGTTACTGGGAATCGCCTGGGCACTTTTTCTGGGCGCGATGATGACCGCGGTGGTGGTGACGGCGCCGCTCAGCGACAAAGTTTTTCATGCTGGCGCGGTGGGCTACGGCTGGTTCAACGGCGGCTGGGGCACAGGAGCGTTTCTGAGCGCCTTAGTTGCGCCCCAGATCATCGCCGCCCTGGGCGCACGGCGGTCCGTGGCGGTTTCCATGGGACTGCTCGCAATCTGCATGAGCTGCGCTCCTCTCGCCCCCGTGCTCGCCCTGGCGGTCTTGGTCTACGCAATCATGGGATGGGCCCGCGGCATTAACAGCGTCGCCATGAACACCAGCATCATGGAGCAGGTGCCGCCGCACTTCATGGGACGGGTGCAGAATACGTTTTACTTCGCCGGAACGGCGCTACAGATCGTGCTGGCACTCCTCGTAGGCGCAGTCGCCCAAGCCAACCTGGTCGCCGGATTTTCCATCATCGGTATGGTTTACGCGATCGGCATGGTCAGCGCCATCTGGCCGGTACGGGCCGCAGTTCCCGCCGGCGATGTCGGCCCGGTGGAGTAGGCAAAAACCCACCACAGAGGCACGGAGACACAGAGAACACCAATATCTTGAAATCAGGAAGCCAAGTCTCCCTCTGTGACTCTGTGTCTCTGTGGTAAAGACTTACTCCAGACTGCTATCCTTACAGTTTCTCAGGGAGACCCTCAATGTTATTCGATCTTGCAGGGCGCAACGCCGTCGTCTTCGGAGTCGCCAACAAGCGCAGCATTGCCTGGTCGATCGCCCAGGGACTGCACAACGCCGGCGCCAAACTGGCCATCACCTACCAGAACGAACGGCTGGAGCAAGAAGCCAAAGACCTGATTCTGTCCCTCCCCGGCGCCGAAGCCTTCATGTGCGATGTCTCCAACGACGCCGAGATCGAGCGCCTGTTCGCAAAACTCAAGGAACGTTACGGCAAACTGCACGTGCTGGTACACAGCGTCGCCTTCGCGCCCGCCGACGAACTGAAGAATGACTTTGTGAACACCACCCGCGAAGGCTTCCGCATTGCCCACGATGTCAGCGTCTATTCGCTGATTGCGGTGTGCAAGGCCGCCGTCCCGCTGATGGAAGATGGCGGCAGCGTCATCACCATGACCTACTACGGCGCGGAGAAAGTCGTGCCACACTACAACGTGATGGGCGTGGCCAAAGCGGCTCTGGAGTGCAGCGTGCGTTATCTAGCGCAAGATCTAGGCAGAAAAAAAATTCGCGTCAACGCGATTTCCGCTGGACCGATCAAGACCCTGGCGGCCCGTGGCATTTCCGGTTTGGGCGACATGCTGAGATCGCATGCCGAACGCGCGCCTTTAGGCCGCAACGTTGACGTGAATGAAGTCGGCGCTACCGGAGTGTTTCTGGCTTCGGACGCCAGTTCCGGAATCACCGGCGAAGTGATTTACGTGGACTGCGGATATAACATTATGGGGTTCTAAAAAGTTTCCTTTGCGCCCTTCGCGTGAACTTTGCGATCTTTGCGGTTAAGAGCTTTTGAACGCAAAGCGCGCAAAGGTCTCGCAAAGTTCGCGAGGAACTACTAGGAACTCACCCTGACTTTTCGTGCGTTCTCTCCAACCCTTTCCAGCCCAATCTCCACATCCCGCTCCCTCACGAACCGCGGAAACTTCTCCCCCCACTCGATCAGTAGAACACTGTTTTCTGCGATCAAATCATCCAAGCCCAGCGTCTCAAGCTGGCGTTGCGTATCCACCCGGTACAAATCGATGTGATAAAGATTCGCTCCCGGCCCGCGGTATTCATGGACCAGAGTAAATGTCGGGCTGGTTACGTCATCTTCCGATGCCGCCCCGAAGCCAGCCGCGATTCCTTTCACCAGCGTGGTTTTGCCCGCACCCAGGTCGCCGCGCAACAGCACAATTTTCGGGGGAGCGAGCAGCCTCACGAGCGTCCGCCCCAACGCGACCGTCTCCTCCGGCGAATGCGTGATGAACTCCCGCGTCTCCATCGCGAGATCAGTATAGCGAGAGTTCACCAACACTCACGGGGAGGGCTACACCTTTCGATTTGAAAACTGATTGGAGCCGAGCAGGAAGTTCCGTTCCGTGGTCGAGTTCACGGCGAAGCTCAGCGTCTTGTGATCGTTGTCGTCCAGCGCGATAAAGCGGAACGGCTGCAGAATCCCCTCGGCTGAAATCCTCCGCGGGTGCAGCATTTCCGCCATTCCGTGCACCGGGCCCGATTGCGTCTGGAAAGCAACTTCCACAAAATCGCCTTCCTGCAATGCCCGCGCCATGCGGAGCAGGCCGCCGGTCACGGAAACGGTTTGGATTCGGGCCTTGGTGCGTTGTCCGTCTTCCAGTTTTACCAGGGCAGAGGCGGTAGCCTCCATTTTGACTCGGGTTGCGCGGTGTTGAGAATTCGTTTGGGGAAAGTGAGTCATAGCATTCCCAATATGGCACACGGCCGTAACCTCAGGGAGATTACAAAAGGTCTGCCGGAGGAGTCGCCCATGGAGATTGACATAGCACCGTCTGCCGACCAGACGATGTCCGGAAGGACAGGGGGTAACTAACCGTTAAACTCCGCCGAAGGGCTGTGCGCGGCCTGCTGCACCCGCCGAAAAGCCTCGGGGAGCGCCCGTATCAGATCGGTGGCAACCAGCGAATGCTCGCCCATTTGCTCCCGCGCCACATCACCCGCCAGTCCGTGCAGATAGACTGCGGCGATCACCGCCTCGAGTATCCGCTTGGGATTTTGTGCCACCAGGCCCGCCACCATTCCCGTCAGGATGTCGCCCGTTCCGCCCGTAGCCATCCCCGGATTTCCCGTAGTATTCACCCAGACTTCACCCCCGGAATCGGCGATCAAAGTGCGATGCCCCTTCAACACCACGATGACCTGATGCTTGCGCGCGAAGGTTCGGGCAACGTTGAGGCGGTCTCGCTGAACCGCAGCGACCGTCGAACCCAGAAGCCGCGCCATTTCACCGGGGTGGGGCGTGATGATCAGGGATCTGCCCTTTCCATTTAACTCTGAAGCGTGACCTGCAAAAGCGTTCAGGCCGTCAGCATCAAGAACCACAGGAAGGTTCTGTTTCTTCACCAAGGCCCGCACCAGCTTTGACGTTTCTGGGACACGTGAGATTCCGGGACCAATGGCCAGCACTGTCATGCTTTCGCCTAGATTCTCCAGGCCACGGAGTGCGCGCAACGAAATGCTGCCGGCTTTGGTCTCCGCCAATGGCTCAGTCATGAGCTCAGGATGAAATCCTGCGACCGTGGAAAGAATCGACTTCGGCACAACCACGGTGGAAAGTCCGGCGCCACTGCGTAACGCCGCCATCCCCGCCATCGCCGCAGCTCCAGCCTTTCCCAGTGAGCCGCCAATGACCAGCACATGTCCGAAATTTCCCTTGTTTGAAGCCGCCGGCCGCGGCTCAATTAGGGGCGCAAGCTCACGCGGCGTAATCAGATTCAAGCGCAAGGAAGAAACAATCGTTTCTTCCGGCGAACCGATGGGCGAAATCGAGGTCGTTCCTGGCGTCAAGCCGCCAAAAACGTGCGCCGGACGCGGCGCGGTGAAGGTCACAATGGCGCCGGCACGAGCCACGCTGCCAACCTGCTCCCCCATCACGTCGGCGTCGGCGCCCGATGGAATATCGACCGCGACCACAGCGGCGGCGCTGGCATTCAACGCAGCAATCGCTTCGGCATACAGTCCACTCACCGGGGGACGAAAGCCGGTTCCGAGGATGGCATCAATCAGAAGATCCGAATCGAAGACTGCGCGTGCCGGATCGTTCTTCAACTCAACCAAAGAGCGAACCAAAACCGGAGCGCCCGGAAGCTTAGCGAACATCAGGGCGGCGTCGCCACGCAATTCCGTGGGTTCCGCCAGCAGAAGCACTCGCACTGCCTTGCCAGCTTCATATAGTTTGCGCGCCGCGACGAATCCATCGCCGCCGTTATTGCCCTTGCCACAGATCACACCGATGCGGTTGGCCGAGGGATATCGTGACAGGACAAACTGGGCGACCGCACTCCCGGCATTCTCCATCAATTCGTGAGAGGGCACACCGAAGCGCTCACTGGTCACGCGGTCGGTCTCACGCATTTCAGCAGCGGTGACAATTCTCATTGGGCTGTCTACGACCGACTATAAAACAAAACGGCCCTCCGCGCCGTGCGGAGGGCCCGAAAAGCCGAAGGAAGAAAGCCAGCTTACGGCGTGGGTTTCGACCCCGCTCCCGACTGCAGCGCCTGCACCTTGCTGTGCTTGCGTCCGTAGCTGAAAT
>JBKQLO010000096.1:0-14932 GCA_052147055.1 Terriglobales bacterium
AAGCGCGGGCTTTACTGACGATCCGCTCGAAATTTGCTTCAGCCTTCTTGAATGTTTCTTTGCTGAGCTTCTTGCGCTGGGATTCCACCAGGCTCTCGAAGCTCTCAACAAGAGCCGCCATCGCAGACTTAGGTTTCCCTGCTGCTGTCGCCATTGCTGAACCTCGCTTGGGAGTTGTACGCCGACCCCTCATACATAGTGTAACCTACTGGGCAAGGTCGACTGAGACTACATCACTGAAGTAACCTCGGTGCGTACAGACTCTATGGAAACCGTAGCGATCCGCCAGGCTAAAGCTCGACTTTCGCAATTGATGGCGAAGGCGTACCGGGGCGAGGAGATTGTCATCACTCGCGGCTCGAAGCCTGTGGTGCGATTGGTTGCGGTGTTCCAAGCAACTGGCCCCCGCAAACCCGGTGTTCTGAAGGGCAAGCTGTTCTTTACGCCGGATGCTTTCGCCCCGCTGACAGATGCGGAAATGGAGGAGTTCGGATTCGAGTGAAGGCGGGGCGCTACCCCCCACGTCCCATTCACCCTCCTAATTTCCCCAATCGCTGCTAATCCTAGGCCTTTCTACGGCTTACGTTGACCAACATGGTTCTTTCGGGTAATCTTTAGGAACACAAACATAGTGGGGAAGTGTACCCTTACAGGAACTTTATCGTGCCTAATCAAGACGGCAAAACGCTGCTTTTATTGAAGCCCCGAGGGTTCTGCGCCGGGGTGGTTCGAGCCATTGATATCGTCCGTATTGCCTTGGAAGCCTTTGGCCCCCCCATTTACGTGCGCAAGGAGATCGTCCACAACCGTTTTGTGGTGGAAGAACTCCAGGCCAAGGGTGCCATCTTTGTGGACAGCGTGGACGAAGTTCCTAACGGCGAACGCGTCATTTATAGCGCCCACGGGGTTTCGCCCGAAGTGCGCGACGCCAGCCAAACTCGCGGGCTGCGAGTGATCGATGCCACCTGCCCGCTGGTGACCAAGGTCCACGTGGAGGCGGTCAAGTTCGCCAAGGAGGGATATTCTCTCATCCTGATCGGCCACCGCGACCACGACGAGGTGATTGGAACGTTGGGCGAGGCTCCTCTTGTGACCCAGGTCGTGGGATCGCCGGAGCAGGTCGCATCGCTGACCCTGCCGGATCCCAATCGAGTGGCCTATCTCACCCAAACCACGTTGAGTCTGGATGAGACTAAAGACATTATCGCCGCGCTGCGCCGCAAGTTCCCTAACATTCAGGGCCCGGCTGCGCAGGACATCTGCTACGCCACGGAGAACCGACAAGTAGCGGTGAAACACGTGGCTTCCGATGCCGACCTGTTACTGGTCGTGGGATCGGATAATAGTTCGAATTCCAACCGACTGGTGGAAGTCGCCCGCAACCTAGGCACAAGTTCGCATCTCATCGATAGCTGCCGAAATATCCGGCCGGAGTGGCTGGAAGGCGTGAAAACCATTGCCTTGACCGCGGGAGCCTCGGCTCCGGAGTGCCTGGTCGAGGAAGTGGTGAAATTTTTGGCGACCAAGGGTTTCGACAACGTGAACGAAGTGGAAGTAATGCCGGAAAACGTGCGCTTTGGCTTGCCTCCCGAAATCGTGGAAGCCATTGCCAGCGCCCCTGCGGGAGCGGCTGCGGAGTAATCAATTTTCATGGACGAAACCTCCTCCTCACCACTGTTGCCGGCATCGGCCGTGCCTCAGTTGCGTTTCGGAAAGATCGATGATCTGGCCAGCCGAGTCGCGGCTGCTGTGGACGGCGCCCGCAAGTATCTCTTCTCCCAGCAACATGAAGAAGGCTACTGGTGCGGCGAACTGGAAGCCGACACCACCCTGGAATCCGATTACATCCTGCTACACACCTTGCTGGGAACGGGGAATCCTGAGCGTTTCCAGAAGTGTTGCAACTGGATTCTGCGCCATCAGAATGAAGACGGCGGCTGGGGGATTTACGCCGATGCTCCTTCAAATATCAGCGCTTCTGTGAAGGCCTATTTTGGACTGAAGCTCTCGGGCTATAAGGCCGACCATCCCGCTCTGGCGCGCGCCCGCAAGAAAATTCTGGAGATGGGCGGAGTCACCGAGGTCAATACTTTTACCAAGATCTATTTGTGTTTCCTCGGGCAGTACGATTACGACGCGGTGCCCGCGATCCCGCCGGAGATTGTGCTGTTCCCCAATTGGTTCTGGTTCAACATCTACGAGATTTCATCCTGGTCTCGGGCCATCCTGGTGCCGCTTTCAATCTGTTACGCGAAGAAGCCGTTGAAGAAGATTTCGGCGGAAATGGGCGTCGATGAATTATTCGTCGGAGGGCGGGACAAGTCCCGCATGCACTTGCACTGGAGCCAGAAACTGGTCTCCTGGCGCAACTTCTTTCTGGTTTTGGACCAGGTGATTCATTGGTTCGAGGCGGTTCACATTCGTCCGCTGCGCTGGCTGGCGCTCAAGCGGGCGGAGCAGTGGATGCTGGAACGTTTCGAAATGAGCGATGGCTTGGGAGCGATTTTCCCCTCGATACTGAACGCCATCATTGCCATGAGATGTCTGGGATATTCGCTGGATGATCCCCAGGTCATTCGCGCCATTGATGAACTGGAAAAGCTGGGCATCGAGGAGGGCGACACTTTCCGCATGCAGCCCTGCAAGCCGCCGATATGGGACACGGCGTATGCCCTGTTTGCCTTGGGTGAAGCGGGTGTTCCAGCCAATGATCCGCGAATGGTCAAGTGCGCCGACTGGGTCTTGCAGAAGCAGGTTCGGAACGTAGGCGACTGGAAGGTGAAAAATCCCAAGGGACAGCCGGGCGGCTGGTACTTTGAGTTCAACAATGAGTTCTATCCAGATGTGGACGACAGCGCCATGGTCTGCCTGGGGTTGAGCCGCGTTGAACATCCCAACGGGCGTTACCAGCGCGAGTCGGTACAGCGCGCGATTGACTGGATTTTCTCCATGCAGTGCAAGAATGGCGGCTGGGGGTCGTTTGACAAGGACAACACTCGCATGGTGTTCCAGTACATTCCCTTTGCCGACCACAACGCCATGTTGGACCCGCCGACCGTGGACATCACCGGACGCGTTCTGGAAATGCTGGCAACCTACGGATACGACAGGAACGATCCGCGGGTGAAGAAGGCGCTCAAGTTTATTCGCGCCGAGCAGGAGCCCGACGGTTCCTGGTTCGGACGCTGGGGTGTGAACTATATCTACGGCACCATGCAGGTGCTGCGCGGCCTCGAAGCCATAGGTGTGGATCACCACGAGCCTTACGTTCAGCAAGGAGCGGAGTGGTTGCGCATGTTTCAGAACTCTGACGGCGGTTGGGGAGAGAGCTGCGGCTCCTACGACGACGCTACCACCAAGGGAGTCGGTCCCAGTACGCCGTCGCAAACCGCATGGGCGGTTATGGGTCTGCTCGCGGCCAGCGACACGCGCAGCGATTCCGTGGCCCGCGGCATTGCTTATCTGCTACGCACGCAGAAGAAAGACGGATCTTGGGATGAGCCGCAGTTTACCGGGACTGGTTTCCCGCGCGTTTTCTATCTGCTGTATCACATGTATCGGCAGTATTTTCCGCTAATCGCTCTGACCACGTATGGCAAGGTGATGGCGGGCAACGGACGCGTAACGAGCACTTAGCAATTAGCACTTGGCAATTAGCACTTGGCATTTGGTCAACCTCAGTTTTGCGTGGGAAGCAACACAACGAGTGCATGACTAAACGCTAATTGCCAAGTGCTAAAGGCCGGCGACGGATCGGAAGTCTGGAGCGTATAGACAACTATGGCAGTGCCCATTTCACAGATGTGGACGGTGGCAACTTACGTCCTGAGGCAGAAGCTTAAGGGACGCAAGCAGTATCCGTTGGTGCTGATGCTGGAGCCGCTGTTCCGCTGCAACCTGGCATGCGCCGGATGCGGCAAGATTCAATATCCCGCGCATGTGCTGAAGATGCAGCTCACCCCCGAGGAATGCTTCCGCGCGGTGGATGAGTGCGGCGCGCCGGCGGTTTCGATTCCCGGTGGAGAGCCGCTGTTGCATCCGCAGATTGGCGAAATTGTCGAAGGCCTGGTGGCGCGCAAGAAGTACATCTACTTGTGCACCAATGCGTTGCTTTTGAAGCAGAAAATTGATCTGTTCAAGCCCAGCAAGTACCTGACTTTCTCCGTCCACATGGACGGCCAGCGCGAGCACCATGATTTTTCGGTGTGCCTCGAAGGCGGTTATGAGAAGGCCCGCGAAGGGATGAAGGAGGCTCTGGATCGTGGTTTCCGGGTCACGACCAACACCACGCTGTTTGACGGCGCCGATCCCAAGAGCGTCCGTGCATTCTTCGACGAGATGATGGACCTCGGCGTCGAAGGCATGATGCTGTCGCCGGGCTACTCCTACGAGAAAGCGCCTGACCAGAGCCACTTCTTGGGTCGTGCGCGCACCCGGCGGCTGTTCCGCGGCATTTTGTCCAACCGCAAGTCGAGCTGGCATTTCAATATGTCGCCGCTGTTTCTCGAATTCCTCATGGGCAAGCGCGACTATCCCTGTACGCCCTGGGGCATGCCCACATTCAACGTCTTCGGCTGGCAGAAGCCCTGTTACCTCTTACAGGACGGCTATGCCGACACCTTCGCGGAGTTGCTGGCTACGACTGAATGGGAGAAATATGGCACCGAGTCGGGGAATCCCAAATGCGCGAATTGCATGGTGCACAGCGGCTATGAAGCCTCGGCGGTGAATGACACCTTCGGTTCGCTGCAAGGCTTGTGGCATACCGCGAAAGCCACGCTGTTCGGCAGGTACGAAGATCCGTCGGCCCTGCGCTTGCTCGACGAACCGGTTCGGCCGGTGCACGCCTTCAATCCACTGGTGCAAATCGAAGCGCCTGCGGCTGAGGAGACACGAGTGTGAGCGGGCGGGAGTCAGGTCGAACTCCGGCGGCGCCGCATGCCGTCATGGCTGATCCTGACGTTCTGGAAGTCGCGCCCGGCGCGGCACGAGAGAAGCTCCAGGGTTCGGTTCCCCAGCTTGCAACTGCGGACGATCTCCGCGCCGCGCTCGAGCAAGCCTTCGACTACCGCGGAGATGTGCTGATCACGCGGAAGGACGGAGTCAGCATCGAAGGTTATGTGTTCGACCGCCGCGGTGGCACGACGCTGGAAGATTCTGTGGTGCGCCTGCTACCGAAAAACGGAGGCGGAAAGGTCTCTGTCCGCTACGCCGACATTGCAGCCCTCGCCTTTACCGGACGCGACATGGCGGCGGGCAATAGTTGGGAGTCGTGGGTACGCCAGTATTGGTCGAAGAAAGCGGCCGGCGAGAGCGATATTTCGCTCCAGCCGGAAATGCTGGAGTAGCACTTGGCAATTAGCACTTGGCATTTGGTCTCCGAAGAGTGTGATGGCTAAACGCTAAGTGCCAATTGCTAAATGCTCGCTTTTGTTACTGGCGCGACCGGATTTGTTGGCAGTCACGTGGCCCGGGTTCTGGCTGAGCAAGGCGCTGATCTGCGGCTGCTGGTTCGGGCCAGCAGCGATACCAGCAACATCGAAAGCCTGAACGCGGAGAGGGCTCTCGGTGACCTCCGTGATCCTGCCTCGATTGAAAAGGCCATGGCGGGCTGCGACAGCGTGTTTCATGTAGCCGCCGACTATCGGCTGTGGGTGCGCGATCCCGAGCAAATGTACCGGGCAAACGTCGAAGGCACACGGACGATTTTGGATGCTGCCCGCAAGAACCGCGTGCGGCGGGTGGTGCATACCTCGAGCGTCGCGACCATGGGGTTTACCTCGAACGGTCAGCTGGCAGACGAGAATTCTCCGGTTAAATTGGAGAGCATGATCGGCCCCTACAAGCGATCGAAATTCATGGCCGAGCAGTTGGCCCTCAAGGCAGGCGCCAGCGGGATGGACGTAGTGGTGGTGAATCCGACCACGCCGGTGGGGGAGCAGGATATCAGGCCTACACCCACAGGCCGCATCGTGGTCGATTTTTTGAAGAAGAAGTTTCCTGCTTATGTGGATACGGGGTTGAACCTGGTTGACGTCCGGGAATGCGCACGCGGGCATCTAACCGCGTTCGAGAAGGGAAGAAGCGGGGAACGCTATATTCTGGGCGGAGAAAACCTCACCCTGAAGCAGATTCTCGACAAACTGGCGGCGATTACGGGCCTGCCATCGCCTAGGGTGAGAGTTCCTTACGTACTGGCTCTGGCCACCGGCGTGGTGGATGAAGTAGTCACCGGACGCATTCTTGGTCGAGAACCCCGCGCCACCATCGACGCCGTGCGCATGGGACGCAAGAAGATGTTTGTATCCTCCGCCAAGGCCGAGCGTGAATTGGGATGGAATTCATCCTCGGTAGATGGTGCGCTCCGTCGGGCCGTCGAATGGTTTCGGGGCCATCAATACGCCTAGGGAATTACGTTTGTCGGATTCATGCAAAGTCGCCATCGTAGCCGCCCTCGAGCGGGAAGTGTGGCCGCTGGTGAAGGACTGGCGAACCGTCTACAGACTGCACCAGGGTCACAGATTCAAGTTCTTCGACCACGAAGGCGCTGCCTTGGTTTGCGGCGGAATCGGGGCGGAAGCCGCGCGCCGCGCTGCGGATGCGATCATTACGCTTTATAAGCCCGCGATGGTGATTTCGGCAGGATTCGCCGGAGGTCTCAACCCGGCTCTCCGCATCGGCTGCGCGTTGACGCCGCGACTGGTGATTGATGCCGCCGATGGCAGCCGTAGCGATTCAGGCACCGGCGAAGGCGTGCTGGTGAGTTTTGGTGAAGTGGCTGATTTCGAACAGAAAGCCAGTTTGGCCAAGGCTTACGGGGCTGACGTGGTGGATATGGAAGCAGCGGCGGTTTCCCGTTGTGCTCAGGCACACGGGATTCAGTTCACGGCCTGCAAAGTCGTTTCCGATTCGCGGGATCAGCCACTGCCTCCGGTCGCCCGCTTTGTGGCGTCAGACGGGACATTTCAGTCGTTCCGATTCCTAGCACACATGGCACTGCGTCCCTGGCTATGGGCTGGAGTAGGGCAGTTGGCGAGGAATAGCACCATCGCAGCGCAGTCACTTTGCAAGCAGCTGGCGGCAAGCACACAATAGAAATAGGAATTATGGCAAGCGGACTCTTAACCCCGAACCAAACCAGAGCGATTCCCACCACCATGCAGGCGGCGGTGTATCGCGGTGTCGGCGACGTCCGCGTGGAGACTGTCCCCGTCCCCCAGATCGGCGCGGGAGAGCTTCTGCTGCGAGTGCATACCTGCGGCATCTGCGGAACTGATCTCAAGAAGATCGCGACCGGATCACACTCGGCGCCCCGCATCTTCGGTCATGAAACCTCGGGCGTGGTGGCTGCCGTCGGCGCCAACGTGGTTGCGTTCAAGCCCGGAGACCGGGTAGTGGCCTTTCACCACATCCCCTGTAGGGAATGTTTCTACTGCCAGCACAAAACATTTGCCCAGTGCGAGACCTACAAGAAAGTCGGTTGCACTGCCGGATTCGATCCCGCCGGTGGGGGATTCGCGGAATTCGTTCGCGTCATGGACTGGATTGTCCGGGAAGGAACGGTTGTTATCCCGAATGGCGTCTCTTTTGAGCAGGCATGCTTCGTGGAACCAGTCAACACTTGCATGAAAGGTGTTGATACTATGCGGCTTTCGCCGGGCGAGAGTGTTCTTGTGATCGGGCAGGGGCCGATCGGTATCATATTGAGCGTATTGGCCAAACGGAAGGGAGCTAGGGTAATTACTTCCGATTTGCATCCCCAGAGGCTTACAATATCTACATCATTCGGTTTACAGCACATGATTGATGCTTCGCGTGCCGATACTGTGCAGGCGGTGCGAGAACTTACCGCAGGCCGGGGCGCTGACGTGGCGATCCTCGCGGTCGGGGGAAATGCCTTGATCCGGACTGCGCTCGATGCGGTGCGGCCGGGCGGCCGCGTGTTGTTGTTTGCGCAGACCACGCGCGGCGAGGCCACCATCGATCCGGCTGCAATCTGCGTGGATGAAAAGACGTTACTGGGGTCGTACAGCGCTTCCGTCGATCTCCAGAAAGAGTCGGTGAAGTTCGTAATGAATCGTGAAATGGACTTGGAACGATTGATCAGTCACCGTTTTCCATTGTCTCGTAGTGTGGAAGCCTTGAACTTGGCTGCTCATCCCCAACCGGATTCGATGAAGATCGTGATCCAAACGGGGAGCGGCTGGGAAGGGAGTCCAGAGTGAACGGCAAGATGACGGCAGCTGTCCTCTACGGTAAAGAGGACGTGAAGATCGAGAAGGTCCCCATCCCTCGTTTGGGAGAAGGGGAAGTACTGGTCAAGGTCGAGGTTGCTCTGACCTGCGGCACTGACCTGAAGGTCTATCAGCGTGGCTACCACGCCCGCATGATTGTCCCGCCGGCCTTGTTTGGCCACGAACTGGCGGGAGTGATTGAAGAAGTCGGACCGGGAGTGCGCAGCTTCCGCAAGGGTATGCGAGTGGTGGCGCTGAATTCGGCGCCCTGCCAGATGTGTTTCTATTGTTCCCGCCACCAGGAGAATCTCTGCGAAGACCTGCTGTTCAACAACGGGGCCTATGCCGAGTACATCCGCATTCCGCGGCGGATCGTCGAGACCAATATGCTGGCGATGCCCGCAGGCGTGACCTTTGAAGATGCCGCCATGGTGGAACCGCTGGCTTGCGTGTTACGCGGCTTGCACGAGACCGGCGTGGAGATTGGCGATACCGTGGCCATCATCGGAGGCGGGCCCATTGGGCTGATGTTCGTGCAGGTCGCGACCGCCGTGGGTTGCAAGGTTATTTCTGTGGTGAAGCGCGATTCTCAGGTGGCGGCAGCCAAGCAAATGGGCGCGCAGGAAGTGGTGCAAATCACCAAGGTCAAGGATCCGGTGGACGCGGTGCGCATGTTATCCCCGGAAAAGCGCGGTGGAGACGTGGTGATTGAAGCGGTCGGCCGTCCCGAAGCCTGGGAGTGGGCGATTGACATGGTTCGCAAGGGCGGCACGGTAAACTTTTTCGGAGGATGCGCCAGCGGCACCAAAGTCCAGCTCGATACCAACCGGCTGCATTACTCCGAAGTGACGCTGAAGGCTACGTTCCATCACACGCCGGAGACGGTTCGCAAGGCATTCGCGCTGATTGCGGAAAAGAAGATTCGTTCCACCGACTACATCACCGGCGAGGCGCCACTCTCCCGGTTGCAACAGGTTCTACGCCACATGCTGAACCGCAACGGCGATATCAAGACCGCCATTATCCCCGGTCACTAAGGCGGGTTTCCGTTTGGCTTCTGGATCAGCCCAGGGGACGAAACTGACCATGGCATCCATCGCAAGCAACGACTCCCGGAGCGCTGTTCCTGCCAGTCTGGCCGGCTGGAAACGGCTGCCGGCGGCCTATGCGATCCCGGAAAATGCCCCCACGATGGCAGAAGCGCAGGCATATTGCCGGCGTCTGGCCCGCAGCCACTACGAGAATTTTTCCGTAGCCAGCTGGTTTCTGCCCCAACGAGTGCGTCAGCATTTTTTCAATGTCTACGCCTACTGCCGCATATCGGACGACCTGGGCGACGAAGTCGGTGATCCGGCTGCTTCCCTGGAATTACTCGATCAATGGCAGGCTGAATTGGATGCGTCCTATTCGGGCAAACCCCGGCACCCGGTGTTCGTGGCCCTGGCCGATACGGTCCGCCGCTTTGGTATCCCCAAGCAGACTTTCGCCGATCTGCTCACTGCCTTCCGCCAAGACCAGACCGTGACCCGCTATCCCACTTTCGACGCCTTGCTCGGGTATTGCCGCTATTCGGCCAATCCTGTGGGACGCCTTGTGCTCTACGTCTGCGGCTATCGCGACGCGGAGCGCCAGCAGCTTTCTGATTTCACTTGTACGGCATTGCAACTCGCGAATTTCTGGCAGGACGTGAGTGTGGACCACGCCAAAGGCCGCATTTATATGCCGCTGGAGGACATGCAACGATTCGGGGTCAGTGAGGGTGATCTGGCAGCGCAGAAGAACACGGCGGCGTTTTGCGATCTGATGCGCTTCGAAGTCGAGAGAGCGCGGGATTGGTTCCGTCGCGGTTGGCCGCTTTCCGCAAAAGTGGACCGGGAACTGGCTCTCGACATTGAACTGTTTAGCCGCGGCGGCCAGGAGATTCTCCGTGCCATTGAATGTCAGGGATACGGCGTATTAGGCCGCCGACCGGCGATCTCCAAGTCCCGTAAACTGGCCCTCGTAGCACGCGCGGCGTGGAGCAAGCTGAGTGGGACAAACTAGGTGGGCAAACTGAAATGAGCGCCGCCGTGCAACCCGCCCCCGCACCTTTCGTGGCCACGGAATCCCAACTCGCGATGGCATACTCGGTCTGCCGCAGCATCACCCGTTCGGCGGCCAAGAACTTTTACTACGCTTTTCTGGTGTTGCCGCGGCCCAAGCGCCAGGCATTGTGCGCAGTCTATGCCTTTATGCGGCGCTGCGACGACATTGCGGATGATCCGGCACTGCCCGCCCAGGAGCGGCGCCAGAAGTTGGCATCCTGGCTGGACGCCGCTCACCGGGCGTTGTCCGGCCATGCCACTGACGAACCCGTGCTACTGGCTTTGACCGATGCGCAGCGGCGCTACAACATTCCGGTCGAACTGCTGGACCAGTTGGCATTTGGGACGGAAATGGACGTTGAAGGCGAAGACCTGCTGTTGTGTGAGCCCGCAGAGCCTGCCGTCGTCCGTTACCGCACCTTTGAAGATTTGCGGGTTTACTGCCACCGCGTAGCTTCGGTGGTCGGGTTGGTATGCATTCGCATTTTCGGTTATCGCGATCCTGGGGCGGAGCCGCTGGCTGAGAAATGCGGTCTAGCTTTTCAGTTGACGAACATTATTCGCGATGTGAAGGAAGACGCTGCCATGGGCCGTGTCTACTTGCCGGAAGAAGATTTGGTCAAGTTCGGCATCCTGCCGTCGGAACTGGGCGCGGCGGTCGACCCGGCGAGATTCCGCCCACTGCTCGCCATGGAAGCCGACCGGGCGCGGCAATACTATCGCGCTGGAGACGACCTGATTCCCTTGATCGACGAAGACAGCCAGCCCGCGCTCTGGGTCTTGATTACCATCTATCGGCGTTTGCTGGAAAAGATCGCGCAAGCCAACTATGACGTCTTCAGCGGCAAAATCACCCTCACCGTCAGAGAGAAACTCACCGTTCTGGCTCGGGGCTTCATGAAGCGTCTGGCGTGATGCTCCCACCCGCACCGCGAAATGCCAAGGTCGCCGTCGTGGGTGGCGGGCTGGCTGGATTGGCCGCCGGCTGCGCCCTTGCTGACAGCGGTTTTCAAGTGACTCTGTTTGAGCGCCGGCCATTTCTCGGCGGACGTGCTTCTTCCTACCAGCATCCCGGCACCGGCGAAGTAGTGGATAACTGCCAGCATGTGTTGCTTGGGTGTTGCACCAATCTCATCGAGTTCTATCGCCGTCTTGGGGTTGAGAATAAGATTCGCTGGTACGACCGGTTGACTTTTCTGGAGCCTGGCGGGCGGGCTTCGGTCATCGGTTCTTCCTGGTTTCCCGCGCCGCTGCACACGGCTCCCGCATTTCTGCGGGCGGCATGTTTAGGTTTGAAGGACAAGATTGCGATTGCAGGCGCGATGGCTTCTTTGGCCCGGAGTATGCCAGGCGACAATGGCGAGGCGTTCTTGATCTGGTTGCAACGCCACGGCCAGACCGAGGTAGCCATCGAACGTTTTTGGAAGACGATCTTGATCAGTGCGTTGAACGAAGACCTGGGTCGAGTTTCCGTGACGTACGCCGCGCAGGTGGTGCGTGAGTCGTTTCTGAAGTCGGCGGCAGCTGGACGCATGGGAGTGCCGACCGTGCCGTTGACCGAACTCTACGGCACGGCTGAGGCATACATCAGTGCAAGGGGCGGGGAAGTGAGGTTACGCAGCGGAGTGGAGACTTTCCGCGCAGAGCCGGGAGGCGTAACGTTGTCGGTTGCGGGAGGCGATGCGAGTTTTGACTTCGTGATCCTGGCGGCGTCGTTTGATGTTCTATCTCGCTTGTTGCCGCAGACATCGGCGTCGGAGCCTTTGCGAGAGAGCTTAGCGCTCTTTGAGTCCTCGCCCATTACCGGCATCCATCTGTGGTTTGACCGCCAGATCACCGATCTTGATCACGCCGTCCTGCTGGATCGAAGCATTCAATGGATGTTTCACAAGTCAAAGTTGCTGGCTGGAGCGAAGAGCACGACAGAGTCCGCCGGAAGCTATGTGGAACTGGTTGTCAGCTCTTCCAAAAGCCTGATTGAGAAATCGCGGCAGGAAATCATCGATCTCGCGGTGAAAGAACTCCGCGAATTCTTTCCCGGCGCCCGCGACGCCAACCTACTGAAGGCCACCGTGATCAAGGAAGTTCACGCGACCTATTCGCCCAGACCTGGCGTGGACGCGTATCGTCCGCCGAACGAGACGGTCTGGCCAAGAGTTTTTCTAGCGGGAGATTGGACTGCGACCGGCTGGCCAGCCACCATGGAAGGCGCAGTGCGCAGCGGCTATCGGGCCGCAGAGTGCATCGCGAGAGTGTCGGGAATCAAAGACGCAGCGTTCCTCCAGGCAGACCTGCCCGCGGCGGGGTTCATGCGATTATTCGGATGACCACGCCTACACCGCCAACAATACCACTCCCCCCGCCACCAATAACGCCGCGAGCCAGCGCCGCTGATCCACGCGCTCATGCAGGAAAATCTTGGCTGCGACGGCGTTGGTGACGAACGTAAGAGAAGTCGAAGCCGGAACCACCAAACTGAGGTCGCCCCACGACAGGCCGAACAGCAGACTGTAGAACGCCGTGGCCATACACAAAACGCCCAACAGGAAATTAGGATTCTTCAGAACGCGCGCCAGAACTGCCCACACGCCGATGCGGCGCCGCAGCGCTCCGACATCACCAACCTGCTTCATACCGCGGGAGAGTAGAACATCGCCGGCAGTAGAAGTCAGCACTATCACCGCAATCGCGCCCCAGGCGTAGAGCGATTTCATGGCTCCATCCTGGCAGAGAGAGACGCACCCACAAGCTCGTCACGCTTTTCTCGCGGCGGGGGAGTGAAAGCCGGCCCTTGGGTGACGAATCCAACCCCGGCGGAGATCAGCAAAATCCCCAGCCAGCGCGTCAGGCTGACATTCTCATGCAGAGCAAACTTGGCAATCAGGGTGAGTACAACATAGCTCACCGAAGTGGCGGGCAGCACGTAGGTGAGGTCAGCCCAGGAAAGCGCCGTCATGTAACAGGCAAAGAACACCAGCAGAAACAGCACGCCCACTGCGATGACGGGGTTCAGAACCACCAGCACAATGTCAGGCAGGCGATGCAGCGAAACGTTGCCCACTTGCTTCATGCCGCGGGCGATGAAGCCATCGCCGGTGGCAGCAAAAAAGGCCACTCCCGCCAGCACCAGATACTTGCGAAGCGTCACTCGGTTTTCCTACGCTTTGGCCGGTTGGACGGCGGCAGTGGAGTCATCCTTCTCGCGCTTCGCCAGCACCCACTTGTGGCGCGCGGCGCGAAGCTTCATGAAGGATTTCGCTTCTTTGTACAACCGCTTCCGATCCACGTTGTTGAAGACTGCCTTCCTCAAGATGCGGAACACGGCTTTGGGGCGGAAGTAATACTCGTCGTAAAAACGGTGCACCGCTTCCATAAGATCATCTGCCGGCAGGCCGGGATATTGGATTTGGGCCATCTGGTGCCCGCCATCATCCACCATCTTGGTGTCAGCCACGATGAAGCCATTCTTCATTGCGTAGTCGTACAGCTCGGTGCCGGGATACGCATGGGCCACTGAAACTTGGATGGTCTCCACGTCCAGTTCCTTGGCGAATTGGATGGTATTGCGAATCGTGTCGTGGGTTTCGCCCGGCAGCCCGAGAATGAAGTCGCCGTGAACCACCAAACCCAGCTTGTGGCAATCTTTGGTAAACTGCCGCGCCCGCTCGACCGTCGCGCCTTTCTTGATGTTCTTCAAAATCTGCTGGTCACCGGACTCGTATCCCACGATCAACAACCGGCATCCGGCTTCCTTCATCGCCTTGAGCGTTTCGTAATCGGTGGTCACGCGTGAAGTGCACGACCAGGTCAGACCCAGCGGCTTCAGCTTCGCACAAAGCTCGACCGTCCGCGCCTTCTGGATATTGAAAGTGTCATCGTCGAAAAAGAATTCCCTCACATTCGGCCAGAGTTGCTTGGCCTTCGCCATCTCTCGGGCAACGTCATCGGTAGAACGCTTGCGCCACGGATGTCCGCTCAGCGTCTGTGGCCACAGGCAGAATGTGCACTGCGCCGGGCATCCACGAGTGCTATAGAGCGAGACAAACGGATACAACAGGAACGGCACGTTGTAGCGGGTCACATCGAGATCGCGCTTGTACACATCGGTGACGTGGGGCAGGGAATCGAGGTCTTGAATCTCCGGCCGGTCGGGCGTGTGTACGACGGAACCGTTCTTGCGGTACGAAATTCCGGCAATCTCTTCCAGTGGTTTGCCTTGCGCGAACTCAACGACGGTGTGATCGAATTCCTTGCGGGCCACGAAGTCAATCGCCGGGCAGTCTCTCAGGGATTTCTCCGGCAACACGGTCACGTGCGGGCCCACAAAGGCAATCTTGATGTTGGGGTTGGCCTCTTTGATCTTCGTCACCAACCGGATGTCCCCCGGGAAGCCCGGTGTGCTGGTAAACAGCACCAGAAATTCGTAGTCGCGGGCGATAGCGATGGTTTCTTCCGCGGATACGTGATGGGGCGGAGCATCCAGCAACCGTGCTCCCTCCAGCATTCCGGCAGGATACGCCAGCCAAACCGGGTACCAGTAAGATTCAATCTCGCGCGTGGCAGGCCAGCGCGAACTCGCTCCTCCGTCGAAGTTCTCAAACGAGGGCGGATTCA
>JBKQLO010000097.1:0-8027 GCA_052147055.1 Terriglobales bacterium
TCATCGGAGCTTTATTTAATCGGATGGCGCCGGTGCTGTGGCTGATCGCCGTGCTGTCGACGATTACCGTGATCCATCGCATGCGCTACACCTGGACTCGCACGCAGGATTCGGCGGTCGGGGCGAAGGGGCAGGCGGCGTAGTTTCCCTCCGTCGGAAAAGCACCGGAACGGGAATGTCCGCACTCTCGGTGCCCGCGAATATTGTTGCCAACGCCGCTGGTCGGGTTATTCTGGAGCTGTTTCGCAGACGGCGTCCAGTACCCACCTCAAAGCCCCGGATGGTTTATCGGGGCTTTGGTGTTTCTGTGTGATCCTTCCGTGCGTTGACAATGCCGCCGGCGGAGTTAATCTGGAATTGCTTGACAGGCGGTGTTCAGTATCGGCCCCGGATGGCTGCCGGGGCTTTTGTGTTTTGGTTCGTTGCGGATTGCCAAGACCTTTAAAGTGGGGGCGAGAGGTGCTCAGATCCTTCGGCGAAGCTTTGCGGCCACGCCCGATCAAGCCAATCAAGCCAGCTTCTTCGGCCAACTCGTAGGCCGAGCGCGGCTCCCACTCAACGATTCTGACCGCTTCAGTTTTCTGTGTTCGCGGATCGTAGGCAAGCGTCTGACGTATGCAGGACTGACGGCGAAGGAGGATAAAAAAACGGACGCCTTCTAAGACACTACCTAGAGGCCCGAAGCGGAAGGCGGCGTAGCCGCTTTCCGTCTTCTTTTTGTGCCGCGTTTCGGGCCGCGCCTGTTCGGAATTGGCGCCTACCTGCTTGCGGTACTCCGCTTCGCGTCTCTGAACCTCTTCGTTGCGAGACAGTCAGCAATTGTCCAACCAAGCTGTTGAACTTGCGGTACTCTGCGGAGTGTTTCATGTGCCCTCATCTTACCATCCAGCTAAAACCTCCTTTGTCATGTCAGCCGACTTCGCGGCTACATCCGTCGCTCCTAAGGCCACGTATGCCTTAACTGCTTTTTCCATCGCCTTCTTGAGACTAGCGACAGGAATCGGTTTCACTACCGCCGCAATCGCATCGGCAACCGCTTTAGGCGTCTTGCTTGCAAGGTTCCATTCCGTCCCCACCAACATCGACACGTAGTAACGAATATCCCTTATTTTGTCAGACTCCAATATTGTGGTTTGTAGGAACTCATGCACTTGGCGGTCTAGCAAAATACAAGCTGCAAATAAATCACGGTCAACATTAGAATCAAAGACCTCATCAGCATGGTCCTTAACGTAGGTTTCTGGCCGACCGCGTGCTTGATCGGGCTTCTGAAGGACAATGGCCATCACCGCTTGTGACATCGCATTCATTCCGACAATTTTCTTAATTGCTTTTTTCAGGCGTCGGTACTCCCCTTTTTTTCTGTCGTAGAATAATCCGAACAATCTCAAACGATCTTCAATGTCCTCTTGGATTTGATCGGTAGACATTAGAGACAGCATGCTGACGGGCGTTTGAGAATTTGTCGCCTTGATTATTTTGGTTCGGCTCTTTTCTTCTGTCGGTACGATGACCCTTACGAGCACACTTCTAATATCTTTATCCTTCTTGTGATTGCTGTACCACTCGTAAATCTCATGCGACGTTTGTAACCCATTGACTACTTCTGGATTCTTAATGGTCATCTTGTGACCATTTACCGGGCATCCGTCAGAGAGAATCGTGATGCCATTATTGAGCCACCAAAAATCCTCTTGAGACGCGCCCGCCATTTCGTCCAAAGTAGCGCGTATTTGTTTATTCACCGGGTTTGATTTTCCGTTGTAGTCTCGAACGTTCGGCTCTAGGAATCGAGTTTGCAATCCTCCATCCGCCTTGGTGAGCAACTTTTCGGCATAATCTTTTAACTTAATGAGGCAAACCGTAGACCCATCATCCGTAGCAAAGGATTCGGCCACAGGCACAACCACATCGGCTTCCGGCGTTTTTCTTGCCGTTTCCAATAGTCGTTTAGCTGTCCACGGAATGAATTCGACAGTAGCGGACGACAGCACGCCCTTTACGTAGCTTTTGAGATTTTCAGCCCGAAGGGTTACCTTGTCTTTCGCGCCAGGCTCTATGGCAGCCTTGCACGCATAATGAAAGATAACCGAGAGGGTATGTGGATTGCCCATCACATCATCGTTGTATTTGTCGCGAAAATTGCGGATCGCGTCACGCGCTTTCGAGTTTAGATATTTTAGGCTATCAACTGGCTTGTCATAACTCAGTAAGTCCTTAGCGAAGGATTCCAGTTTTTGCACTGCAATTTCCCCGAATCCCTTCTCATACTTAGCCTGAATCAGATGGAGTTCAATTGGCCCTGCTGGAATTATAGGTGGCGTTTCTAGCGCGATATGCGTATTGTTCATGAACAAATGAACAGCGTCTACGCCTCCATCATCCTCCGCCCCGAGATCGCCCGATTCGATAGCATCATTGGAAAGATCAAAGTCTTTCAAGACTTGCTCTGTCACGTATCTCTCGAATGCTTTGGAGTCCGCCAACCCAGCACCAAAATCATGTTTCCAAACCTTGAAGTTGGCCTCAAATAGCTTCACCTCATGAGCGCTCATAGCACCTCCGAGAAGGGTCATAGTACACCCTCGTCACGGAGCGCACCACTCCCATTAACCTTCGCTTCCCCTTCTCTATCATCCTCACCCGCTGCCCTGTCACCTCCATACCCATTTGATGAGTCAGGTATATGTTTACCAACGCGACGAACAAGGGCGTCCGTCCCACACGGTCAACGTCAACGCCAAAAAGCGGCAGGCAAGAGCGCCCACGCCAAACAAGTTGTTCAGCCGTCGCAGGCACGATCCGCAGTTCGATGCAACGCTCGTGTGGGGCGGACACTCTTGGCCGCCGAAGTTGAGGTTGCTTTTGAACTTTGGCGGCGATCCAAACGTCAACATCAAAATCAACTTCAACATCAACGGCGACGGACAGGAGTGTCCGTCCCACACGATTTATTTTTGACTGCCGGCCCAATGCGGGAAGTTTTCGGCCTATTCCGGCTTTGGGCGACACCTGTGGAAAATCTTGTCAATAGGCAGAAATTACACGAACGGAGATAAACGCTTGCTTCCATGGCAAATATAAATGTCGAAATCGTGTCTCACTTACCTTTGCGAATTGCTATAATTTAGTTATAGGGTAATAACTCGAAGGCGCGGCCTGACGGCTGCGCCTTTTTCTCTTGGGGGTAATTCATGAATGAAGCAGCAGGCGACATCAAGAATCGAAAACGGCGCGGCGAATGGGCGGAACTCCGCTTCATGGCCGAGGCCGCTCAGCGGGGCCTCAGCGTCTCCAAACCCTGGGGCGAATCAGACCGTTATGACGTCGGCGTGGAGCACAATGGGCACTATCAACGAGTCCAGGTCAAATCCACCCTTTACAGAATAAAGGCGTACTACCGCTGCAATCTCAAGACCTGGAATCGCAACAACCCCTATCGGCCCGGCGAGGTGGACTTCTTCGCCATCTACATCATTCCCGAAGACTTGTGGTACATTGTACCCGCCGCCGTGGCTCTCGCAATCAAGGGCAAGAATATCGGCTTCACACCACACCTTAGAGGGCACAAGTACGAGTGCTATCAGAAAGCCTGGCACTTGCTGTCTGGACCAGAACCCGTCTAGGGCGAACGATCTACGACCGCTCTACGAGTATCTTTCCTTCATCAACTCTGCGATCGCCGCATACGCTTTCGCCAAAGTCTTCTCATCGGGCAGGAAAACGATGCGGAAATGCTTACTGCCGGGCTTTTGGCCGAAGCCGGAGCCGTGGACTACCATCACGTGCTTTTTCAGGATCAGCTCTTTGACGAAGACTTCGTCGGCGTCGGGAATGTCGAGACGTGGGAAGGCGTAGAAGGCGCCGCGTGGAGAGACGCAGCTCATGCGCGGGATGGCGTTGCAGGTTCTTACGGTGAGGTCGCGGCGGCTGCGCAGCTTTTGGCAGACGATGGGCAAGTGATCTTGCGGGCCTTCGAGCGCGGGCTGGATGGCGTACTGCTCGGGATGGTTGGCGCAGAGGCGGGCGCGCAGAAGTTTTTGAATGCCTTCGTTGTAGGGCTTGATGGCAGCGGAGTCGCCGCTGACGATGCCCCATCCGATACGCCAGCCGGGGGCGAGATAGTTTTTGGAGAGGCCGCCGAAAGTAACGGTGGGGACGTCGGGAGCTACGGCGGCGAAAGCGATGTGGTCGACGTCGTCGAGGATGAGCTTGTCGTAAATTTCGTCGGCGAAGACGACCAGGTTGTGGCGGCGGGCCAGTTCGGCAACTTCTTCCAGCATTTTTCGGGTGCAGAGGGAGCCGGTGGGATTGTTGGGATTGATGAGCACGATGCCGCGCGTGCGGGGAGTGATTTTTTCCTTGATGTCGGCGAGTTCGGGCTGCCAGGCGTTTTCTTCGTCGAGGTAATAGGGGTTCAGCGTGATGCCCATCTTGGCTAGGACTGCGGAATAGAGCGGGTAATCAGGACACGGGGTGAGCAGGTCTTCTCCGGGATTGAGGAGCGCGGTTAGGCAGAGATCGACGGCTTCACTGGCGCCGGTGGTGACGAAGACGTCGTGCACGGTGTGGATTCCCTTGCGGGCGGCTTCGCCGCGAATGGCTTCCAGAGCTTGCGGGATTCCTTGCGAGGGGGCGTAGCCGTTCTTGTTTTCGCGCATGGCCTTGTGGACGGCTTCGACTAAGTGAGTGGGAGTTGCGAAATCGAAGGCATTGGGATCGCCGACGTTGAGCGGGAGGACTTTGTGGCCTTGCTTGATGACTTCGTCGGCGACGCAGGCCAGGTCGCGGATGGCGTAGCGGACGTTGTCGAGGCGGCTAGCGGCTAGGATTTCGCGAGTTTGAGTGATGGGCATGGGGACACCAAAACAAAGCTTACCGCAAAGTTCGCCAAGAACTGCCGCTAAGGTCGCGAAGAAATGCTGCTCTTCTTTGCGTACTTGGCGAAACCTTCGCATCCTTTGCGGTTCAAGATTTCCTACTCTCCCCTGTCGATCTGGGCTTTCTGTAGCTTGTCGGAATAGTCGACATAGACCGCTTTCCATTGGCTGAAGAAGTCGATGGCTCCGACGCCGCCTTCGCGATGGCCGTTGCCGGTGGACTTCACTCCGCCGAAGGGAAGATGAACTTCGGCGCCGATGGTGGGCGCGTTGATGTAAGTGATTCCGGCCTCAAGATCGCGCATGGCGCTGAAAGCTTTGTTGACGTCTTTAGTGTAAAGCGAGGAGGACAATCCGTACTCGATGTTGTTGGCGATTTCGATGGCGTCTGCGAGATCTTCGCAGGGGATGATCGAAACCACCGGGCCGAAGATTTCTTCCTGGGCGATGCGCATCTTGGGATCGACGTCGGCGAAGACGGTTGGCTCCATGAAGTAGCCGTGAGCGTAGTCGCCGCTGGTGAGGCGATTGCCGCCGCATTTGAGGCGGGCGCCTTCGGCTTTGCCGATGTCCACGTAATTGAGGTCGGTCTTAAGTTGGTTTTCGTTGATGGCGGGGCCCATCTCGGTGGATTCGTCCAGTCCATTGCCGACTTTCAGGCGCTGGGCGCGTTCGACATAGCGTTCGACGAACTCGCTGTACACGCCTTTTTGGACAATGATTCTGCTGGTCGCGGTGCAGCGCTGGCCGGTGGTGCCGAAGCCGCCCCACAGGCCGCCTTCGATGGCGAGCTCGAGATTGGCGTCGTCGAGCACGATCATGGGATTCTTGCCGCCAAGTTCGAGCGAGCAATGCTTGAAGCGTTTGGCCGCGACTTGACCGACGATCCGCCCGACCGCGCTTGAACCGGTGAGAGAAATTGCCTTCACGTCGGGATGCTCGGCCAGCGGGGCGCCGACGTCGGGGCCGAATCCGGTGACGATGTTGATCACGCCTTTGGGCAGACCGGCGTCGACCAGCGTGCGAACTAAGTTGAAAGTGGAGAGCGGAGTGTCCTGCGCGGGCTTGATGACGCAAGTATTGCCGCAGACGATGGCCGGCAACAGCTTCCACGACGGAATCGCCATGGGGAAATTCCAGGGCGCAATCATTCCACAAACCCCCAACGGCTGGCGGATGGCCATGGCAAATTTGTTGGGAAGCTCGGAGGGCGTGGTGGGGCCGAACATGCGGCGGCCTTCGCCGGCCATGTAGTAAGCGGTATCGACGGCTTCCTGGACGTCGCCGCGAGTTTCCTTCAGCACCTTGCCCATTTCGCGGGTCATATCGCGGGCGAATTCTTCCTTGCTGCCGAGCAGAATTTCGGCGGCGCGATAGACGATCTCAGCGCGGCGGGGAGCGGGCACCAATCGCCACTTCTTGAACGCATGTTTGGCGGCTTCGACGGCGGTTTCTACCTCGGCTGGGCCGGACCTCTGGAAGATGCCGACCACGTCGCGAGTGTCGGCGGGATTGCGGTTTTCGAAGGTCGCGCCGGTGGAGGCTTCGACCCATTCGCCATCGATAAAGTTCTTGTAAACCTTGGTACGGGTAGCCGTGCCCAGAATGGTGGGGCCGGTCAAAACGTCGGTTGCCATAGAACCTCCTAGGAGTGCGGAAAACTGGGATTGCCGGGAAAAACTGTGAACCTCTATGCTACAGGGGCAGGGGAGGGGCGGCAAGGCGGGGGAACTCCCCGGGAGGCACATCAACTTCAGGGGCGTGATGTTCTGATTTCGTAACAAGGGAGGATTTGTTCTTAGCAGGGTTTAGCCTTGACGTAGTGTTCATCCCACTTTCTTGGGGCTTCTGAAGAGAATGTCAAGGCGGCTCAACTGAGGGGGAGAGTATGACTTGGCGTACCACACGAGACTATCTCTGCGCTCTCTTAGGTTGCGCGGCGCTTTTCTTTACTGGAGGCTGCGGTGGGGGTGGGAGCAACGGTGCAGTAGGGCAGCCTCAAGTAGTCGTAGAGGTCTTTCCCAGCAATGCAACTGCGCCAGTCGGGACACTGCAACCGTTCACAGCTTCTGTCACGGGGGCAGCGAGTGGGGCTGTGACGTGGACGGCGTCTGCTGGAACAATCGGTGCAACTGGGAACTACACTGCCCCAGCTTCTGTACCTCATGGAGGAACAGCCACGGTGACAGCGACCAGCATGAGCAATCATTCCGCCTACTCATCGGCCATTGTGACGATCACAACGACGCCAGTTACCTTGGGCGTTTCGCCACAAAATAGCACGGTTAAGGCCGGGTTTTCGCAAATCTATACGGCGACGGTGGGTGGGACCACGAATACCTCAGTGAATTGGTCTGTAAACGACGTGCTGGGCGACACAACCTTCCCGGGAACGATTGTCAATGGCAACTACACTGCACCTGCCCCAGTGGTGACGACCGACACCTATTCCGTGACCGCGACTTCCAATGCCGATCCGACCAAAACAGCCTCAGCCTCCGTAACCGTGACTCCACTTGAAAACCAGGAGCAGCAAGCGTTCCCCATAAAGCTCGGTGCTTCGGGCGTCAACGCTAATGCGGATTGCTGTAGCGGGACGCTGGGCTCGCTTCTGGCAGATGAGAATGGAAGGCAATATATCCTCAGCAACAACCACATACTTGGGAGGGTCGGTCACGCGAGTGTAGGAGAAGCAATCGTTCAGCCCGGCTACATTGACACGTTCTGTAATTTTGCTTTGCCGAACACTGTAGCGCATTTCACGGCGGCTCCTCCGATAGAGGCTGCCAATGTCGACGCAGCGATTGCTCAAGTGGTATCGGGGGCGGTCGACAGCCACGGAGAGATAATCGGGTTCGGCGGGATTGCGAGCGATGGCTCCTACATCCCGGCCCCGCCAGCGACCACAACCGTCAATGCGTCTGTGGGCATGGCAGTCTCAAAAAGTGGCCGCACGACAGGAGTCTCTTGCGGAAATGTTACCGCCGTGAATGGAATGATACGAATCGATCTCGCAGCGGACTACATCGCGGACCAGATCGTAAACATGCGTGATGAGGATGCGCTCAATCTGGTGGCCCAGGATCTGGCCAGCTGCGAACTGGTGGGCAGTCAGACGGCCGCTCAGGCGCTGGCCGAATCTGCCGC
>JBKQLO010000098.1:0-14396 GCA_052147055.1 Terriglobales bacterium
GCGCCCGCTCCAGCGCCAGCAGCGCGGCCACCGCGTTCCCAGACGCGCCGCCTAACCCGCCCTGTACCGGCAACCGCTTTTCAATCTCAACGACCACCCGCCCGCGCGCCTTCAGCGCCGCCATCGCCCGCTCTACGATCCGAAAGCAAGTGTTCGACTGGTCTTTCGGAACGCGCGGATCTTCCGAGCGAATCTCAATCCCAGAGCCGCGCCCCACCTGAACGCGAATCACGTCATGCAGCGCGATGGTCTGATACACCGTCAGCAGCTCATGGAATCCGTCGGCTCGCAGCGCACCGATGCGCAGCCCGAGGTTAATCTTGGCGAAGGATCGGACCGTGACGGACATGGACTGTTGATTCTAACTGTGGTGGGGTTTTTCGGGAAAGACTTGATCCGTGAGAATCCGTGCAAATCCGTGGCTAAGGTTTTGATCCGCGAAAATCAGCGGAATCTGCGGCAAAAGGGTTCTAGCTCCTCCGCTTGTAGTAGATCGCGAACTCGAACCCTGGATTCGCCGGGAACAGTTCCGCCACTTTCCTCAGCCGTTCGGCCATGGGCGACGGCGCCAGCAGGGGATAATCCCGCTCCCGCAAATCGTGGTAGTCCACGTCAATGTATAGCGACAGCAGATAGATCGAAATGGCATCCGAGAAAGTCGCCGCGAAGTACTCGTTTTTATGTTTCTCTGCATCGGGCGCGTGCGAAGTGGCCAGCTTGCGCGACTCCCAGGCATCGAGCGAGGTTTCGCCTTTCGCTCCCGCTTCCACCTGCTTCCACACCAGTTCCGCGAACGCCTGCGACACACCTACCCGCTCCACCACCGCGTGTCCCACATTGATGTAGAACTCGAATGCGACGGAAAACTTGTCGTCCATCAGCCGGGTCGAAATGAACACGCACTGCGAGTCGCCTAGCTCAAGATTGCGATGGCACACGGCATTGTCGCTGAGAGCGACGTCGTAGCGGTCGGCAATGACCGTTTCATCGCCCTGATTGACGGTGAGCGGAACGAAATAATAAGCCTTGTGATGCAGCGCGGCCGCGGCGGCGTCCGGCACGGCGGCCACCATCCGCTCCAAATCAGAAGCGGGGACCGTGACCTCGCCGGCGACGGCATAGCAGATGCCATTCGGCGCCTGCGCGACCGGAGTCTGGCGGACCACCTCGGCCGGAGAACGGGTAATGGCGGGTGCAGCTTGCGACATGAAATGTATTCTATCGCACCCGGCAGTTTTGCCCGGCGCTACAATCACAATATGCCCCCCGCCCGCCCGCCGCGATGGTATGTCATCCCGTTGCGGGTGCTGCTGTTGACGTTCCTGCTCACGCTGCTGGCCTTCGCCGTCAGCCTGCTGGTCGGCATTCTGGGTACCGTCATCAGCGCGCGACTGCGTGGCGTCCATCCCAACATGACGCTGGCATATCGCCACATTGCCTTGCCGATCGCGCTGGCAGCAGGAGCGATTGCCCTGGTTACCACCACAGTTTTGGAAATCCGCAACTACCGCCAGGCACGAACCTTGGCCCAGATCGCGCGCGCCAGCCGCTAACTCTGTGTCCTCTGCGGTTAGAATTAAGCCATGCGGCCTCGCATTGCCATTCCCGTGCCTCACTCCGGCGATCCCGAATACGCCAGCCGGTCTTTGCCGCAATACGAGCGCGCGGTTACGAAAGCCGGCGGAGAGCCGGTTGCCATCCCGCTGGACAAGACTCCTGAGGAAGTCATGAAGCTGATCGAGCAATGTGATGCGGTGCTGCTACCGGGAAGCCGCGCCGACGTGGATCCGGCGAAATACGATGCGCCCCGCAATCCCCACACCGCCGCTTCTGATCCCGGCCGCGACACCGTGGACGAGCTCCTGCTCCAGGACGCCTACAACATGAAGAAGCCGGTTCTCGGTATCTGCTACGGCTTACAGATGCTGAATGTGTATCGGACGGGAACGCTCATCCAGCATATCGAGTCGGCGATCGACCACGAAGCAGGAAGGAAAGTGGCAGTAGCGCACAGCGTGGAAGTGGAACCTGCATCGAAGCTGGCGGGGATTCTGGGCGAGTCACACAATGTCCCGGTCAATTCGAGCCACCATCAGTCGGCTGACGTGATCGGAGACGGCCTTCGCGTCGTGGCTCGCTGCCCGGACGATGGAATCATTGAAGCGGTCGAAGGCACATCGCCTGATCATTTTGTGCTGGGCGTGCAATGGCACCCTGAGCGATCGGTGGATGACGATGAGCCATCAAGGGCGATTTTTCGGGCGCTGGTCGAGGCAGCCAGCCGCCAGAGGTGGCGTGCAGAGCAATAGGGTCTCTAGGAGGAGCCAATGGTGTTTAGCAGTTAGATATAGTGCGAGCTCTCAACTGTTGCCAACTGTAGAAATAGGACAAGGCCCGAAGAGGAACTGTGGATAAAAAAAGTCGGTGGTCACCAAAATGCATTCTGGACAATACATGTAAATAGCTGCTATTAATTGACTAGCTCTGAGGTTCGAAGTGACCCTCCAAACCGCACCAGAAGAAATGAGGAACGTCATCGTGGCTAAGAAATCTTCTGCTGCCGCTGTGTCTTCTTGGGGATTCTCTGGGTACATTGCAGTACTCCCCAAGGAATCCAAAATCTCTACCGGCAAGACGAAGAAGAAGGAAGAACCGCCGCCAAGGGCCTCGTCCGATCGGAATTGTCGTTAATCTGGCTTGGTCCGTGAAAAAATCCGTTCGAAGCTTGAGGATCTTACGCCCTCGAACTGTTCGAGTTCCACTTTGCCCAAACTCAGTCGAGCTGCCCCCTGGACATCGGGGTAGGATTCTGTGAAGACGACCTTTGTGATTCCGGCCTGAACGATTTTTTCAGCGCATTGGGCGCATGGGAAGGTCGTCGTGTAGAGGACACCGTTTCTTGCCCTTCCGCCGGCCGCAAGAATGGCCCACACCTCAGCATGCACCGCGGTACACCAGTTCATCGCACGATCCGGGAAGAAAAAGCTCTCAAGATTCGTTTTTTGTCCCTTGTTCGCACATGCGCGGCAGCGCCAAGGCGGCCCCGGCTCAAAGGCTAATATCTCTGCGCAAACTGGACACCGGGCTCCCCGCTTTGAGAGGGAGCTGAAGTGCTCGTTGCGGATGATGTCCCGGAAGCATAGGTTGTTGTATTGAGGCTCCTCAATGCAGGGGTTTGTTCCAAGTGGGTTCTCGTTATATCCGGCACTCACAATTTGTCCGTTCGGATCCGCAATCACAGCGCCAACATGGCGTTTTATGCACTTGGAGCTGTGCGACGAAGAGAAGGCAACGTTCATCAAAATCTCGCACTGACTAGCTCCCCTCAGACTCTTCCCGGTCGCAAGGTCAACGAACTCGAGGAGTTTCCTCTTGAAGTCGGTTGTTGAAACGGCTACAGAGTTGTCGATTAGGATGTCGGCTTTGTCTACGCACAACTCAACTTGTTGGCCGTATTCCGTCTCCTCATTCTTGTCGCGCTGGTCGTCCTCAATGAAGTGTGTCTTGTCTTGGCCTCTGTCCGTGTAGGACGATCCAATCCGGTCCCACCTGGCATCAAAGGAAGCCAAGACAGCTATCAAAGTGAACCGATAACCGTACACATCGCGCAGATATTCGATCTCACCGATGTTCCTTAAGCCGTCGATCGCTATTTCGTCCGGCAGCTTTCCGCCGTTCTTGTCTGCTAGTTCCTTGAGAACGAGCTCCACCAATATGCCAGGATGTTTGCTCCGTCGAAGTTCGTCGCCCAAGCGCTGTAGTTCTAACCGAGACGGATCGCCTTGATGATCCTTGGCCCAAGCAACCCGTATTGCGTCGGACAAGCGTACTTCTTTGAAGTTTCTGGTGTCGCGAAGGTGCTTCACAGCAGTGGTACATCCGCTGCCAAATGCGCCGGTTAACCCGACAATTCTACGAGGGGATAATTCCACGGTAGCCTCTCTGTTTCCAGAATCTAGAGCCCCGGGGTCTTTTCTACAATCAGCTTCTTAATCTTCTCCACGAACTCCGCCACCGGCATGTCGTCGGTCTTTTCTTTCCCCCGCGTGCGGACGTTCACCTTGCCGGCTTCGGCTTCTTTATCTCCCACCACCAGCAGGAACGGCACTTTCTGCATCGCGTGCTCGCGGATCTTGGCGTTCATTTTTTCGTTGCGGCCGTCCACATGCACCCGCACTCCGGCGTCTTTCAGTTGGGCAGCCACCTTGTTGGCGTACTCGACGTGCCGCTCGGCGATAGGAATCATGACCGCCTGCACCGGCGAGAGCCACACCGGAAATGCTCCGGCATAGTGCTCGATCAGCACCCCGAAGAATCGCTCCTCCGACCCATACAGGGCGCGATGTACCATGACCGGTTGCTTGCGCGTGCCGTCCTCGGCCACGTATTCCAGACCGAATCTGGCGGGGAGATTGAAGTCGAACTGAATGGTCGAAAGCTGCCACAGCCGTCCGATCGCATCCACCAGCTTGATATCAATCTTCGGCCCATAGAACGCGGCTTCACCGGGGATGGTTTTGTACTCGATCTTCCTCCGCTTCAGCACACTCTCCAGCGACGCCGTTGCGTGGTTCCATTGATCCTCGCTGCCGACAAAATTCTTTTTGTCATCCGGGTTCCAGGTCGAAAGCTCGGTCTGAAATTGATCGAAGCCGAAGTCTTTCAGCACATCCAATGCAAAGTCGAGGCAGGCCTCGATCTCACTCTCAATCTGTTCCGGCGTACAGAAAATGTGCGCGTCGTCTTGCGTGAAGCCCCGTACCCGTAGCAGTCCGTGCATCACTCCGGACCGTTCGTAGCGATACACCGTACCCAGCTCACCCAGCCGCACCGGCAAATCGCGGTAAGATTTCAACGAGTCCCTGTAAATCAAAATGTGGAACGGACAATTCATGGGCTTGAGACGGTATTCCGCATCGTCAAGCTCCATGACGTCGAACATGTTCTGCGCGTAGTAGCCTTCGTGGCCCGAGGTCTGCCACAACTGCCGCCGCGCCACATGCGGCGTGTACACCAGCGAATAGCCGCGCTTGATGTACTCGTTCCGCATCCAGTCTTCCATCTCTTTGCGGATGATGCCGCCCTTGGGATGCCAGAAAATCAGTCCAGGCCCGGCCAACTCCTGAATCGAAAACAAATCTAGCTGCTGGCCGAGCACGCGGTGGTCGCGCTTCTTGGCCTCCTCTTGTTTGTGGATGAAATCGTCGAGGTCCTTTTTGGAGAAGAACGACGTGCCGTAGATGCGCTGAAGCTGGGGATTCTTCTCATCGCCCAGCCAATACGCGCCGGCGATGTTCAGTAACTTGAAAGCCTTGATTCGGCCCGTCGAGGGAATGTGCGGCCCACGGCAAAAATCCGTGAATTTTCCCGTGCGATAAATGGAAATCTTTTCATCGGGCTTGGTAAATTGCTCGATGAAATGGCACTTCATGAAGTCGCCTTCATTCTTGAACGCCGCCAGCCCCTGATCTCGAGGCAGAAACTCGCGCGCGTAGGGAATGTTCTGCTGCACCAGTTCCTGCATCTTCTTCTCGATCTTTTCCAGGTCCTCGGGAGTAAACGGCGTCGGGCGATAGAAGTCGTAGAAAAATCCGCTCTCGGTCGGTGGCCCGTGGCCCAGCTTGGTTTCCGGGAACAACTCCAGCACGGCAGCCGCCAGCAGGTGCGCCGACGAATGCCGGTATACTTCCAGCGCCTCCGGATCTTTCTCGGTGAGAATGCGCAGGGTGGTGTCTTTTTCCAGTGGCCGGGTTAGATCGATGAGATCGCCGTTGGTCTTGGCTGCCAGGGCCGCATCGGCCAACCGTTGGCCGATGGACTTGGCGACATCGAGCGCAGTGCTGCCCTTGGGTAGTTCCTTCACGCTCCCGTCGGGAAGCTGGATATGAATGTTCTCTGCCATAGGATTAGCATTCCAGTATAAAGCACGTCAGGGCTACACTATGTCGTAGCATGGCTGCCGTGGCCGAAGTTGGCACCGTTAAACGCGTCCGCCTGGAATCGGTCGACGTGGTTCGCGGGGTCATCATGATCCTCATGGCGCTCGATCATGTCCGCGATTTCTTCGGCGTTCCGGGCGTGAGTCCCACAGACCTCGATCAAGCGACGGCGGCCCTATTTTTCACCCGCTGGATCACGCATGTCTGCGCTCCTGTGTTTTTTCTGCTGACCGGCACCGGCGCCTATCTCTCGCTGCGCAGAAAATCCAAACGCGAGTTGTCGGAATTTCTGTTCACCCGCGGCCTCTGGCTGATCTTTCTGGAAGTGGTGGTCACCCGCTGTTTCGGTTTGCAGTTTAATTTCGACTACCACCTCACGATGCTCCTCGTCCTCTGGGCGCTGGGCTGGGCCATGATTGTACTTTCGGCGCTGATATGGCTGCCGACCTCTGTGGTGACGACGTTCGGCGTCGTGATGGTTACGGGCCACAATCTGCTCGATTCGGTCCAATCCTCCAACCCGCTTTGGTCCATCCTTCACCAACCCAATATCATCCTGAACCATCCGGAGCATTCCATCTTCGTCGGGTATCCGCTCATTCCCTGGGTTGGAGTTACAGCGGCAGGCTACGGCCTCGGCCAGATTTATGGCTGGCCATCCGATCGCCGGAAGGCCTTTCTAGTGCGCCTGGGCATCGGCCTGACCGCGGCTTTCGTCGTGCTTCGCAGTATCAATCGCTACGGCGATCCCTTTCACTGGAGCTCGCAGAAGTCTGCGGCCTTTACCGTGCTCTCATTTCTGAACACCGTCAAATATCCGCCGTCGCTGCTGTTCCTGCTGATGACGCTTGGTCCCGCGTTGCTTTTCCTGTGGGCGGTCGACGGCGGCACACCGCGATGCCTACGGCCTGCGCTGGTCTTCGGCAAAGTGCCGATGTTCTATTACCTTCTGCACTTCCCCTTCATTCACGTGCTGGCAATCATCGTATGCTACGCGCGCTACGGACAGGTTCACTGGATGTTTGAATCGCCGGACGTCATGCAGTTTCCCATTAGTGCGCCGCCGGGATGGGGATTCTCTTTGCCGGTTGTCTATTTGCTCTGGGCCTTTGTCGTGGTCACACTCTATCCGCTTTGCCGCTGGTTTGCGGCTTTGAAGCAGCGCCGCAGCGATGCCTGGCTCAGCTATTTCTGAACGCGAAGCCGGCCCGCTACCAGCCCACCTTCTGCCCTTTGTTCTGTTCATCCAGCCACTTCCGCAAAGGCGCAAAGTAGTCTAGGATCGCGCTTGCATCCATCTCCCGCTGTCCAGTAAGGGTTTCCAGCGCATCTGGCCACGGGCGGCTCTGGCCCATCGCCAGCATCTTGTTCAACTTTTCTCCCGCGGCTTTGGAGTTGTAGAAAGTGCAGCGATGCAGGGGCCCGGTGTACCCGGCTTCTTTGCACATGGCGCGGTAGAACTGGAATTGTAGAATGTCCGCCAGGAAGTACCGCATGTAAGGGACGTTACCGGCGACGTGATACTTCGCGCCCGGATCAAAGTCGGATTCGCTACGTGCCACCGGCGGCGCCACTCCTTGATACTTCAGCCGCATGTCCCACCAAGCCTGATTGTAATTCGCGGGAGTAATCTCCCCAGAGAAAACCTTCCAGCGCCACTGATCGATCAGCAACCCAAACGGGAGGAACGCCACTTTTTCTAGTGCCTTTTTCAGCAGCAGCGGGATATCAGCATCGGCGGACGGCACCTTATCGAGTAATCCGATCTGCTGCAAGTACTCCGGTGTAACCGCCAGCGCAATCGTGTCCCCAATGGCTTCGTGGAAGCCGTCATTGGCCCCGCTTTCAAAGAAAAAGGGCTGGCCCTTGTATGCACGCTGATAAAAATTGTGCCCCAGCTCGTGATGGATGGTCACGAAGTCCACATCGCGGATCTGAATGCACATCTTCACCCGCAGATCGTCCTGGTTGTCGATGTCCCAGGCGCTGGCATGGCAGACCACCTCGCGATCGCGGGGTTTGGTGAAGAGCGACCGCTCCCAGAAAGTTTCGGGCAGCGGATCAAAACCCAATGACTTATAGAAGTTTTCGCCGTAAAGCACCATACCCTTGGGGTCGAGGTTTTTGGCTTTGAGCAGCTCGGTAAGGTCAAAGCCGCGGCTCTTCTCCGGCAGGCCAAGCAGGGGAAAGATGTTTTCCCATTCCTGCGCCCAAGGATTGCCCAAAAGATCGGCGGGGATTGGGCCCCCAGGCGGCACTACACTCGCTCCGTAATGTTCGGCCAGCCGCGCTCGAACATAGGTGTGCAGGGACAGATACAACGGCCGTACCTGTTGCCAGAGCCGCTCCAACTCGGCGTTGAACTGCTCCGGCGTCATGTCGTACCCGGCACGCCACATCGCGCCCACATCTTTGAAGCCCATCTCGCGAGCGCCCTGGTTCGAAAGTTCAATGAAGCGCGCGTAGGGCTGGCGCATGGGCGCTCCCACCTTGTGCCATCCCACCCAAACATCCTGCAATTCCTTGGGATCGCGGCTGCCACTCATGATCTTTTCGATCGCAGTGATGTCGAGACAGTCATCCGGCTGGCGGCAATACTTGCCTTTGCCGTAGTCGCCATCGAGAGAGGTGCCGATTTCGATCATCTCTCGCCGCAGTTTCGGATCCTTCGGCGCCGGGGCGGTAAGACCCAATTTCAGCAGCAAAAACTTCCGAGCCAAGGCAGGCGGAAGTGAGAGGCCCTCGAATCTCTTCGCCTGTTCCACCAGTTCCGTCACCGCTGCGGTGCTCTGCTCATTGGCGTCGGCCGAGATCGCTTCGGTATCGTCGGTAATAAAGTTCTCTTGCACCCACTGCACCCGCGCTGCTCTCACCGAGAGTTCGTTCAGGCGAGTTTCCGCCTGACTGATGAACTGTTCCGCCTCTGCCACCGTGGGCTTCGAGGCACTCTGACCCTCCATCGACACCGCAAGACACAACAGCAGCAGCAGGCAACGGAATTTCATGAAACCCTCCGGTCGAGATTATGAACGAGAGCGCGGAAATTGTCAGCGGGGCATGACTGGTGCAGGGGCCGGTGGCCCACCGCGCCGTGCGAAAACCTCACGAGTAGTGCAACTCTTCCATCGCTTTCTTGACCTTCGCCGACAACTCCTCCATCTCCCGCGCTCCGTAGCCCGCGGTCGAGATCGGCTGGCCCACTCGCATTTCCAGCGGACGGCTCTTGATGTGATAGGTGTTCATCGGCAGCAGCTCAAACGTCCCGACCAGCGCGATGGGCACAATGTCTACCTGCGCCTTGATCGCCAGGTAGAAGGCTCCGGGCAGAAACGGTTTGATTTCGCCGTCCGGAGTGCGGCCGCCCTCGGGAAAAATCACCAGCGGCATGCCCGCTTTCAGACTCTTCACCGCGGAGCGGATATCGGCAATCGAGCGCGTCGGGGTTTGCTGGTTGATGCAGACTTGTCCCGATCGTTTCAGGTGCCCACCGATCAGCGGATACGACAGCAACTCCTTCTTGAACACGATGCGGAACTGAAATGGCAGATTGGCATACAAGACGGGAATGTCCAGCGCGGAGGCGTGGCTCACGGCGTAAACGTGGGGCTTCGAAGTGTCGATCTTATCCAATCCCGTCACCGTCACGGGAGAGGCGATGGTCGCCATGATGCACTTGGTCCACACCCGCGCAAAGCTATGCAGAATGCGTTCCCGGTCACCGAACCACGATGCCGGAATCGAAGTGAATCCGAAAAAGACGGTGTACGCCCAGATCAGGGGATCGAAGATCAAATACGAGCGCAGGCGGCTCGCCCAGCCATATTTCCGCTTATCCGCCGAGCCGGTTGTGGTCCGCCCGTGCGACAACGATCCATGTTGGCCATCATCGGCCTTATTTTCGTCATCCACGGATGTGTGCACTTCCGGCACTCAGACCCTCACTCCCAGCCGTCGCATGGCCTCTCCCACAATGTATATGGAACCGGTGATAACCACCACCCCGCGCGGGCCGGCCAGGAGATGAGCTCGCTCCAGGGCCGAGGCTACATCCGCTGCGCCTTCAATCTCGGTCGAAGTACGAGCGGCGGCCTGGCGAATTTCCTCCACCGTGGCCGATCGTGGGTTGTCGGCCGGAGTGGCGATCACCCGCTCTGCCAGCGGAAAAAGAATTTCCGCCATCTCGGCAATTGCCTTGTCGCGCATCGCCCCAAACACAAACGTCAATCGCCGGTCCTCATAGTAAGTAGACAAAGTAGACCGCAGCGCCCACGCTCCCGCCGGATTGTGGGCCACGTCGAAAACATATTCCGGAGAGTTGTCCCTGGCTGGGACGACCTGGAAACGCCCCGGCCAATTCGTCTGGCGAATGCCCCGTTCGATCGACTCCGGCGTGATGGCAAAGCCTTGCTTGCTGAGTTCCTCCGCTGTGGCAACGGCGAGCGCGACGTTTCTTAATTGATGCCGCCCAACCAGCGGCGTTTCTACCTCGATTCGCTGGCCCATAACCTGCAACGGATAGCGGAGAATGGATGCGCCCTTGCCAAAGTACTCCGCACTCCCCGGACTCACCGGCGGCACATAAGGCACGGCGTTGACGCCCTTGGCGTCCAACTCGAGAATGGCGTTGCCAATCACGTCGTTAGCCTGCGGCTGTTGCGGCAGCGTCACCACAACACCGCCCCGGCGAATGATTCCCGCCTTTTCGCCTGCGATTTCCGCAACCGTGTCGCCGAGAAATTTCTGGTGATCGAGCGAAATGTCCGTAATCACACTGACTCGCGGTTCAACGACGTTGGTGGCGTCCAAGCGCCCGCCCATGCCTACTTCCAACACGGCAATCTCAACTTTGTTTTGTGCGAAGTACTCGAAAGCAATGGCGGTCAGCATCTCGAAGAAGCTGGGATGCCACGGCAATTCGCCCTCCCCGACGAGACGCTCCGCCGTCCGGTCCACCAAATCGTGAATCAAGGCGAAGTCATCGTTGCGAATTTGGCTGCCGTTGATCCGAATCCGCTCGTTGATGCGCACCAGGTGGGGTGAGGTATACAGTCCGGTTTGCAATCCCGCAGCCCGCAGGATTGCAGCCAGAGTCGCGGCCGTCGAGCCTTTGCCGTTGGTTCCGGCGATAAGCACGCTGGGGAATCGCTTTTCGGGATGGTTCAGCGCTCCCAGCAGCGTCCGCATATGCGCTAAATCGAACTTATGCGAAGGCGTTTGCGCCAGTTCGTGGCCTAACGCGTACATGCGCGCAACCGCGGTTTCGTAGGACGTAAAGCAGCTTTCAGCCATCGGCTTTCAGATTATCAGTTTGAAGGAATACTCGGCTCCATGGAAGCAGGCAAAGCTGCGGGCCGAGCGGCGAACGGATGAAATCAGGGGTTAGCTGAGAGCTGACAGCTTCTTTCAGGCTGCCATGAATTCCAGCGCCCGTCCGATGTACGATTTCAGATCTTTGCGCGAAACCACGGCATCGAGCATGCCATGCTCAAGCAGAAATTCGCTGCGCTGAAAGCCTGCCGGCAGTTTCTGTCGGATGGTTTGCTCAATCACGCGCGGACCCGCAAATCCGATCAGCGCGCCCGGTTCAGCCACATTCAGGTCGCCCAACATGGCGAACGACGCAGTCACGCCGCCGGTCGTGGGATCGGTCAGCACCGAGATGTAAGGCACCCGCGCCTCATCCAGACGGGCCAGTGCTGCTGAAATCTTCGCCAACTGCATCAGGCTGACCACACCCTCCATCATGCGCGCCCCGCCGGACGCCGAAACAATGACGAGCGGCGTCCTGGTCTTCTGTGCCTCTTCAATGGCTCGCGTGATCACCTCGCCCACCACCGCGCCCATGCTGCCGCCGATGAATGCGTACTCCATGGAACTGACGATCACCGGCCGCCCGTTCAGCTTGCCGCGGGCATTGATGACGGCATCCGTCAGACCGGTTTCCGCCTGCGCCGCTTCCAGGCGCGAGGAATAGGACTTCAAGTCGGAGAATTGCAAAGGATCGGTGGAGCTCAGGTTATCGGCAAAAATATCGTATTGATCGTCGTCAAGCAGTTGCGCCAGCCGGGTGCGGGCATCAATGCGGAAGTGCTTGTTGCACTTGGGGCAAACCTGGAGGTTGTCTTCCAAATCCTTCTTCCAGATGATCTGGCGGCAACCCTCACACTTCACCCACAGCCCCTCGGTGCGGACTCTCTTCTCGCCCGAGGCGTTCAGTTCGCCGGCTTCTCGTTTGAACCAGGCCATAAAAATCGTCGTCCGTCGTTAGTCGTTGGTCATTGGCGTCGCACCCTAAGGGAGAATGGCCGACGACCATCGACCATCGACAATCTAGTACTCGATCCCTCTCTGCGCCATCACGCCTTTCTCGTAGGCGTGCTTCACCTGGCGCATTTCAGTCACCGTGTCTGCCAGTTCCACAATTGTCGGATGAGCGTTCCGCCCCGTCAAGATCACATGCACCATTTCCGGCCTTTTCTTGAGGCTTTCGACCACCTTCGCCGGATCGAGCATGCCGTAGCTGATGGCATAGTTAATCTCGTCGAGAATAACCAAGTCCCATGCCCCCGACTGAATTGCCTTCTCGCTCTCAGCCCAGGCATCTTCGACCATGCGAACGTCTTCCGGATCAGGCTTCTCCGTGCCCACTTTCACAAAGCCGCGGCCCAGTTGCTTGATGACGAACTTGTCGCCGAAGGCCTGCACCGCGTCCAGCTCGCCGTAATGCCATGACCCTTTGAGAAACTGCAGCATCAATACCCGCATCCCCTGACCCACCGCCCGCAGCGCGGTACCCATGGCAGCCGTGGTCTTGCCTTTGCCGGGACCCGTGTTGACGATGATCAAACCTCGGCGGACGTCTGTCATTGTAGGTGAATCTCGATTGTACCTGTTCGCGGGAACGTCAGTGCCCCAAGTGGTAGGGATGCCCCTTCAGAATGGTGAATGCGCGGTATATTTGCTCCAGCAAGACCACACGCGCCAACTCATGCGCCAGAGTCATTTTGCCTAGCGATAACACCAGAGTTGCAGCCCGCCGGGCTTCTTCGCTGAAACCATCCGCCGCGCCAATCGCAAACAGAAGCGGCGACGAGCCACGATCCTGATACTCTCCCAGCCACTTCGCGAACTCTTCGGAGGAAAGCTGTTTACCGCGGCTGTCGAGCAGCACCAGCGCATGCCTCACCGGCCGCGCTCCTGGCCCGCACAACTTCAACAAGCCAGCCTCATCCTTCAGCGCAACGCCTTCGACCTCCGCATAATGCTTCAGCCGTTTTAGATATTCGTCGGTGAGGGCTTGGACCGCCGCTGCCTTGGTTTTGCCGATCCATGCAATCTTGATTTTCACGAAAGGAATTTAACCACAGAGGACACAGGGGAACACAGAGTGATCTTGGGTTTCCCCTGTGTTCCCCTGTGCCCTCTGTGGTTTAGGTCTTGCTACCCGAAGCCAGCACCACTACCGCCCCAAACTTTATGCTTCCGTCTTCGCCGTACCGTCCCACCGACTCCAGCACTTCGCGGTTGACCTGCTCCCATTTCTCCGCTGGAATGCGCTTGATCATGGGCAGAAACGGCGTCGACATAGCCTGCGCCTGCTCCCAAACTTCTTCCGCCGGACCGGGCCACGTCCAAGGCAACGTCTTGGTCTCTTCTTCAATCTTCTGAAATCCCGCTTCGCGAAGCGCCGCAGAAAGACTGCCGGGATGTCCATACCGGCAAGGGTCTTGCCCCGGCGCCGTCCGCTGACCGCCCGCATGTTTATGCACCACACCCATCATGCTCGACCAGAAGGGCTGCTCAAACGGTCCCCACGCCAGAAAACAAGCCCGGGCGCCGGGTTTCAGCACGCGAAGCGCCTCTCGCAGCGCCTTCGTCTCAAGAAACATCACACCGAATCGCGAAGTCACCAGATCAAAACTGTTGTCGGGAAAAGGAAGGTCATTCGCGTTCGCTTGCTTGATTACGAGATTCGTCAACTTCCGCTCGCGCGCCCGCTCTGCGGCAATTTCCAGAAGCTCCGCGCTGAGATCCAGGGCCGTGACCTGCCCACCCGGCCCAACCCGTGAGGCCAGGCTTATGGCGGGCTCGCCCGTACCACTAGCCAGATCCAGCACCTTCATGTATGCGTTGGGCGCTGCGTAGTCCACCAGCGCCTGCGTGACATCCCGGCCCATGGCGGCCGACTTCGCCTTCCATTTATCGGCGGCAATCAGCCGATAGGAAGAACCCCAGTCCGGTTTGCTAGAAGTGCTCATGAGAAGAAAAAATCCGCGCTCATGCTCCCTTACGGGCCAGACCCCGCGCTGGCGCGCGCTTACTTTTTGCACGCCCCATCAACTCCGCGGGCGCCAGCTTCTTGGCCGACTTCCACAACCGCTCCAGATCGTAAAACCGCCGCGACTTCTCCGAAAACACATGCACCACGAAATCAAAGTAATCCATCAGCACCCATTC
>JBKQLO010000099.1:0-4603 GCA_052147055.1 Terriglobales bacterium
GTGCGCAAAGTCACGCTCATTCATGAACGAGCGCCGCGACCAGTTGGATGCTGGGGCCAGAACATCTTGGTAAGGTCAAGCTTCCAGGCCCAGAAGCCTGCTGCGGTTCCGATCAAACTTGCAATCAGGGAAATCTTCAAAGTCCGCATGAACGCTGGTCAACTGATGAGCGGGCTGCTCTTCGGGGTTTCGCCAGTCGATCCGGCAACATTCATCGGTGGTGCGGCGGGCTTGCTGCTGGTGGCCGCGATGGCTAGCGCAATACCGGGGATTCGTGCCATGCGCATCCAACTGGTCGCGGCGCTCGTTCATGAATGAGCGTGACTTTGCGCACCAGGAAGGGCTGATTACCACACCTACGCTTGTGCGTCTAAACCCGCAGGCTTACAATTCCGTTTCGATTCCAATCGAGGTCACTATGCGCTCTTGCCGTCTGCTCCCCGCAATCTTTCTGTTGTTCGCCTCAGCCAGCTTTGCGCAGTCGGCTGCTTCGGAGAAGGCGGCCGGGTTTAGCGTTGACAACATCGACAAAACCCTCGATCCGTGCGTCGACTTCTACCAGTATGCATGTGGCAACTGGCTGAAGACCACCGAGATCCCAGCCGACCGCAGTTCCTGGGTGAGCTTTACTGAGCTGGACGAACGAAACCTGGTGACCTTGAAGGACATTCTCGAAAAAGCCTCGAGCGGCGGGCCCAGTCGCAGTGCGGTAGAGCAGAAGATCGGAGACTTCTATGGCGCTTGCATGGACGAGAAGACGGCGAACCAGAAGGGTCTGGCCCCGTTGCAGCCGGAACTGGACCGGATTGCGGCGGTGAAAGACAAGGCGGGGCTGATCGATGCCATTGCACGGGTTCACATGATCGGCCCCAACCCGCTGTTCAATTTCTATTCCGGTTCCGATATGCACAACGCCAATCAGGTGATTGCGTATATCGACCAGGGGGGATTGTCACTGCCCGACCGCGATTACTACATCAAGGACGACGCTCGCATGACCGAGATGCGCAAGCACCTGGTGGAGTATGTGACCGAGACATTTACGCTGGCTGGACGGTCGCCGCAGCAGGCGGGTGAGTCGGCGCAGACCGTGCTGCGGATTGAGACGGCTCTGGCTAAGGCTTCCATGGATCGGACTCTGCGCCGCGATCCTAAGAACCGCGATCACAAGATGACACGTGATGCCGCCCTGGCGATGGCGCCGAATTTCTACCTCGAGCGCTATTTTGTGGATGTCGCCGCGCCGAGTTTCTCGGAATTGAACGTTTCGAACCCGGAGTTCTTCAAGCAAGTCAATGCGGTGCTGGGGAGCGAATCTCTGGATAGTCTTAAGACCTACGTGAGCTGGCATCTGCTGCGCGGATCGTCACCCTGGCTGTCCCAGCCTTTTGTGGATGCGAACTTCAAGATGCGGCAGGCTTTGACGGGACAGAAGGAAAACCAGGTCAGGTGGAAGCGCTGCGTGGGGCTTACCGACGATTCGCTGGGTGAGGCGCTTGGCCAGAAATACGTGGAAGAGACCTTCGGGGCCGATGGCAAGCAGCGCATGTTGAAGATGGTGGACGCGCTGGAAAAATCGTTGGATGAAGATATCCAGGGGTTGCCCTGGATGTCGAGCGAAACCAAGAAGCAGGCGAAAGTGAAGCTGCAAGCCATCCGCAATAAGATCGGATATCCCGACGTGTGGCGGGATTACAGTTCTTTGGCGGTGGTGAGCGGCGATTTGCTGGGCAATTTCGAGCGGGCCAACGAATTCGAATCCAAACGCGAGATTGTCAAGATTGAAAAGCCGCTCGACCGCAAGGAGTGGTCGATGACGCCGCCGACGGTGAATGCCTACTACAGCTCCAGTATGAACGACATCAATTTTCCAGCGGGCATTCTACAGCCGCCATTCTTTGACAAGAAGATGGACGATGCGGTGAACTTCGGGGGCATTGGATTGGTGATAGGACATGAACTTACGCATGGCTTTGACGATCAGGGACGCAAGTTCGATCCCGAGGGCAATTTGCGCGACTGGTGGACGGCCGAGGACGGCAAGGAATTCGAAAAACGGGTCAGTTGCGTGGCCGATGAGTACAGCAACTTTGTGGTGGTGGATGATCTAAAGCTGAACGGGCGGTTGACTCTGGGCGAGAACACTGCCGACAACGGCGGCGCGCGGATCGCGCTGATGGCGCTCGAACACATGATTGCCGACGACAAAACTGGAAATGAAGGGAAGAAGATCGACGGCTACACGCCCGAACAACGTTTTTTCCTGGGGTTCGCACGGGTGTGGTGTGAGAAGCGTCGTCCGGAATACGCCCGCATGCAGGTGACGACTAATCCGCACTCGCCAGGGAAGTATCGGGTGGATGGGGTGGTGCAGAACATGCCGGAATTTCAGAAAGCGTGGGGTTGCAAGGCGGGGCAACCGATGGTCGCCCAAAACGCCTGCCGGGTCTGGTAGCTCTTGGTAAGCGATTGCTGAGGAACAGCCGGAGCGTCCCGCGCTCCGGCCATTTCTTTTGCGCAAACTTTACTGCCATCCCTCCCGATGTCTCCTGCTTGTCGCGAAAACCTGACAGAAAAATGACAGCCTAGTGACGCGATTTAACCGTGCCATGACCGCGCAATGACATTCCCCCAAGCGATTCTTCGTAGCTTGGTCTCACCCGGAGCACAAATCGACGGGAATTCTCAGCACCGGCTCTCCCGTAAGGCGAGGGCAGTAAGCAGGAGTCATGAAGTTCAGAAACTTAGCTCTTTTGGTCGCGTTGGTAGTGACGGCACTCTTTCTTAGTCAACGGGCAGCGAACGCAGCCGGCCCGGTGAATATCAGCAGCAAATCCACGTCATTGAAGGGCACAGTCAAGATTCAGGGACCGGTGCCGGCGGCGAAGCCCATCAACATGGCCGCCGATCCCAGCTGTGCTAAACAGCATTCGTCTCCGGCAATGAGTCAGGAAATTGTGGCTGATGCGAAGGGTGACTTGCAAAACGTCATCGTGTTTGTGGCCGAGGGTCTGGGCGATCAGACGTTTCAGCCGCCCAGCCAGCCGGCGGTGATCGAACAGAAGGGCTGCATGTATACGCCCCACGTTCTCGCGGTGAGGGCCAATCAGCAGTTGGAGGTGGTCAACAGCGACCCCACTTTGCATAACATTCACCCTTTACCCGCCAATAACCGCGAGTGGAACAAGGCGGAAGGTCCGGGTGCGACTGCGGAGGAGACATTTTCGCGCGAAGAAATTGCGATTCCGATCAAGTGCAATGTTCATCCCTGGATGCGAAGCTACATTGCCGTATTTAAGCATCCATACTTTGCGGTGACGGGCAAGGACGGGAGCTTCGATTTGGGGAACCTGCCCCCTGGGACTTATACCATCAAGGCCTGGCATGAAAAGCTGGGCACGGCCAGCCAGCAGGTTACGATTGGCGCCAATGAAACCAAGAGTGTGGATTTTGTGTTCAAGGCCATGTAGGCGAGCCGCGGGTCGCGAAAGCCCATGCTGTGAGCCGATGTCCAGTGAAGGCGGGGCGGTACGGGCTTGGAGCGGTCCGCGAAATTTACTCCGAATTGACCAACTTCTGACGGCACGGTGACAACCGCGGCAAGGCGATGAATAAACTGAAATCTCGCGCGCAGCCACTGAACCCTGAGCGGTTCGGTAGTTGAGGCGTCATTGGCAGGAGCGAAAAACCTCCTCCCCGGATTTCGTCTTCAAGTCAATGGAAACGGCGATGCGGCGAGAGGGATTGCGTGACCGGCTGCCTGTTCTCCTTGTCGGGTGCGTGTTCTCCTTTTCGCCGCGGTTCGCCGTACTTTCGGGAACTTGACCCGCACCGGCGGTGGGCATAGATTCTAAAGGAGAGTCGGGTGATCCTATGTCCACTCAAAGCAGCCGGTTGCTAAAATTCGGGGGCGCAATCGCACTCATTCTGGTGTCGCTCGGCTACCTGGCCTACACCGGAGTGCAGCAGAGCAAGAGCTACTACGTCACCATCAAAGAACTGCGGGGCATGGGCGATGATGCTTACAGCAAGCGTCTGCGGGTCGCCGGCAACGTGCAACCCGGTTCCATCAAGCGGGTGGGGATGAAGGTGGAATTTCTGTTGGTGGAGAACGACCAGACTCTATCCGTGGTGTATAGCGGAAGCGAAGCCCCTCCCGACACTTTCAAAGACAATTCCCAGGCCCTGGCGGATGGCAGCTTCGGACGCGACGGGGTATTTCACGCCAAGCAGCTACAGGCGAAGTGTGCCTCGAAGTACGCACCCCAGCAGCCGGGAACCGGTGCCGGTGGCGCCGAACCTGCGAAGAGCATGACGCAAATCCAGACCAGTGGCTCCGGCGCGGCGAATTGAGCGTGAGGAAGGTGTTGAAAAACTCTGTTTGTCGTCATCCCTGACGGAAGAGGGAAGATCTCGGCTGGAGGCAAAGATGAGACGGGCGCTGTGCGCGGTGGGAGTGACGGCGTTTCTTTTAGCCGGAAACATGTGGGGACAGCAATGGGGAGATTGGGTAGGCGCCGCGAATAATTACGCCATCGCCTATCGCTACCGAATGTTGAACAGCGGCAAGTCCTGTGACCTTGAGTACAAGGATACCAACCAA
>JBKQLO010000100.1:0-4926 GCA_052147055.1 Terriglobales bacterium
TAACTATTTCGGCTACGGCGAGGGTGGTCCTTCGGGAGCACAGTATTGCAATCCCTCCAGCACGCTCCCGACGCCGACTACCCCGGCTCCGGTCGTGCCCTGCAGCACGCTGCCAAATACTGCGATGAGCGGTCCGGCCTACGGGTTCACCGCTCCTCGGAACTTCCATGCAAACAACCTAACCGTTGGGGTGCATTACGAGTTCTAAAAACATCCGTTAGCCTTCAGCTTTTCGTGTGTGTTTAGCAAAATGGACGAGCTGAGAAATTTCTAATGCAGTTCGTGTGGGGACGGGCGCAGCGCCCGTCCAAACCGCGCGCAGGGCGGCCTCGGCGCAGCGGTCATGCGAAGACGAGCCCCACACGCCACTTCTGACGCTGGTTGGACCGGTAAGTAGCGAGAATCGAACGAAGATTGGTCGGGGCGCGCGGATTTGAACCGCGGACCCCCTGCCCCACGGCAGGTGCGAATCGCCGAAAGCCGCACCCGGCGGGCATTCCGGACGATCCCGAGAACAGCTGCGCAGCGTGGACATGTGGACGTGGGCGTGGACCGGATCTGACCGCCCAACGAGGGCCTTGACTTTTGATGCCGGACTGCTACACTAGTATCGTCTGAGTGTTATGACAATCACTCATGTCATTCAAAAGAGAGGCATTATGAAAGCAGCTTTCAGTGAACCGGCAAAAAATGATCCAGGTTGCGAGATTCGGTTGGGGGTAGCGTCGTGGGACCAAGGCAACGGAACCGCACAGGCAGTGAAGTACACGTGGTTCGATAAGAACGGGAAAGCGGCACGCGGCGGAGAATTCCCGGTCGAAGCTCTCCCCCAGGCGTTGGACTTTGCCATTCGCCGAGGTTACATCACTCTCGCCTCCGCGCCGACGATGGAGGCGACATCACCCGAAGGTTTCCAGGAGAAACGTATACGCGCCATGTTGAGGAACGAAGCCCAGAGGCATAACTACTATGTGGCGCTGGATCTGTTGGTCAGAGACGGTCGCGAAGTCGTTCGCGAAGCGCTGCCGCTGCTCTCGGGATCTGAGGTTCCCGACGGGAACTACACATTGCATTACAACTGGCTCGATGAAAGTCCTGAACGCTCGGTACGAGTGATTGGCGGACGCCTTGAGCCCGTGCCCGAGGGGTAAATGGGCACGAAACCGAATCAATCATTTCTGGCGCGCGTGTCGCTCCCTGCTTTCCGCACAGTGAGTCTTGAATTCGTAAAATGCATCGACGATTTCGCCCGCCCATCCGAACAGAGTTTTGATTGCGGACAATGGCTTCGTCTTGCGGCCTAACAACAAGGAGCAAGGCGGACCACACGGTCGCAAAGAGGGTAGGGTACTTATCGGCGAGACCGGCGAGATCATTCAGCGGACCCGATAGAACTGCCACGCGCAAATCCTCCGATTCCGTCGCTGCTGGTCCGACGCAACCGGGATACGCGTTTGCGTTTCCTCAGGGTGCTGCAAAACTGGACCGACAACCCGAACCGCGCCAGCAGTTGTTTCTCAGCGTTCGGGGCATTCCTCGCGTTGCTCTATCAGCAATCGCGAATAAAGCGGGTCTCCAAGGGAGTACGCTCCACGAGACTCGGAAGCGAACTTGCGGGGGACAGTGCCCCCGACTACCGTTTAGTTCACGGCAACCCTATTGTGGCAGAATCCGGCCTGTGATTTCAATAGCGGAAAAATACTCCTGTTTGCGAGATGCATTCTCTGCGCACAGATGTAATTAGACGGCACGAATTTCGGGCTGCGGGCGCGGGGCCGCAGCGGGGCTAACGTGGATCACTTTTGGTGCGGGGCCAAAGAAAGGGTGGATTAGCCAACCGCTGTGGACGTTCATGTGGACAGCATCCCGTTGCAGCCTCGTTGCCGTCCTTTTCCCAGTGCCGCCCCACGCGCGCGCAGCCCGCGTCCGGCGCGGCTGGCGGCTTATTGCTGAAGATTGGTCGGGGCGCGCGGATTTGAACCGCGGACCCCCTGCGCCCAAGGCAGGTGCGCTACCAGGCTGCGCTACGCCCCGACATGATTAACAGGATTGATTCTAAAGCACGTTCCAATTTTATTTCCAGTCCAACCCTTGGCGTCTGGCCGCGACGGTTGCCCTAACCGTATACGATTCGCTCATTGCACCGAACCGTGCGCATTCGTTGACTTCTTCGTGAGGCCCGTTTCGTAGTTGCTGGGCGCCCCAGCAAAATCCTCTTGACAGTCCAGAGACGGCGTTTTAGAATTCTCCACCAAGAGCGAGCGCTCGTCTTGATGAAACGAGCGGATCAACAAATGCCCAAGCTTTTGGACGACACCGTCGCCAAGAACCGGCGCAAAATCGAACGCGCCGCGCAAAAGCTTTTCACCCGGCAAGGATTTCACGGTACGACGGTCCGTGAAATCGCCCACAAGGCCGGCGTATCCATGGGCAAGCTCTACCTCTACTACCCAACCAAGGAAGACATCTTTATCGATCTCGTCCAGCACATGGAGCAGAAAATGGAAGTCCTCCGGCGGACAAAGATTTTTCCCTTCATGCAATCTCCCGATCCGGAATCGCTGAAGCAGTTGGGCATGGCCGTCGGCCGCGTCGTGTCGGAGAATCTGGACTACTGGCGGCTCATGTACGTCGACGTGGTTGAATTCCGTCATAAGCACTTCATCCACAGTTATCGAGAGGTTGCGGGAGGTCTGCGCACCTATTCGACGGCCCTATTTCAAAAGGCGCCGATTCCTTTTCCCAGCGACGTGAACCCCGGGTTGGCCTATGTAAGTTTGTACCTGCAATTTGTTACCCATTTTCTGGTGGAGAAACTCTTCGGCGCCCAGCGCTATCTGGGCGTGAGTGACGAAGAGGCTGTCGATCAGTTTGTCCGTCTGTACACCCGTAGCCGGAAGGACCGAGGTCGGAAGCCGTAATTGCGACACAAGGAGGAAATATGCGAACGCGAACACTGGTAACCCTGCTGGCGGCCGCCAGCATTCTTTGTTTCATGACGTCGACGACTCAAGCACAGACGGCCACCAGCGGGCAAATCGTAGGCGTGGTGACGGATCCCAGCGGGGCTCTCGTGGTAGGAGCAAAAGTCGCCCTGACCAGCGACGCCGGCGTGCGCCGCGAAACCACAACCGGCAGCAACGGCCGTTACACGTTTCCCCTCCTTGACCCGGGCGCCTATCAGCTCGAAGTGATCCAAAGTGGATTCGCATCGGCCAAACTCGAAGGCATCGTTGTCCAGATAACCGCAAGCACGGTCGCCGACGTTGCCCTCAAAGTGGCTGGTGCGCCAGCCACGGTTTCGGTCACGGGCGAGTCCCCGCTGGTGCAGACCGAAAGCTCCTCCCGCGGCACCGTCATTGATGAGACCCAGGTGCGCGATCTGCCGCTGCCCACCCGCAACTTCCAGCAATTGCTGGCCCTGACTACCGGAACCTCGGGTTCCATCGAGAATTCCTCCGAACTGGGGCGCGGCGATGCCCCCTTATACGTCAACGGACAGCGCGCGGTCTCCAACAGCATAGTCATCAATGGCATCGATGCGAATTCTATCGGCACGGGATCGCTGCCAAATCTTTCCGTCCCTTCCGTCGACTCGCTCCAGGAATTCATCGTTCAGACCAGCATGTACGACGCTTCGCAGGGGCGCAACGCAGGCGGAGTCGTGGCCGCAATCACCAAGTCCGGCGCCAACCGGTTCCATGGCGATGTCTACGAGTTCCTGCGGAATACCGTCCTCGATGCCAACAATTTCTTCCTGAATGGATATGAGAATGGAGTAGTTACGCCGCGGCCCACCTACAGGCGCAACCAGTTTGGCGGCACTCTAGGCGGTCCGGTGGTAAAGGATCGTGCCTGGTTTTTTATCTCCTATCAGGGCACTCGCGAAACCAATGGCACCTCGTTGACCAACTCGCTCGCAACCGTGTTCGCGCCCGCCGGTCTGGGGCCGCTCAACACGCGCAATCCTGCATCTCTTTCTAACCTTTCGAAGTGCTACAACCCTGCATTGCTTGGATATGTCGACCCCGTCGCCGAAGTAGCTTTGACAACAGCGCTTCCCAATGGGCAGCCTATGGTTCCTGGCATTCCCGGTGTGGCGACCGGAACTTGTCCAACGAATCTCAATCCCGTCCTGCAGACGATTCCCTCCAACTCGACATACGATGAAGACCAGTTCAACGCCAATCTGGATATCAAACTGAATAATTCGAGCCGCTTCTTCGCCAAGTACTTCTTTGCCGCCAACCGCACCGATCAGGCACTTTACGATCAGTTTGGCGACGGCAACCCGCTGCAGGCGCCCGGTTGGCCGACCGCGGAAGACGTTGACCAACGTCTGCTTTCGGTGGGAGTAACTTCGGTGATCTCGAGTCATTTGCTGAATGAGGTCAGGTTCGGCTGGAGCACGATCTACGGCCCCAGCAAACCGTCTCAACCCATTAGTTCGTCGCAGTTAGGAATCTCATCGCCGTTAGGCAGCTTGTTCCCCGGAATGCCGACAATGTTGTTCGTGAACCAGTTCACTCTGGGGCCTTCTCCGCTAGCCTCCAACTACGCGGCGACCAACACCTACCCTGTCGGCGATATGATGACGTGGACGAAGGGCCGGCACACCTTCAAATTCGGTGGCGAATATAAGCGCCAGGAGGTCGACGCTCCCTATTTCGATGTGTTCCCCAACGGCGAAATGGTCTTCTTTGGCGTTACTGGCAGCGTCTTCGAAGATTTTCTATCCGGCTTTAACCTTGTGTCCGTGATTGGCTCGGGCACTAACAGCCTTCACAACCGGGCCAACGACTTTTCCGCCTTCTTCCAGGACGATTGGAAGGCTACCCCACGCCTGACTCTAAACCTCGGTCTGCGCTATGACTACTTCGGTCCCACCACCGAGACCGATGGCCATTTTGTCGGCTTCGACCCCTC
>JBKQLO010000101.1:0-9881 GCA_052147055.1 Terriglobales bacterium
GCGCTCCGGCGTCGCGCCCGCTTTCTCCGGCCAGAAATGTACGATCGCCTCCCGCATCGTCATCCGCCGCCAGTTCGTGTGCGACCAATCAATCTCCTGCTCGCCCCACTTCGTCTTCGTCCCGCCCGTCACTTCTTTCACTGCCTGCTCGATCGCGCCCTGCGTCGTGCCCAGAATGCCGAGATAATCCGTGTACGCCTGGTACGCCTCGAGCATGGTGAACTCAGGATTCCATCTCCACCCCAGCCCCTCGTTGCGAAAGTTGCGGTTGATCTCATACACGCGATCGAATCCGCCCACCGTCAGCCGTTTCAAATAAAGCTCCGGAGCGATCCTCAGAAACAGATCCATATCCAAAGTGTTGTGATGCGTCTTGAACGGACGCGCCACCGCCCCGCCCGCAATCGGATGCATCATCGGCGTCTCGACTTCCATGAACCCCTGCCCATCGAAATACCGCCGCAAAGATTGAACCAGTTTGCTGCGCTTCAAGAACACTTCCCGCACTTCCGGATTCATCACCAGATCCACGTAGCGTTGCCGGTAGCGCAACTCAACGTCACTAAGCCGGTGAAATTTTTCCGGCAAAGGCAGCAGGTCTTTAGAAAGAAAAGTCAACTCCTCGGCATGAATGCTCAGTTCGCCCGTGCGCGTGCGAAACAAATATCCGCGAACCCCAATGTGATCGCCCAGGTCAAGCAGCTTCCAAAGTTCGAAGCCGGCATCGCCGACCGCGTCTTTCTTGACATAGATCTGCAGCCGCTGACCGTCCTGCTGCAAGTGCGCGAACCCGGCCTTCCCCATCAACCGGATCGCCATAATGCGTCCCGCAACCCGCACCGTCACCCGCGGAGCATCCAGTTCCTCCGTAGTCTGCCCGCCGTACTCGGCCAGAATCTGCGCCACGGTGTGGCTGTAGTTGAACTTCCGCGGATAGGCCGGATGCCCGAGAGCCTCAATCTTCTTCAGCTTCTCGCGCCGGATTTCATAAATGTTTTCGTCGAGTGCCAATGCGTGTCCTTGAGTTGCAGAGTAAGCGTTTCAGAACAAGCGTTCCGAGTAAGCTTCTGATTATAGACAACCCCGGGGGAGATTCCTGTCTCCAGATGCCGTGCCGACCATTGGCGCGACTGCCCAGACGCTGTGACCCAGGTCACAGCCTGCGCTTGTGGGCGAGAGCAGACTAGTTGTGGTCGCCCGGCCCGCTGCAATGCCATTTATGAGCTGCACGTCGACGCGCCTCCGACCAAACGGAAATTCCAGGAGAAACCCATGTCATTCACCAAACAGCAAGCACTCGACTACCATTCTTTGCCGCGCCCGGGAAAAATTGAAGTCACCCCCACAAAACCGTGCCGCACGCAACGGGATCTGAGCCTGGCCTATACGCCGGGTGTGGCTATACCGTGCCTGGCGATTGAGAAGAATCCGCAGGACGCCTTCAAGTACACGGGACGTGGAAATCTAGTCGCCGTGGTCACTAACGGAACCGCCGTTCTCGGCCTGGGCGACATCGGACCCCTCGCTGGCAAGCCCGTCATGGAGGGCAAGGCTGTCCTCTTTAAACGCTTCGCTGACGTGGATGTCTTCGATATCGAGGTCGGCAGCAAAAATCCCGACGATGTCATCAAGTTATGCCAACTTCTGGAGCCGACTTTCGGCGGCATCAACCTCGAAGACATCAAGGCTCCGGAGTGTTTCTACATCGAAGAGACCCTGAAGAAGACGATGAAGATTCCGGTCTTCCACGACGACCAGCACGGCACCGCCATTATTTCCGGCGCCGCGTTATTGAACGCTCTGGAAGTGGTGAACAAGGACATCGCCAAAATAACTCTCGTCGTCAACGGTGCCGGTGCCTCGGCCATAGCCACTGCCGAGCATTACATTCGGCTGGGCATGAAGCGGGAGAACATCATTCTCTGCGACACCACGGGAGTGGTTTACAAGGGCCGCACGAAAGGCATGAATCCATATAAAGAGCGCTTCGCCCAGGACACCAAGCTGCGTACGCTGGCGGAGGCTATGGTGGGCGCCGATATGTTCCTCGGACTTTCCGTCGGTGGCGTGGTCTCGCAGGACATGGTGCGCTCAATGGCGCCCCGTCCAATTGTCATCGCCATGGCGAATCCCGATCCGGAGATTACCTACGAGGACGCCAGAGCCTGCCGCTCCGACGTCATCATGTGCACCGGCCGCTCGGATTATCCCAACATGGTGAATAACGTTCTGGGCTTCCCCTTCATCTTCCGTGGGGCCCTCGACGTGCACGCTACCGCCATCAACGATGAGATGAAGCTGGCCGCAACTCATGCCCTGGCCAGCTTGGCCAAAGAGGACGTACCCGACTCCGTCTGCCGTGCCTATGGAGTGGAGCGGCTGAAGTTCGGTCCCGATTACCTGATTCCTAAGCCGTTCGACCCGCGCGTGCTGATCTGGGAGGCCTCCGCCGTGGCCGAAGCTGCCATGCGCACTGGCGTAGCCCAGCAGCCGGTCGACCTCAAGGAGTACCGCGAACAACTCGAACGTCGTCGCGGGAAGGCCCACGAGATCTCGCGGATAATGATTCGCAAAGCGCAAGCCAAGCCTAAATCTGTGGTCTTTCCGGAAGGAGAGAATGAGAAAATCCTGCGCGCTTGTTACACCCTGATGGAGGAGAAAATTGCTGTCCCCATCCTCTTGGGGAAAGCCGCGGTGATACAAGCTAAGGCACTCGATCTGGGGCTGGATCTGAAGGACGTGCGCGTCATTAATCCACCAGAGTCTCCGCTCCGCGAAGCCTACATTCAGGAACTCTGCCGGCTGCGGCAGCGTCGGGGTGTAACCCTGAGCGAAGCCCACCGGCGGATCAATGACCGCAACGTTTTTGCTTCCATGATGGTGCGCATGGGGGATGCCGACGCGCTGGTCTCCGGCGTCGCGCAGAACTACCCCGACGCGATCCGTCCGGCGCTGCAGATCGTGCGCATGCGCGAAGGGCTGCACACGGTTGCGGGGTGCTATGCCATGATCACGCGCAAGGGCGACATTTACTTCATGGCTGACACCACCGTGAATGTCGATCCCACGGCGGAAAATCTGGCGGAAATCGCCCTCTGCGCCGCCGAAACGGCTCGCCGTTTCGACGTCGTACCACGGATTGCGATGCTCTCGTTTTCCAGCTTCGGGAGCACCAAGCACCCGCTTTGCGAGAAAGTTCGCAAAGCTGTCGATCTCCTGCACAAGGCGGACCCAACCCTCGTGGTGGACGGCGAGGTAATGGCCGACATTGCCGTCTCCCCGGAAATGCTGGAGGAGATGTATCCTTTCAGCGCTCTCAAGGGTGGCGCCAACGTGCTCATTTGCCCCGACCTCAATTCCGCCAACATCGCTTACAAGTTGCTGGCCAAGATCGGTGGCGCCGAAGCCATTGGTCCCATTCTCATGGGGATGAGCAAGCCGGTGCATCTGCTGGCGCGAGGCGCAGAGGTGGAAGAGATCGTCAACATGGCCGCAATCGCGGTTATCGATGCGCAGGAATTAGAGCGCTCGGAGTGGCCGGCAACAGAGGTCCGAAAGCCGGTGGCAGTGGCCGACTGAGAGCTGAGAGAGCAGAACGAATTGGCTGTGTTGACAAGTCAACACAGCCAATTTTCTTTCCTGAGCGGGTTCCAAGTCAACGACTACCGGGCCACCGATCCAATGACCACCGCCCGGTACCCGTCAGAAATGTCTCGCCCTGCGTCTTTTTGGCCGTGTTGGGGGCTTGCGCGACCCTTCGCGGTGTATGCCACGCCGTAGTTCGTCGTGGCCCTCCGAGCAAACTACGCTAGGAGGCAGCCCTCACCGATGTCTGCTCCAGGCGAAGCATTTCCTGTCCCTTCTCGTAGGTGCGGATCGCAACCGGTTTCAGCCAGAACAGTGCCAGGAACGCGGCGACCACGTTGCAGGCAATCATGACCCAGAAAATATCCATCCACGAGCCGGTCTTGACACTGGCCATGGCGGCCACCGGTCCGGCGAAGACGGACGCCAAACCTTTGGCCGTGTAGACAATGCCGTAGTTGGTCGTGGCCCATTTCTTGCCATACAGGTCGCCAACGATGGACGGGAAGAGCGAAAAGATCTCGCCCCATCCGAAGAAGCACAGGCCAGTCATCAGGACGAACCACACCGGATGACTGATCAACGCGAGCAGGCCCAGGACGGCCAGGCCCTGGGAGAGGAACGCGATGAACATGGTGTTCTCACGCCCTATGTGATCGGAAACCCAACCCCAGAATGGCCGGCAAAGGCCGTTCAGGATGCGGTCCAGTTCGATGGCCACGACCAGTGCCGACATTCCCCACAAGATGATTACCTTGTCGACGTGGTAGAAAATGGCGATGGGTTTGATCTGGGCAGTGACCACCAGACCACCGAAGGCGACCAGCGTCATCATGATGTAAATGACGTAGAACGATGGTTGCCCCAGCATCTGCCAGTAAGTCATATCGTAGCCGGATGTTCTCACTTTCGCGCTTGCTTGCGTCCATCCCTTAGGCATCCAGCCTTTGGGCGGAGCGACGATCAGCATGGCGGCGGCGAAGCAGATAATGCCCTGTACAATGCCCCAGAAGATGAAAGTGTGCTGGTATCCGGAGACTTTCATCATCTTGGCGATCGGCGCCACGGTCAGTGCAGTTCCCAGGCCGTACGCGCCAGCGGTGAACCCGGCGCACATGCCGCGGTGATCGGGGAACCACTTCAGCGAGTTGCCCATGCAGCCGCCGTACACAGCACCGGCGCCGACGCCACCGAGCGCGTACCAGAAATACAGTGCATGCAGGTTGGCCGCCACCCCCGATCCGATCCAGCTAACGCCGACCAAGATGCCGCCGATACCGATGACCAGACGAGGGCCAAGGCGATCGATGAGGTAGCCCTCGAACGGCACCAGCCAGGTTTCGCAAAGGATAAATGCGGCGAAGGCCACCTGGACGGCAGCCAGGGTTGCGTTCATGCTTTTCGTTAAGGGCGTAGTGAACAAGGTCCAGGCGTATTGAAGATTGGCGATGGCCATCATCGCGATCACGCCTGCGATGAGTTGAACCCAGCGGTTGACGATCTTGGGCTCTGTAGGAACTGCGGAGGTCACGTTCGTGGCCACAGGCATCCTCCTCGGAGATTGTCAGAATTGTTCGCCTCTACTTGCTCAGCACTCCTTATCGGAAAACATCTGCCTAAATGAAAGCCCGCCCTTACAGGGCGGGCGGGGTATCAGTATCAGCCTTCGATTTCTTTCTGGAGCGGAATGATTCCCGGCACCAGCCACTTCTCCCACATCTCGTCGATCTTGTTCTGGAAGTATTCGATATCTTCCTCGATAAAGTGCGCGAACCTTCCCTGCTTGAGCAAGTAATCACGAACCGGAAGACGTTTGAATTTGCCGTTCGCAATATCCTTGGTCTTCCCGTAGAGCGATAGCTTACCACATTCGATCTCATACAGAGGCCAAATGCCGGTGTTCACGGCCAGTTCGCCCAGTTCGAACGAAAGCACGGGATCGAAGTCCCAGCCTTTCGGGCAGGGGTTGAGGCAGTGGATGAAGGTCGGACCGCCGATCGATAGCGCCTTGCGAACGTTGTTCATCGCCTGCAGCGGGTAGGAGGTAGAAATGGTTCCTACATACTTCACTGTGGGATGGCCAGCCATTATCAACGGCGCCATGTTCTTTTTCCAGCGGTGATTCATGATGCGCTTCACTTTTCCTGGCGTGCTGAACGAGGTGTTGACGCCATACGGCGATGTCCCGGAAATCTGGATATCGGTATTGGCATACGACTCGTTGTCATACATCAGGATCAACAGGTTGTAGTCGGGATGGCACATGGTGGCCGAGATGGCGCCCAGTCCCATGTCCGCACCGCCGCCGTCGCCGCAGAAGGCGATGACATTGATGGGTTCGTCCTTCATGACGCCCTTGCGCATCTGGACGCGGAATGCCGCGGCCGCTCCCAGCGCGCTGGAGCCTGAACTGCCCAGTTGCGTGTGCATCCAGGGAACACCCCAGGGCGTAGCGTAGTAAGAACTGTCAGCCACGTACATGCACCCAGGACTTCCCAGAATGATGGTCCTGGGACCTGCGGCCTTCCCCATCAATTTCATGATTTGCGCAGACTCGCAGCCCTGGCAGGTGCGGTGGCCGGATGTGTAGTACTCCTCGGGTGGAACCTTCTTGACTCCTTTGAAGGGTTCCAGGTTTTGCGTCGGTTTTTCGTCTACAAAAGTGCTCATAGTTGTTATCCTTTCCGGCTCTCGGAACGTTGTGTGGAGGCGGGGCTTTGCCCCGCCGGGACGGGGCAGAGCCCCGTCATCACACATTTATCCTCGCAGCCCGATCCATTGCGTCAGGGGTTGCGCTTTACCTTTGGCGGCTTCGAAGGTGATCTCCGTCATCTTCTCCACGTCCGGCACTGTCACTTCACGTCCACCCAGCCCGCAGATGAAATCCAGTACGGGTGGCCGGGTGGCCGCGCTGGTGTACATGGCCGAGCGAAGTTCAGTGGCCACTACGCCGCTAAGATCCGGCGAACCGAACGAAAAGTCGCGGTCGATTACGCCAATGGCCTTGAATCGCTCCAGGCACTTGGCAATTTCCGGACCGGCAAAGGGCCGGAACCAGCGCAAACGCACGAATCCGACTTTCTTGCCTTCCTCGCGCATCTTCCGGACCGCAACTTTCACCGGGGTAGACATCGTTCCCATGCCCAGCAGCACGACGTCCGCATCCTTGGTCATATACTCTTCAAAGAACGGATTGCCGTACTTGCGTCCAAACGTTTTCTCGAAGTCGGTATAGACTTCGCGAATCACATCGCAGGCGATCTCGGTGACTGCGTAGTTCTGCCGTCGAACCTCCATCACCCAGTCCTCGTTGGCCTGGGGGGCCACCGAAATGACGTTGTCGGGGTGGAGCAGCAGATCGCCGCGGTTGTAAGGAGGCAGGAACTTCTTAACCTGCTCCAGCGCCGGGATCTTGACCAACGCTTGCGAGTGCGTGAGGAACGCGCCATCGCAACTAATCGCCAAAGGAACGAACATGCGGCGATCCTCCGCCACGCGATAGGCGATCAAAGCGGTGTCCAACGCTTCCTGCGCGCTATCGACCCAGGTCAACATCCAACCTAGATCGCGTACCGACAGGGCATCGTTGTGTTCCACACCGAAGGCGCCAGGATCGTCGAGCGCCCGATTGCCCACCATGGCAACCATGGGGATGCGCAGAGCGGGAGTTACCGTCAGGCATTCCATGGCATACATCCAGCCGACGCCGCTGGAACCGCAGAACACACGCGCTCCGCAAGCGGAGGCGTGTTTGACGATTTCGAATTGGGAGTGTTCGCCTTCCGCCACGATGTACTCACAGTCCATTTCGCCATCCGCCACTAACTGGCTGATGTACTGCATCACCGTGTCATAAGGCCGGATCGGGTAAGCCGTAACTACGTCGACGTTAGCCAATTTGCAGGCAATCGCAATAGCTTCGGCGCCGGTAATCAGGGCTTCCTGCTCCTGGGTTTTCTTTTTTTCTTCAACCGGTATTGTCAGTGTTGCCATCTTAATCTCCTTGTCTTCAGGTTTGCCGCCGGGCTACTAGCCTTTGTTAGCGATCTCCATAGCTTCGGGGACCTGTTCTTGATATTGACCGCGATAACGGAACCCATGCGACCGATTTTTGATCGGCTCGGCTTTCTTAATTGTCGTCTCCAGCCACTTCAGGTATGCGCCCTTGTCTTTCTCGAACGCCGCCCACTGGCTGTTGTTATCGTGGAACTCGGACTCGTTCACCATGGTGACGCAATTCTTCACCGGGCAAATCTCCTCGCAGATGCCGCAACCAGAGCAGGCTTCGAGGTTGGTGTCGTAAGTGCCCGCGGTCGTGATATCGAACGCCGCATCCGGACAGTTCAGCCAGCACAGCGTGCACTTGGTGCAGGTTGAGAAGTTGATCACCGGCCGTTGCGTGCGCGTCGAGTACTTCTTGAACAGCTCGTTGCGGACTGGCCGGAAGCCCCCGACTTTCCCCGTCACTGGATCGGCGAACGGGGCGCCTTGCCCCTGGCCCTTGATGGATACGCCGCAGCGCATATCCTCCCAGCGGGGCAGCCCGACCTTGACTACCTCTTCGGGATTGCCCTCGCCCGCCTTCACGCCGATCGCGGTAAAGCGCTCGAAAGCAGTGCGAGCCGACGTAACTTTCAGCGTGTTCTTGAGTTTTTCGTTGATGAATTTCTCCACCGACTCCAGGCTCATCACCGCGGGCAGCGCCTTAGCGATGGCGCCCAGGATGCGGACGTCGGTGTGGTCATCCTTATAAACCCACATGCCGGAGAAGCTGGTAACGCCTCTCACGATTCCCAGCTTGTAAGGCTCTTCCCGGCGGTGAATGTCCTTCAGCAGCGCGGGTGCGTCCTCCAGAGAGATTACGATGAGCGTGTGTCCGGGTTTCAGAGCACGGTGTACGGGTTGCAGCCCAGACCACGCCCACGACTCCGCGCCCTTACAGAGCGTGTCGTCGAGAACCACAGTCACGTCGACCTGCTTCGGCTCGTATTGCGCCATTCCCGCTTCGAGCGTCTCCTCGTCGTTGGCGACGATAGCGAAACTCTTCGCTGGAATCCCATTGCGTTCCGGCGCGTCTGAATAACGGCCAAAGGAAATGCCCAGTTTGCCCTCGTTGTGCGCGGCCAAAACAATGCCGCGAGTTATGTTCTTGGCCAGGGTCTTTTGGAAGACCCCTCGGTAGATGACTTCAACCGCAAATAGCTGGCCCATTTTCCAACCTCCATTTCTTTTACAACTTCTTCAGTACTATGCTTTCGACTTCCTGCAGATGCCGGCGCATCGCAGCCTCGGCGGCTGCGGCGTCGCCCCGCTTCAGAGCGGAAAGAATTCGGTGGTGACCGGCGAGCGATTTTTCTTGCCGTCCTTCCACCTGCAACGTGCGTTCCCGCGTCTCGCGCAACAAATCCATCAATACATCCACCACTTTCAAGACCGCGCTGTTGTCGGACGCCAAAGCGATGCTGTAGTGAAACTCGGAGTCCTCTTCGATTCCGACTTCGCCGCGACGCACCTTCACCTCTTGGCGTACAAGAATCTCCTCCATCTCAGCGATCTCATCGCGGGAGATGTGTAGAGCGGCGCGCCCGGCCAAGGGCGGCTCGATCATATTGCGCACGTCCAGCAGGTCCGCAACCATCTTTCGCTTCTCCAGGAGCGCGGCAGCCAGTGGATTGTCCGGGGTAGCAGCAGGACTGCAAACCACCGTGCCGATGCCCTGGCGTGGCTCGAGCAGACCCCTCATTTCCAAGCTGCGGATGGCATCGCGCACCGAGCTGCGGCTCACCCCAAGCATTTGCACAAGATGGCGTTCGGGGGGCAGCAGGTCGCCGGGTTTCAGTTCTTCCGCAATGCGCCGCTCGAGTTGCCTGGCGACCTCCTGGTAGACCTTATTTCTGGAGATCGCCTCGAACCCGATTCTCGTTGGTGATTCAGTGCCCATAATTGCCATTGGTCTGAGGACTGACCACATTTCACGCCTGAACCCCAAATGGCACAAGGAGGTTGATCACGTGTCAATGTGACAATGATCACCTGGGGGTTTGCTCCGGGGGAGAGTCCGTTCACCTTCCCGATTCGAATGTGTCTGTCCTGGGTAAGCCTCCGTGGTAAATTCTACGTTTGCACTTAAGCCAGGCCATCTTCCTGTTTTTCGCTGCAATAATTGGCGGGACGCTGAACGCGGTGGCCGGCGGCGGCACTTTTGTTTCGTTCCCCGCTCTGTTAAATACCGGTGTGCCGGCGGTACAGGCCAACGCGACCAACACGGTCGCGCTGTGGCCTGGGCTCGCAGCCAG
>JBKQLO010000102.1:0-16472 GCA_052147055.1 Terriglobales bacterium
TTTATTCTTCTGCGAGCGACCAATCTCTATGGCAACCCGCCGGTTGGATTGGGAGGCGTTTCGCAGGGCGATTGGCACCTCCAGCCCACGGTCGAAAAGACTGTCATCCTGTTCCTGGATGTCGAGAAATATCCGCCATCTTTGCAGTTCCTGCTCATGACGATGGGGCCGTCCCTGCTGCTGCTTGCCTGGCTGGAGAAATCAAAACTGCCGCGTTGGACAGACCCGCTGGTCACCTTCGGTCGCGTGCCTTTGTTCTTTTATGTGCTGCATCTTTACCTGATTCATCTGCTCGCTGTCGCGGTTGCGCCCTTGTTCCACCAACCGGTGGCCTGGCTGTTCCACGGGGCGTTCTTCGGCGGTACACCCGACGACTACGGCCATGGCTTGCCTTTTGTCTACCTGATGTGGGTCATCACGGTTGTGATTTTGTACATCCCCTGCCGCTGGTTCGCCGCCCTCAAGCAGCGTCGCAAGCATTGGTGGCTGAGCTACCTCTAAGGAGCGCCAGGTCAGAAGAACAGCTAGCGGCCGCCCGCCGCGCCGGCAACCTTGTCGGCTGGCAAGAGCGTTTGCTGCACCAGGGCAGTGCACTCGTGGAGTTTTTTCAGCGAGGCCGGGATGGCCTCGGTTTGAGCGCCACCTTCGGTTTCGCCTGATACCATTACGCGCTTCACATTTTCCTGCACGCTGCGCTCAATCTCCAGCAGGACCACCAGCGCATCGGCGTGCAGCCGCCACAGCGACGGGGAATTCTTTGTCCGCCGCAGTTCTTCCATCTCCGTGGTCATGCGCGCAGCCAACGTGACCATGCGCAACAACGCGTGGGTCACACGCCCCTGCTGGCTTTTCTCCTCGCGATCTTCAGCACAGAATGCAACCACCTCTGCGGGAGTGAGGATCAGATTGAAATAACGCATGGGAACCACATGGCGGAATCTGGCGTCCGCCACGCGCACGAACGCGCGAATGGATTCCTCGACCTTGGATAGCTTGCCCTCTTCGCTGGAAATCTGTTGGGGAGTCACCGCCTCCCGCATGGTCTCCAGATCGGGCAAGCGGAATGGATCGGCGGCTTTCGCGCCGGCGCTGCTCTTTCTTGCAGGAACTGGCGGCACATGCCGCAGCGGCGGATGCTCCTGCAGAGTTTTTCGCAGTCTGGAAACCCGGCGGAATTTCTCCAACGCCGTGCCGTAGTCGATTCGCAGCAGTTCACTTTCCTGTAACGCCGACACGTGCTCCACGGTGACGTCCATCCCATCTACATTGCCCAGGATGCTGCCTCCCTGCTCCTCGAGCTCGCGGGCAAAGTTCTTGATTTCCTTCGCGGCCTTCAAGAAGAGTTCATCAAAGCGCTGCCCGAAAGCGGTGTTATAGGGCGCGATCGTGGCCAGCACGCTGGGATGGTAAAACGACGCATCGAACAGCTGCTTGAGTTCGCGGACCCGCACAATAACTCCCGAATCGAGCAATGCGTTCAGATCACGAAACTTTCCGGCTTCCTCCTGCAGCCGCTCGAATTGACGCAGCAGGTGCATCTGCTCTTCCGAAAGCGCGGGAACATCAGCATCGGCCAGAATCTCAAGCAGCGCAATCTCGAACGGGGCGAGGGGGACCGATCCATCGAGGCCGTAGCCATGGCGTTCCCACTGGCCGGGAACCCGTGGATGGCGATAAAGAAACGTTGCGACCAAATCCGTCTTGTCGCGATTAGCGTCGCTGATATCCTTCTTGCGGGTGAAATAGCGAAGCATGGCCTCGGCGATTTCCGCATCCGTCTCCGGAGTGAGGGACCGTCGCAACATAGCGGGAGTGATGGCCAGGTCGAGCAACCGCAGCCAACGGTGCATGCTCAACAAAGTCCCGTGTACATCGTCACCGCTCTGTAGCGAGATGGCTTCCAGTCCGGCGGGGACGGGCACCTCGCCGCCAAGATGCTCTTGCAGCAGCTTTTCGTAGAAACCCTGGACCGTGGCCAGAATGGCCAGCTCCCACTTCGGATCTTCGCCCAATGCTCAGTCCCCGGCGCTTGAACCCCACGTTGAAAGCGCGTCCTGTCTAGTAAAAACCAAGCTTAGCCTGAGCACAAGACTCTTGGCAGGTTCGGACGGTCATGGCCGATGGATTGTCGAAGATGCTTATCTCGCCGGTTCCACGAACACCGCCGTCCCATACGCCAGCACCTCAGTCACGCCTTGCATGACCTCGGTCGCATCATAGCGGGCGCCGACTACGGCATTGCCGCCCAGTTCGGCAGCATGTTGCAACATCAAGTCGAAGGCTTCGGAACGAGTCTTCTCGCAAAGATTGGTCAGTAGCGTGATGTTGCCGCCCAGAATGGTCTGCAAACCGGCGCCGATCGTACCGAAGATGGACCGTGAGCGCACCACGATACCGCGCACCACTCCCAGAGTGCGGGTCACGCGAAAGCCATCCAGTTCGAACTGCGTAGTGACCATGTTGTGGGCGACCATACGACCAGGGGCAGCATAGTTGGTGCTCATCGCGTTGTCCTCCAGGCAAATTCCAGTTTCTAACGCAATACGCTATTCCAATTCGGAGCTAATCACAAATTCTTGCTGCACGGAATCGTACTCCATGCGCAGCAAATTGGCTTTGCAACAGACCTGGCAGTCTTCCACATAAGACTGCGTGCGACCGGCGGAATCGTCCACCGTCGTCGCATTCCATTCCCCGCAGCCTGCGCATTGGAAGCCGGGCTCCATGAAAACATCTTACCTTTGGACCACGCACTATAATGTCCGGGCAATGACAGACTGGGAGAGCCAATGATCTCTAGACGTCGTTTCTTGCAAGCTGGCACAGTGGCTGGTATCGCTCTGGGCACAGCCCCGCTGGCGCGGGCATCGAGCGAAGCTTCCTGCGCCGCCTTGCCCCCTTCTATCGCCGCGTTGAAATCTTGGAAAGATCAGGCGATTCCCATCACCAAAGAAGAACGGATGGCGCGTCAGGAGAATGCGCTGCGCCTGATGGCGGCGAATCATCTGGATGCCATCGTGCTGATGGAAGGAACCTCTCTCGAATATTTCAGCGGGATTCGCTGGTGGGGCGGCGAACGTTTCTTCGCCATGGTGTTGCCTGCGAAGGGCGCCGCTTTTTACGTCTGCCCCGCATTCGAAGAAGCGAGAGCGCGTGAGCAGATGGTGAAGACGCCAGACGGCGAGCATGCCGATCTCCGCGTCTGGCAGGAAGATGAAAACCCCTACCAGCGCATGGCCCAAGGATTCAAAGATCGCGGCATTGCCACCGGAACCATCGGTCTCGACGAAACCGTCCGCTTTGTCTTTGACGACGGAATCGCCAAAGCTGCGCCGCAAGTAAGGCTGACTAGCGCGACGCCGGTCACGGCCGGCTGTCGCCGAGTGAAGAGCGATCACGAAATAGCCTTAATGCGCTTGGCTTCCAAGGTTACGCTGACCGTCTATGAAGCAGCCTACCGAGCCTTGAAGGCGGGCATGACGCGGAATCAGTTCCAGGAATTGATTGGAACCGCGTATGACCGCGTAGGTTTTCCCGGCGAAGTAAGTGTGCAGGTGGGCGAGTTCACCGCCGTACCTCACGGCTCTGTGACGACACAAGTCATTCGCGAAGGTTCCATCGTTCTTATGGATGACGGGTGCAGCGTCGAGGGCTACGTTTCCGATATCACGCGAACATTTGTCTTCGGCAAAGCCACCGACAAGATGAAGTCCGTGTTCGACATTGTTCATCGCGCGCAAACGGCGGCGTTGAAAACAGCCCGGCCGGGCATTGAATGTCAGGCTGTCGATGCCGCCGCGCGCAAAGTCATCACCGATGCCGGCTACGGGCCTGACTACAAATTCTTTCGGCATCGCCTCGGTCACGGCATGGGTATGGACGGCCACGAATGGCCCTACCTGGTGCGCGGCAATGCTACGCTGCTCGCCCCGAACATGACCTTCAGCGACGAGCCGGGAATTTATATTCCCGGCGAGTTCGGCATCCGCCTCGAGGATGACATGCACGTCACGGAATCCGGCGCGGAGCTGTTCACCCCGCAGAGCCCGTCGCTCGAAGACCCATTTGGAGCGTCATGATTCGTCACATCGTAATCGCAGCGCTTCTGTTCGCCACTGCGCTGAGTGCACTCGCCCTCGATCCACCTTCTCCACCCACTTACGGTGTCCGCATGGAGAACCAATGGATCCCGATGAAAGACAGTGTCCGTCTGGCCGTCACTTTGTATATGCCCGACGGCGCCCAGCCGGGAGAAAAATTTCCCGCCATCCTCGAATACCATCCTTACCGCAAAGACGACGCCATGGCGACGGGCGACTACAGCCTGTACTCGTATTTCACGCACCGAGGTTACGTATGCGCCCGCGTGGATATCCGCGGCTTCGGCACCAGCGAAGGCGTTCCCACCGACCGCGAATATTCCGAGCAAGAGCAGGCCGACGGGTTGCAGATCATCGCCTGGCTGGCGCATCAGTCGTGGTCAAATGGCAATGTGGGCATGATGGGCATTTCGTGGAGCGGATTCAACTCTCTACAGATGGCCATGCTGCACCCGCCGGAACTGAAGGCAATCCTCGCCACCGCTGCCACCGATGAACTTTTTCACGACGACATCCACTTCATCGATGGCATGGTGCACATCGACGAATTTGAACTGAACATGGACATGGCTCCCGGCATGACCGGCGCGCCAGATTACACTCTAGACGAAAAAATCCTCGGCCCACGCTTCGATGCACCGCCCTGGTCGCTGCTCTACCTCAAGCATCAGCATGATGGCCCCTTCTGGCGCAGTCCGGTGCGGCCGCTGAGCGAAATCAAGATTCCCAGTTTTCTGATCGGGGGAATGATGGATGGCTACCGCGACAGCATTCCCGCCATGCTGGAGCAGACCAAAGCCCCCATCAAAGCCATCGTTGGTCCCTGGAACCACAGCTATCCCTCCGACGGCGATTTTGGTCCGCAATTCGAGTGGCGCGCTGAAGCCGTGCGCTGGTGGGATTACTGGCTGAAAGGCCGCGACACCGGCGTGTTGCAGGATCCGAAACTGGTGGTGTACATACGGCATTGGTACCCGCCCGACATGAATCTCGAAACCATCCCCGGTGAGTGGCGGCGCGAAGATGCGTGGCCGCCTCACGATGTGAAGAACACGACGTTGTTTCTGCAAGGCAATCACACGCTCGCGGCATCCCCCGCCGACACTGTGACGCATCGGCTTGCCTATGTTCCCTCAGTCGGAGTCGAAGCCGGTTTCTGGTGGGGCGAATTGCTGCCCGATGTGCGGCCCATGGACGCCTTCAGCCTGGTCTATGACTCTGCGCCACTGGAAGAAGACCTGGCCATTCTCGGCCGGTCGCATGCCTTGTTGCAGGCCTCGGCCACAGCGCCTTTGGCGGATTGGTTTGCTCGCCTCTCAGACGTGGCTCCGGATGGCGCAGTCACACAAATCACAGGAGCCGGCATCAACGGAGCGCAGCGCGAATCAATGACCGAGCCTCGCGACCTTGAACCGGGCAAGACCTATGCGCTCGATATCGCCATGCATCTTGCGTCCTGGATATTTCCCAAGGGTCATCGCATACGCGTGGCGATTTCGAATGCGTTGTGGCCGATGATTCTGCCCACGCCTTATTCGATGACCACGTCGCTCGAACTCGGCGGCGAGCAAGGCTCACATCTGGTCCTTCCAGTTGTGCCGCTGCATGCGCCGCCAATCACGCCGTTCCAGCCGCCCCAACCCTCCGACCAACGCAGCGACATGCGCAGCCAGGGCGCAATATTGCCGGGGAAATGGTCGGTGACCCACGAATTGAAAGAGCGTACGACAACGGCGTATTGGAACGGCAAATCGGAAGAGTGGTATCCCTGGGGCAAGGAGACCGACTACGAGAGTCTGACGTACGTCGCCGACGATAATCACCCCGAGACGTGTTCAACTCAAGGCGAGGCCAAGACCGTTTTCGAACTGAAGGGACGCGTGCTGACCTGGCAGGGACATTTGTCCTTAACCACCGACCGCACAAATTTCTACTACAAGTACACGCGCGAAGTTTTAAAAGACGGGAAGATGGTCAAGACGAAGACGTGGCAAGAGACAATTCCGCGGGACCACCAGTAGCGCCGGCATCCTGCCGGCTGTCGCGAGGGCATCTTGCCCTCGCGTGTCAATCTGCTGCCGCCGCTCCCACTCCCGCCTTCAAATCTGCGGCCAGTAACCGATGGAACAAATGCTCGCCCGCTTCCCGCCGCACCGAGAGCCGGCCCGCGCCATAAGCCCGTGACTTCAGTCCACGTTGCACGGCTTCGCAAATTCCCAGGTCTTCTTCTTGGACCCGAGCACCGACGGCCACGCTTTGTTGGTTGTATTCGCGAGCCGCATCGCTCACCTCGGCGAAATAGAAATCAAAAATCACGCGGCAGTGGTCCACATCAATCGGCAGCACCAGGTTAGTGTCCATGTAGCCTTCGTAGCAATTGATCATCAGGTTGGGATACTGCCAGAAATACCACGCCCGGTCGCCTTTGCGTGTCGCGCCGGTTGCCTTGTCTTCGTCGGAAGACACCATCGGACTCGACTGCAAACAATAGCGGTCTTCGTTCTCGATGGTGTATTCCTTGTAGTCCAGCACCGAGTTCAAGCCTTTGTGTAGATGCGGAACGTGGTATCCGCCGTCAAGGTAGTTGTCTACGAAAACCTTCCAGTTGCAGGCGATGTCATACACCCGGGTGTCGAAGTAATGCAGTTTGCTCACGCCCAGCGGGGCCACGCGCTTGACCAAGCCACCGAGAAAGTCGCGCAGCGACGCGGCCTTCAAATCAAGATTCACGAAGACGAATTTCTCCCAGGCTTCCGCCCGCGCCGGGAACAATCCATTCTTCTGCCGGTCGAAGTCTTTGACTCCGTCGAACTCGGGCATGCCTTTCAGCGAACCGTCCAGCCCGTAGTTCCATCCGTGATAAGGACAATGCAGAATCGAAGCCTGGCCGCAGGGTTCGGTGACCACCGCCGCTGCATGGTGACGGCAAACGTTGTACATGGCGCGCAATATATGGTCATTGCCGCGCACCACCACAATGGGTTCACCGGCAATCGTGGTGGTCACGAACTGGCCCGGCTTCTCCAACTGTTCCCCCCGGCCCGCCAGTTGCCAGGTATTGCTGAACACAGTCTTCGCTTCCAAATCGGCGATGCGCGGGTCGATGTACCAGGGCGCAGGAATGGTGAAGGCCTCGGCAAGCGGAGCCTGGTCGTCGTAGAGCGCGAGAATGTCTTTCACAGAGGACATGCCGGTAATTTCTTCTTAGCGGCTTGCGCCGACAGCCCTTTTCAGCACATCCAGAAACTGCATGATGCGCGCTTCCTTTTTCTCCGCTGGGCCTCCCTGGCGGCGAAATAATCCGGGGTCGAGTTCTTCGGTTAACAGCGCATCCTGGAACCGCTCCATGGTCCAGTCCAGAATCGAGACAATCATTTCCTGATCAAGGTCGCCGCGCACCTCTCCGCGTTGCAAGCCAAAGCGCACGAAGGCCACCGTGCCATAGGGATCGTCAGCAACCAGGAAGCGATTGATTTCGCGTTTTAGGCCAAGGTTGGTGCCGTAGTTCCCTAACAGCGAAACGCGGTACGGAATCCAATCTTCATGCAGCATGTGTTCGGTGCGCACCAGCCAGTAGCGGAGCACTTCGAAGAACCCGCGATCGCAGACTTCAGCCGGCGCATCCAGGTACCGCGGAAATGAACGTACCGCTTTTTTGTAAACTTCAAAGAACAGGCCATCCTTGCTGCCGAAATGCTGGAAAATGGATCCCTTGGCGATCCCCAGCATCGCGGCCAGATCGCCGACGCGTGCCGCGTCATAGCCTTGCTCGGCGAAGTGGCGCATGGCGGCGTCAACGATCCGGGCTCGCTTGCCCTCCGACCGAGGCCGGGCAGGTAAGTGACGATAGCGGGGGGGAGAAACGACGCTACTACTAATTGCGCTCATTGTTTGACCTCAAGTCATGGAACTCTACTGGAAAAGTATTCCGATTTCAATTCTGTTTTTTGTTGCTGCGCGGTAATGTAACGTTATTCTCGGCCGGCTGTTCCTGACTACAGGTCAGCGTCGGTAGCCATGCCTTCGGGATACTCCAAATCGTACGACGCCATCGTAGTCGGCGCGGGCCACAACGGGCTGACGGCGGCAGCCTATCTCGCCCGCGCCGGACTCTCGACGCTGGTGCTCGAGCGCCGCGAAATTGTCGGCGGCTGCTGTGTAACCGAGGAAATCGCGCCAGGATGCCGCGTCTCAACCACTTCTTACATCGCCAGCATGTTACGTCCGGAGGTCATCCAGGACTTGGAACTTGCTGACTACGGCCTCCGCATGATTCCGTGCGACCCGGCCATCCAGGTTCCATTTCCCGACGGTCAAGTTGTGCCCTGGTGGGTGGATCGGGAGCGGGCCAAGGCGGAATTTCGCAAGCTCTCGGCCAAGGACGCCGAGACCTTTGTCCGCGTCGATGATCAACTCAAGAAGCTGGCGCGCTATCTTCAGCCGTTCTTCCTTGAACCTCCGCCGGAGATCGATACCACAAGCCTGAGCGGATGGATGGATCTATTCCGCGTGGGCAAACGCTTCCGCGGAATCTCCAGCAGCGAGATCTCGCAGTTGGTTGCGTTCCTGACCGGCAGTCTGGGAGAGTTTCTCGATAACCACTACGAATCGGAAAAGATGAAAACCATGTTTCTTGCCAACAATGTCTATGGCAAGCACGGTGGGCCTTACCAGCCGGGAACTGCGATCGGCCTGCTTTTTCATCTGCTGAGCGGCGGTGAGCACGAACTGCAAGGGTTCTACGGGCACGTGATGGGGGGCATGGGTTCCATCACGCAGGCTCTTGCCGCCTCGGGACGAAAGCTCGGTGTTGAAATCCGCACCTCGGCATCGGTCGCTCAGATTGACGTCAGCAATGGAAAAGCTCGCGGCGTGATCTTGCAAGATGGCACCGAGATTCGCTCACGTATCGTGCTCTCGAACGCCGATCCCAAACGCACGTTCCTGAAGATGGTCGCTCCCGGCGAACTACCGGAGGATTTCCTGCAATCCGTGCGTGGCATCAAAATGGACGGTCCCTGCGCCAAAGTGAATTTTGTGCTGGCCGAAGAACCGCGCTTCACCGGGACTTCTGCGAACGCCACCCGGCTGGAACGGACTTTTTTCACCCTCGTACCGTCCCTCGCCTTCGCCGAACGCTGCTACGACCTCGCCAAGTTCGGAGACATTCCCGACAAGCTTTGGGTGGACTGCGTCATCTCGTCGAACGCAGATGATTCGCTCGCGCCCACCGGCAAGCACATCCTTACTTGCTTCGTGCAGTATGTTCCGTATCGTCTGCGCGAAGGCGCTTGGGACGAGAAACGCGAACTGCTTGGCGACCGCGTGGTCAAGAAAATTGCCGAGTATGCGCCCAACGTTCCCGGCGCGATTCTCGCCCGCCAGGTGCTCACACCTCTCGATCTCGAGCGCATCTATGGCTTAACGGAAGGCAACATTTTCCACGGCGATCTGCGATTGGAGCAGCTTTTCTTCATGCGGCCGGTGCCGGGTTGGTCGCAATACCGCACGCCGATTGCTGGTCTCTATCTGTGTGGCGCGGGTGCGCATCCCGGCGGAGGAGTGACCGGCGCGCCGGGGCACAACGCAGCCCATCAAGTATTGCGCGACTGGAAGAAAGGACATTTGAAGTCCGCGTAGACCGGGCATAGAAAAGTGACCAGCACCAACGCACTTCCAAAGTCGGCCGACATCATCATCCTGGGCGCAGGCGTGATGGGCGCCTCAATCGCCTTCCATCTAGCGAAACGCCAGCCTGGAAGCATTGTCGTAATCGACAAAGATCACGTGGGCCGCGGTGGCAGTGGTCGATCATCTGCGCTGATACGCATGCACTACAGCTATCCGCCCGAAGTGCAGCTTGCGCTCATCAGCCTGCGCATCTTCGAGAATTGGCGGGAAGTAGTCGGTGAGCCGGGAGACTTCCGCAAGACCGGATTTGTGCGCATCGTACATCCCCACGAAACCGAACGCTTAAAACTGAATGTCGCGATGCAGCAGAAACTCGGCGTCCACGTGACCCTCATCAACCGCAACGAACTGTACGAACTTGAGCCCGATTGGAACGTGGACGAAGTCGACCTCGCAGCCTATGAACCCGATTCCGGCTACGGAGACGGCGCCGGCGTGGCCAACGGTTTCCTCAACCGCGCTCGGGACCTGGGTGTCCGCTACCTGCCTCGTACCCACGCCGTCGCCTTCAAGGTGCACGCGGGCCGCGTGGTGGGTGTCACCACCTCGCAAGGTGAGATCGCCGCGCCGGTTGTGGTTGCTGCCACCGGACCCTGGACTCGTCCTTTGTTTCAGTTCGTCGGCTACGATCTGCCCATTGAAACCGAGTTCCACCAGGTTGCCATTCTGAAGAACCCTCCCGGAATGAAGGGTGGCGGCTGCGCCTGCATTGATTCCGTCACTGCCACCTACTTCCGTTCCGACGCGCATGACAAGTTTCTGATCGGCGACTTCTACGGTCAGCGGCCGGTGGACCCGGAAAACTTTCCCCAGCGCGCGTCCGATGAAGGCCTGGAAGAATTGATCGAGCGCACCTGCCGCAGAATTCCAAAGCTGGAGAATGCCGAAGTCATGCGCGGAGTCACCGGCGTTTACGACATGACTCCGGATTCACGCCCGCTGCTGGGCGAGATTCCCGGCATTTGCGGTCTGCACGTCTGCGCCGGATTCTCCGGCATGGGCTTCAAGATTTCGCCGGCCATTGGGCTGGTGATGTCAGAATTGCTGCTTGGCGGCAAAGCCACAAGCGTCGACATTTCGTCGTTCCGCCCCAGCCGCTTCGCCGAGGGTCAACCGATTAGGGCGGAATACGAATACAAAGACGATTAGCCGGGACGGCTCTGCGGCTCCAAGATTCAACCAGTCCGGATGGTTGCCGCTCTATGGTTGCCGCTATAATGAAGTCTCATGAAAGTCCGCGTCATCCTGCTTTTCATCGGTTCCGCGTTTGTGCTTATGACGGCGGCCCATGCCCAACAACCATCTCCGGCGGATCTGCCTTCGGCGCCCTCGGCTTCTCAGCCCGGAAGCCAACCTGCAAAACCGGCTGCGTCTCCACCGCAGACTGCAACCGATCAGCAGCAAACCCAGTCTCAAGCTCCGCCTGCGACCAGCGGCTCCAAATCCGAGGCCGGTGTAGCTGCTGCCAGCCAGTCGCAGCCTGCGCCGTCACCTCAAGCGGAAGGAACTGCGCCTCCAACTGCCGCGGCTCCTGCCGATGACAGCGCCCCCACCATCGTCAAGCGAGTCAATGAAGTCAACGTAGTTTTCACGGTCACCGACAAGCACGGCCGCTATGTCAGAGACCTCAAGAAGAACGACTTCAAGATCATCGACGACAGCAAGCCCGTCCTGGAGATACGCAGCTTCCGCGCGGAAACCGATCTGCCGCTCGAAGCCGGCCTGCTCATCGATGCCAGCAACTCCATCCGCGACCGTTTCAAGTTCGAGCAGGAAGCCGCCATCGAGTTCCTCAACCAGACCGTGCGCCGCAAATATGACCGGGCCTTCGTAGTCGGCTTCGATGCCACGCCCGAAGTCACTCAGGACTTCACCGACAGCACGGAAGCGCTCTCGGTGGGAGTGCGCGCGCTACGGCCGGGCGGTGGCACTGCCCTGTTCGATGCCCTGTACTTTGCCTGCCGTGACAAACTGTTGAAGAGTTCTCCCAATGGCGCCGTCCGCCGTACCATCATCCTGCTCAGCGATGGCGACGACAACCAGAGCCATGTCACTCGCGAGGAAGCCATCGAAATGGCCGAGCGGGCGGAAGTCGTGGTGTACACCATCAGCACCAACCTCACCGGCAGCGGCGGCAAACACGGCGACAAAATCCTGGAGCGCATTGCCGAGGCCACCGGCGGCCGCTCCTACGTTCCCTTCCAGCTTACCGAAGTGGCCAACGCCTTCGCCTCCATTCAGGAAGAGCTGCGCAGCCAATATGCCATCTCTTACAAACCCGCCGACTTCAGAACCGACGGCCGCTTCCGCACCATCGAAATCGAGGCCAGACAGAAAGGTCTGCACGTTCGCAGCCGCCGCGGGTATTACGCCCCCGCGCAATAGGAATTCTCATGGCGGGATACTCTGGCACTCCGCTGCCCAAAAAACTTGGCATCAAGGATCATTTTCACGTCCTCTTGCTGGATCCCCCTGCCGATGTAAAAGCCGAACTGAAAGCTGCTTTGGCAACTTGCCGGACCGTGAAAGACAGCCGCGATCGGCTTGATTTCGCCATGATCTTCGTTAAGAGCACTGCCGGCTTGAAGAAAGAATTCTCTCCAGTTGCCAGGCGTTTGACCCCGGCAGGAATGCTTTGGGTGAGCTGGCCGAAGAAAACCTCAGGAGTGGCCACTGCTCTTACGGAAAACGACGTTCGCAGCATCGGATTGCAAGCCGGTCTCGTGGACGTCAAGGTCTGCGCGGTGAATGAAATCTGGTCAGGACTGAAGTTTGTGATCCGGGTGAAGGACCGTCCGTCCGGCGTCAAGCCTGCGAAAACAAGGTAGACTCTTCAATGTCAAGACCGGATTTTCTTCGCGACCTTTGCGAAGGACTTTGCGCCCTTTGCGGTGAACGCGTCTAGGCGCCGAAGATGCCCTACTCCGCTCTTGGCACCGCATAGTATCCAGCCCGGGACTGGATCTTGTAATCCTTGTCGTTGGTGCGAATCTCGATCTTGCGGAAAGTCCCGTCCAGCTTGGCATTGGTCGGAGTGTAGCCCAGATTGTACTGGCTGCGCAGTTCGTGTGCAATCTGATCGAAGCCCTCTTTTAGCTTCTCGAATTTGTTTCCCACCTCAATGACTCGCCCTCCGGTTTCCTTGGTCAGCTTGTTCATCTCGCCGCCGCCGAAGCCGCCCCACATCCCTCCACGGTCCGCGATCAAGAGCACATAACAGATGGCATCCGACTTTTGCGCCGCCTCGATCGCATCCTGGATCTTGAGTTTGCTGCCTTCATCCTCGCCATCGGTAAGCAGGATCATGGCCTTTCTTCCCACCTGCTGCGCCAATTCATCGTGGGCCGCCAGGTACACCGCGTCGTACAGCATGGTGCAGCACCCGTGACTCAGCGTCGGAACCGGCCCCCCTCCCATCCCCGACATGCCCCCGCCTCCGCCAATCTTCGCGTTGTTCATCGCCTTCTTCAGCAGCCGAGTGGAATTGGTGAAGTCCTGCAACAAGTCCACGTCCGAATCAAAGCCCATGACAAAAGCCAGGTCTTTGTCCCGCAGGATTTCGTCCAGGAACTGCCCTCCCACCAGCTTCTCCATGTCGAGCACCCGCGTCTGACTGGGACTGGTGTCGAACAGAATGCCGAGCGTCAGCGGCAGATTCGATTCGGCGGCAAAATACTTGATGGCCTGCGGTTTGCCGTCCTCCGAAACCTGAAACTGGTCCTTGGTCAGGTTGGGAATCAGCGCGCCTTTCTTGTCCTTGACATTGAAGAACAGCTGCACCACGTTGACATTGACCTTTAGCGGCTCCCCGGTCTGATCCGAATCCGGGGCCGGCTGCGGAGACTGCGGCTGTTGGGCACGGGAGGCAATGGCTGCGCCGGCCAGCATCAATAACAGCGCGGTGCCTAGAGTTAAACGCGTATCGATTTTTGGCATCAAGGTATTCTCAGACTAATTTTGTTAGTCTATTCCGAATGGTTGGATGCAACAAACCACCGGGTTCAGCATTCTCAAGGGGAAGTAGATGCCCAAAAGCGGAGGCGTGTCTGTGGGGCAACTGATGGCGCTGGCTGCGTTCCGAACTACTGGTGCTCTGGCAATCCTGTTGTTTCTTCTGGCCTTAGTCCCGGCGACGGCCCAACAACAACCAAACATTCCGGACGCGCCCTCAACCTCCCAACCGCCCGCTCCAGCTCCCGAGCTTAAGACTCCCCCGCCGGGCACGAATCCCACCAACCCGCCTAATCAGGCTCCGCCAGCTTCATCGTCGGACTCGAAAGACGAAGGATCGCCAGGACCGCCGCCGCCAATGAAGATCGGCACCGTTCCTCCGGGCAGCGTTCCCAAGTCGCAGCCCTCTGCTCAGGACCAACTCTTCCAGCTCCGGGTCAACGTCAATCAGGTAGTGGTGCCGGTGCGGGTCACCGATGAATCGGGACATCTGGTCAGCGGGTTACTCTCCACCGACTTTTCCGTGTATGAAGACGGTAAGAAACAAAAACTGAATTTCTTTACTAGCGATCCGTTTGCCCTTTCGGTTGCGGTGATTATTGACCTCGGCATGCCGGACATTGCGGTACAGAAAGTCAATGAGACGTTTTCTACTCTGAGCGGCTCCTTCGCCGGATTCGACGAAATCGCAATCTACACCTACAGCACCAGCGTCTCGCAACTGGCGGACTTTAACGCCGTGGGCCGCAAGCTGGAAGGGGTTTTGAACGGCCTGAAGACCAAACACGGCGAGGTCAGCGGAGTGCCGGTCACCGGTGGGCCCTTGGGCCCTCAGGGTCCGTCGGTGAACGGTGTTCCCATTGATTCCCCGACCACGCCGGTGAGCACTCCCTCCAAGCAAGCCCACGTTTTGAATGATGCCATCCTGTTGGCTGCCCGAGACTTGGGGAAGCGCCCCAAAGATCGGCGCAAAATTATTTTTGTGATCAGCGATGGCCGCGAGTATCGCAGCGACGCCAACTACGGCACGGTTTTGCAAGTGCTGCTTTCGAACGAAATTCTGCTGTACGGCATCGCCGTGGAAAGTTCCGCGATTCCCGGCTACAACAAACTGGAGAGATTGCGCATCCCGGGCCAGGGATACAGCAACATCCTGCCGAAGTACGCTAACGCTACGGGCGGCGAGGTGCTCGCGGAATATTCTCGCAACGCCATCGAAGGCGTCTATTCCCGGATGATTGGCGATGCCCGCAACCAGTACACTCTGGGCTACATGACCCGCGCCACTCCCAGCGATACCCGGCGCGAGATTGAAATCCGGGTGGACCGGCCGGGTTGCAAGTCATCCGATCTGCGCCCCTGCGTAGAGGTGTTCGCCAAAGAGGGTTATTACCCGCTGCCGGCGCGCTAACTGGAAACTGTCAACAGGGATCTGAAACTGGTTTCAAGTCTCCTCTAGGGGTCGTATGGCCTCAGCTCCAACCCGCGTCCCCGTGGCTGGCTTGCAATCGGCATCTTCCTGATCTGGGGCGCGGCCATGGCCACGTTCGCTGGCGTCACACTGATCTTCCCCGGCACTTTCCTCGATCGCGCATGGGCTCTTAACCCCGTCGGCCACGCCGGGCTGACGGCGCGCGGCCGATGGGTTGGTTTTCTGTTCCCACTGCTGGGCCTGACGCTGGCCGCAGCCGGGATGGGATGGCTGAAACGCCGCCGCTGGGGCTGGGTGTTGGCGATCCTGTTGATCGGTGGCAACGCGGCTGGAGACCTGGTCCGCCTCGCCTCCGGCGCCTGGGCCGCAGGGACCGTGGGCGTGTTGATGGCGGGGGCGCTGCTCGTCTATATGACGCGACCCGGAATGCGACGCGTTTTCCCGCCTCGAGACTGACTCGTCTCACGAGAGTTCGCGCCATTTTCGCAAGAAATGGCGTATGCTTCCATTGTCTCCAGAGCAGGGAAGGCTCGCCTGGAGGCTTTAGCAGTGACCAGCCGCACGAATCCGCGACTCGCCATGGGACGTTCTTCCGGCACGTTGGCCGCGGTCTGCCTAACATGCCTTTGTGTGGCGTTCGCCCAGTCCGGAACCAGCCCCGCCCCCACCACTCAGCAGTCTTCTCCGCCGAACTCCGACTCCGCGGCTGCCGCGGACAAGAACCCCGCCGAGATGGTTTCGCATGAGGCTGCGGCCGCATTCAAAGTGAATGTTCGGCTGGTCTTGGTGCGTACGGTAGTTCGCGACGCTAAGGGCCAAGCCATCGGCACATTCCACAAAGAAGACTTCGAGCTCTTCGATAACGGCAAGCCCCAGGTCATCAAACAATTTGCTGTGGAGCAGCCCGGCATGGCTGCGACGCCGCTAGAGCCAAAACTCCAACCCGGCGAAGTCGCTCCCGCCGTTCCGCCGCAAGTTCCCGACCGCTTCGTCATCTACCTGTTTGACGATGTGCATTTGCAAAACAAGTACCTGGTGCCGGCGCGGATCGCTGCCGAGCACCATCTGGCAACCCTGCGCCCCACCGACCGCGTCGCCATTTTCACCACTTCGGGCCAAAACAATCTCGACTTCACCGACGACCGCGCCAAGCTGCATGACGCGTTAATGCGGCTCCAGCCGCGCTCCCTTCTGGAAACCGGGGCCGCGGAGTGTCCTTATATGACCCACTACATCGCGGACCAGATCGTAAACATGCGTGATGAGGATGCGCTCAATCTGGTGGCCCAGGATCTGGC
>JBKQLO010000103.1:0-5850 GCA_052147055.1 Terriglobales bacterium
GGTCGCGGCGCTTGGCCAGCCGGAGAAGATGGTCAATCTGGGGTCCAAGCAGATTTACGTTTACAAAGACCTGAAGGTGACTTTCATTGATGGCAAGGTGACGGACGTACAATAAGGCAAGCCTCGCGCCGGGCGGCGCCCAGGAGTGCCGCCCGCGCTTCCGGGGACCAGGTAGATTGTCGAAGAACTCGATGCCGTAAACCTCTTCGGGGACCTTCGCGATGCGCCGCACACTCATAATCACATTCCAAGTTGTCATCTTGATCGCCGCCGGGTTGTTTTCAGATTTCCAGGCGAGGGTACAGGATGCGGAGCCCGCCTCGCTGCCGCCCAGGAATGTACAGGGTGTGGCCGGCAAGCAACCGGTCCAATCCGAGCATCGGACCTTCACCATCGCCACGGTGGGCGATAGCATGGCCGATGGTGTGTGGTACGGGATGCGCGCCCAACCGCGGCTTCTCAAGGACCATGGCATTCACCTCGTGCGCTGGAGCCGGGCCAACACCGGGCTGACACGCACCGACCAGTTCGACTACCTCGATTGGTTGCGCGAGAACGACGACCTGGGCACGGCGGACTTCTGTGTGGTGCAATTGGGGGCCAACGATCTGCAAAGCATCGCCATCGGGCCCAACACCTTTTTGACGGTGGGCACGCCGAACTGGCAGCGCATCTATCAAGACCGGCTCGAGTCCCTGCTGGATACTCTCAAAGCCACGCGGTGCAACGAGACCGTCTGGCTGCTTCAGCCCGCCTATGAGAATAACCGGTACTTGAGCCGGTACAACAGCATGATCAATGGCGTGCAGCGCGCGGCGCTGAAATCGGCCTCGATTGCAGCTTTTGACATCAACGCCGCCAAGGATGATTACGTGGAAGACGGCGTCCACTTTAACGGCCCCTTCGTGATGAAGCTGGGGCAGGCGGTGGTGCAGGTTTTCGAAACCTGGAGACTAAGGCAATCCTGCACTGTCTACCTCTCCCCCGCCACCTCCCCCGAGGTCGCCGCCATGGATATCTCTCCCCTGTTGCTCAGTAGCAGGTAGCGGCGGCTTTGAATGCCAACACGCCTTCGCCTTGAGGCTAAGAAGTGCCAGTCGTCGCATCCACCCGCAGGAGTTGTGGAAGGGCGTCGAAATGGTGGTCGCGGTCGTACAGGGAGAGCGAATGTTGAAGAACCAGCGCTGCGATCCACATGTCATTCGTCGGGATGGGGGTACCCTGTTTCCGCAGTTGCCGGTAAACCGAGGCGTAATGGTAGGTTGTCTGCTCGTCGGCGTAAAGGATTCCGACTCCCGGTTTTAAGAGAAACCGTCGCAGCACCGCTTCGTTCCGTGGTCCCTGGGTTCCGGCGGCAAATCCCGCCCGCAACTCGCCCACGACGACGAACGGCAGCCAGATCGCGTCGGCCGCCTCAACAATCTGCACCGCCCGAGCGTTCCCGCGACACAGATCCGCGTAGCGATTGGTGTCAAGGGCGAGCGTCACCGCCACAACTCCGCCTCGATCGCTTCATGCGCCGCGCGGGCGCGATCAAAGGCGCGATCTTCCCGCCAGGTTCCTGCGATGTCGTGAAGGTCGCGCTGTCGTACCGTGCGTCCGGTGAGGCCGGCGCCACGAGCCATGGCTTCGATGGCCACTTCGTTGAGGCTCTTGCCCTGCTCCCGAGCCCAGCGGCGCAGAATCGTATCGAGGGTGTTTGAAACTTTTCGAATGGTGTATTGCATGCAAATAGTGTAGGCGATGCAGGCACAAAATGCAAGCACGCCAGGCTGGCGCAGAGCAAGCTCAGCTCTGCGACTCACCTTCCGCTGCGCCAGCCTACCTATGTCCATCCCCCGGATTGTCCCGTCCCGGTTTTGCCCGTTGCGTCCTAAAGATACCTTCGCACTCGGTGGCAGTACTCTGAATAGGGATGGCCATAATGCACTTTCAGAAACTCTTCCTCACGCATCACCTGGCGGTGGATGAGCCAACTGGCCCCGGCCAGATAGGCGAGGAGAATCCAATTCGGGAACACCACGAATTCGCCAAGCAGAATGAACCCGAACGCCACATAAATGGGATTTCGGGTGAAAGCAAAAATGCCGGTTGTCACCAGTTTGTCGGGGTGGTCCGGGTCGATGCCGACGCGGAAGCTCTTTCCGAACGAAACCAAGCTCAAAAATAATAGCGCTAATCCCATCAGGCAAAAGAGCACACCCACCCAGGAGACGAAGCAGGACCTGAAGAACTCCTGTTTGCTCACGGAGGGCAGATGAAATGCCGCCGCAAGCACGCAATAGAAGTAAAAGAGGGCAAACGGGGGAATCAGGAAATCCCTTTTGTCAATTTCGCCAAATTTCATCGCCCGAATCCCTTTTCTTCTCATCATGAGAACCCGAACCAATACCGTTCCCACGACCAGCACAAGGGTCAGCGCAGCAAAGTACCTGGGCATAGCCATCCTCCGGCAGCGGCACCTGGTTGTGCCATGGATGGAAAAGGTTCCAGAGGATTCGGCATTTACCCTCCGCTGTTAGGGAATTGTCTTGGGGATCGCCCTGGTCCGCGATCGTACGATAGGCCGGGACTTCCCTTTTGGGATCCCGGTAGCTCTCGGTACACCCACGGGACCTCGATTTTCCAGTTGCTGGCGGGGATTGACGCATCCTCGCCGAGTCATGTCACTATGAGTCGGCCCACCCCATTCGACACCGGCTTGAGGCCGGTGTTGAGTGCTGACCTCAAGGCCAGCGCTACAACGGTGTGCCATGGCCGTCTTGGCCATGCCCGGGCGCAGCGCCACCCCGCTCGCCTTTCTACCTGCCTGGCCCTGCCTCGCTCGTCTGCAAGCGCTTCAGCTCCTCGCGGGCTCCCGCGTATTCCATTTCGTATGTCGCCCCGGTATCAATCGCCTGCTGGAACAGGCGTTTGGCCTCAGTCCGCTGGCCTGCCAGCAGGGCATGCTCGGCAAGAAAGAAATCGGCCTCGCAACGCTGGTCGCGATCCTTCTGCGCATCGGGGTCCCCGGCGGCGGACAAGATAGCCGTTGGATCAGCCTTTCCCAGATATAAGTCAATGACCTGCCCTGGCCATGCCGTCCGCTTGATCTGGCCGGTATCCTGCGCCAGTCCGGCGCGCCCGTCCTGTCCTGCCCTGGATTCCGCCAGGTACAACCACAAGGGTGAATAGGCGTCGCGGGGATTTGCCTTCAGCGCCGCCGCAAAGTCCGGCTGAGCCGCTGCGAATTGGCCCAGACAGAAGTGGGCTGAGCCCCGGCCCCAGAACGCATACATATAACCTGGATTTAACTTGAGCGCCTGATCGTAGTCCTGGATGGCAAGGTCATATTCACCCTTGTTCAAGTGCGCGTTTCCCCGGTTGTTGAACGCCTGCGGATAGCTGGGATTCAATCGCAGGGCCTGATCGAAGTCCTGGATGGCAAGGTCATACTCACCCTTTTTCTGGTGCGCGTTTCCCCTATTGTAGAAGGCCGAGGCAAAGCTAGGATTCAGCCGTACCACCTGATCGTAGTCCTGGATGGCAAGGTCATATTCACCCTTGCCAAAGTGCGCGCTTCCCCGGTTGACGAACGCATCCGGATCGTTGGGATTCAGCCGCACCGCCTGATCGCAGTCCTGGATGGCGAGGTCATATTCACCCTTGTGCCAGTGCGCGACGCCCCGGCTGACGAACGCATCCGTATAGCTGGGATTCAGCCGCAGGGCCTGATCGTAGTCCTGGATGGCGAGGTCATATTCACCCTTCTTCGAGTGCGCGATTCCCCGGCCGTAGAACGCCTGCGTAAAGCTGGGATTCAACCGCAGGGCCTGATCGTCGTCCTGGATGGCAAGGTCATATTCACCCTTTTTCCGGTGCATGTTTCCCCGGTTGAAGAATTCTAGCGATAGGTTCTCATTCGTCTCTTGGCCTGACTGGATGAGTGCCGTGCACCCTCCAATGGAAAGATCAGGATCGGCGCCTGTGCACCGCTTCACATTGTCGTCTCGCGTCTGGCCGGGCAGCATGGCAGGGGTACCCAGCAAGATCATCAGTCCGATCAATGATAAAACACGCATAATTCCTCCCAGCGCGGCCTTGCTCCACATGAACTTCGCGGCGCATTATACTCCCGTCACCCGCCCCTGGAACCGAAAAGCCGCAGAGTCTCTGAAACGCGAGACTCTGCATTGCAAGGTCGTAAATTCTTGTTTTTTTGGCAAGCTTTTCAGGCTGCCAGCAGAGCGAAATCGGTTTGGCGAAATTTTAAGGCGGTATTCATAACCTGTTGGCCTTTCTGCGTGGGGCGGTAATAGTAAGTTCGTCCGACGCGATGGATCAATCCGTGAGCGCAGAGCAAGCGCAACTGCCGAGTGGTGCGAGCGGCGGCGCGACGGCGGTGCGCGGAGTCGTTGGGAGGAGAAGGGGATAGCCCCTCTCGCAGATCGCGGTTGCGAACGCCTTGCAGGTGGAATTCCCCGCGCAAGATGGTGGCAAACAAGCCGCTCTCTTGCGGGCTGATGGGCCGCAGGGCGCGATAAGGTCGCGGGGTCTTTACCGGCTGACTGACCGGATCGAGAATGCGATGGGCGGGTTGAGACTCGCCCACCACCGCCAAGGCTTGCAGATAACGGGCATTGGCGCCGCGGCTCAATTCCACGCGCCGACGCAGGTCCACGATGCCCTTGCGGAGGGGATACCAGCCTTTCACCTTACAGCCCTTCCGCCTCACGCCGCGGTAGACGCGAAACCGCGACGGATTATTCAGGGTGGTCTCCACCCTCAACACGCTCCCTTGCTTGTCGTACATCTTGATCGAGTTTTCTTCCACCCGATGTTTCACGCACACCCCTTCGATGCGGCGCTCGTGCGTGCTGCAGACCTCTCCGTTGAACCGCGTGTTGGTGCGTCGCCCCAGAAAGCGCAGCACCTGGGGCGAGGAAAATTGTTCCAGGGCGTGCCGGCACAGGGCGGGATAAACTTCCGCCAGCGCTTGCGGACTGCGAAACATCACATCGCTGGCGTATTCCCCCTGCCGCACCGTCCAGTAGTAACTGCGCAGGCGGGGACGCGCCCCCGCCGCCAACCAAGGATTCACCGCCTGTGCCCACCGATTCAGAATCGACGCCCAGGGCAGAGTCACCAACCGGTCCATCAGCGCCTGCGCCCGCGGCAGATCGCCAATGGAGGTGAAGCAGTTGTCCTTCTGCTCGTAGGCAATCCCTTCCCGTTGCATCTGCCGCGCCAGCCATTCTCGTCCGTTCACGCACACCTGGATCGCCAACGGCAACCAACTTTGCAGCCGAATGTGCATCAGGCCAAAGTCGCGGTCGAGAAAATAAAAGTAAAAATGCAAGCACTGGGCCTGGCGCGGCACTAACCGCAACTGGCGCTTCTCCCGGTCGCGCCGCACCGTGAAGGTCTGACAGGGTTCCACACACGACAACACGCAGATCAGCCCCTCCTTTACCGGTTTCTCTTCCAGCAGCTTTCTCACCAGTGCTTCCTTGCTCGCTTTTCCCGAGGGGACGAACTGGAACGGTCGCCCTGCCCGCTGCGCGATCTGCTCGGCGCGTTTCTTAATGCCCGCCGAAAACTTCTGCACGAACCACTCAAAATCCTTAAACCCCACCCGCTGACTTCCCATGAAATAATCCAGCCCCTGCACATAGCTGATCGAACGCAACACGCCGCGAAACAAAACCCGGTCAAATCCTGATATGCTTCCCAGGATGCGGCTCGCATGCCGCTTCAAAAAACGCTCCATGACGGCCCTCCCCATGACGTTTGCCCAAAAAACATCATGACGGAAACCGCCATGGAGCGTCATCCGTTTTGGTTGCGGCTCCGCCGCGCTGCGCTACGCCG
>JBKQLO010000104.1:0-28004 GCA_052147055.1 Terriglobales bacterium
CCACGCGAGCGCACGTCATACATCAGCGCCGGCAACCCGTGGCTCGGAGCCTCCGCCAGCCGTATGTTCCGCGGGATCGTGGTCGTGCACAGCTTCTCTCCAAAATATTTCTTCAGTTCCTCCGCCACCTGCTGCGCCAGGTTCGTCCGCTCATCGAACATGGTGATCACCACCCCCTCAACTACCAGCGCCGGATTCAAGTCGGCCCGTATCCGCTCGATGGTGTCGAGCAGTTCTGAAACACCCTCGAGCGCAAAGTACTCTGCCTGCATCGGGATCAGCACCCCATCCGCAGCGACCAGCGCGTTTAATGTAAGCAGATCAAGCGCCGGCGGACAGTCGAGCACGATAAACTGGAAGCGATCAAGCAAGCTTGCGAGCGCATCCCGCAGACGGTACTCCCGCCGCTCCGCCCCCACCAGTTCAATGTTCGCGCCGATCAAATTCTTGTGCGATGGGATCAGCCAGAGCTGCTCTAGCTCGGTTAGTTGCAACGCCTCCTCGGCGGAGGCGACTCCGGTGATCACGTCGTAGATGCTGATGCGTTCTGGGTCTTTCACCAGGCCGAGGCCGCTGGTCGAGTTCGACTGCGGATCGCAGTCCACCAGCAGGGTATTGACCTCGGCTGCGGCGAGGGAGGCGGCTAGGTTGATGGCAGTCGTAGTTTTGCCGACGCCACCCTTCTGGTTGGCAACTGCGATGATGCGTCCCATGATTTTGTTTTCTGTGTATTGCGCGTCAGAATATGCGAACGCCTTGGGGAAATCAATGCCGGATTTTTGTGCAACTTGGCGAGTGTTCCACGTGGAACACTTCTCGGGTTTTCGAATGTTTGTGTGATGTGTTCCACGTGGAACACTTCGAGGGTTTGTGACTTTAGTTGTTTGATCGAGGGCTGCAAAACTTGAGAAGTGTTCCACGTGGAACACTTATATGTGCAACATCACATAATGAGATTACGACATAGAGATACCACTAATGCTTTAATTGTGGCAATATTTTTGGCTGTATGGACCACTTTGGCATGCAATACATACGTGTATTTGCTGCTCTACACTTTGTACCCTAGTAGTAACACCCTTGAATGTGACTTTGGGACATGCCATTTGGCATGCCATTTCAGGTTGGTCAGGGTCGACAATTGGGGGATCTGGGGGGTGGTTATTAGTAGGGCTAGGGTTCCTTTTGGGGCCAGGAAGGTTAGGGCTTGAGGGAGGATGGTTTCCAGGCGCTCTACCGCCCGGAGGGTTACTGCGTCGGCCTGGGAGCTGAGGCTCGGGGCCAGGGCTTGGGCTCGGTCGGTTAATACATTGATGTTGGTCAATGTGAGGGCTCGGGCTACTTCGCGGAGGAAGGCGGCCTTTTTGTGATTCGATTCAATCAGCGTTAGGTTGATTTGCGGGGCCCAAAGCTTCAGGGGTAGAGCGGGGAATCCGGCGCCGGAGCCGATGTCGAGGACGTGCGGGCGTGCGCACGGCGCGGTGAAGATTCGCTGCGGCGGCGGGGGGAGGGTGTAGGGGTCCTTCAGCTCCGCCAAGAAGTGCGCGAAGCGCATGTCTTGGCTACGCTCAGGATGACAAGAGTTTGAAATTGCTGGGAAGAGATGGCGGGCCAAGAAGAAAGACTCGCCGAAGTGGCGGGTTACTATTTCTTCTTCACTGCGGATGGCGGTCAGGTTGATGCGGGCGTTCCAGCGAAGTAATAGATCGATGTATATCGATATTTGATCGAGCTGGGATTGGGGAAGCGATTGCTCGAGGAAGGGTTCGAGGAGAGCGGCTATGCGGGCGGTGTCCATGGAGAACAGTGGCCGGTGGCCAGTGGGCAGTGGCCAGCACCCCACGCCATTGCCCAGCCATTCTACCGTGATTATCGAGAGTGCGATTGCGGCAGGACCCGGATCGTGTGGTGCAGTTTCATCACGTCCCTCTGTTCGGATTTCGTAACAAGAATCGCGCTACCCGCCCAATGATCCGGGAGGCATGTACCATCCACGTCGAGCGCGGCGTCTCGCACGCGGGAACAAAAGTTCCGGGGTATAAAGCCGCAGACCATCCCTCGGGTCTGCGTGCCGTCCCCATCCCGGTGACTTCTCGAACCGGTCGGTATCCAATCCGGCCCGCGCCATTTTCCTGCCCCGAAAAAAGAGAGACGCCCCACTGCGCCATTCGCAACTCCCTGTAACGCCATTCACTGAAAGAGGTTGGTGGCCAGTCCCCATGACACGCCCGGTACTTCAGGTTGACAAAACAGTAGCGGGGGCACAAGATTTTCGGAACTTCAAAAAAGCGGCATCGGAGAAACTTCGCAATGCGACCCCGGACAGGAAGACCAGGACAGCTACTGGCGGCAGTGGTAGCGGTGTGCATGGCGCTGTTGTTTGCCACAGACGCAACCGCACAGCAGGCGACCGCAAGGATCGTGGGCACGATCACCGATCCGCAAGGATTGGTGGTGACTGGCGTCAAGATCACGGTGACGAACAGGGCGACCAACGTCTCCACCGAAACAACTTCGGACAAGGGTGGCTTTTACCAGGTGTTGAACCTGCCTATTGGCAGCTACCGGATTGTCGCCCGGCACGAAGGTTTTCGACCGCTGGAAGTGCTTACTGCACCGCTCGAGATCAACCAGTCATTTCGGGCCGACTTAAACCTGGAAGTGGGCGCGGCGAATGAACAGGTGTTGGTGGAATCGCAGGCTGCGGGGGTGGAGACGGTGAACCCGACGATAGGCCAGTCCGTGACCAGCCGTCCCATCGTTAACATGCCCTTGAACGGACGGAATGTGCTGGACCTGGCGCTTCTGCAGCCTGGGGTGACCGAGGACAATCCGGATGACGGCGGTTCTGGACAAGGATTCAACATTGGTGGGGGACGCACCGATTCGGTGACCTACTTGCTGGATGGCGGCCTCAACAACGATCTGGTGAGCAACGGGGTGGTGTACAACCCAAATCCGGACTCGGTGGCCGAGTTCCGCATTCTTACCAGCAACTACACGGCAGAGTATGGCCGCAACGGCGCTGGAGTGATCAGTGTGGTAACCAAGTCGGGCACGAACCAATTCCATGGCAGCGCTTTCGAGTTCTTGCGCAACACCGACTTCGACGCCAACGCTTATTTCAACATTCAGGCCGGTATACCCAGAAACAATCTCAAACGCAATCAATTTGGCGGGACGTTTGGCGGCCCGATCGTGAAGAACCGGCTTTTCTTTTTTGCTGCCTATCAGGGGCAGCGTCAAGTCCAGACCGAGGTGCTAGAGGAACAGCAGACGTTCACAACCGCCGAACTAATGCAGGGAGATTTTTCGCACGCCGTACCCAATGGCCAAAACACGGTTGACAGCACTGGCGCTCAGGACGGGCCCACGTGCGCAGTTGCGGCCGGCTGCCCCGACACCAACGTTGCCGCCTTCCTGCTGGCAAATCCGTACTTCCAGCCCAATGCAGCACTTGCCGCGCAAGCCATCATTAGTCCTGCAACGTTTGATCCCGCCGCGCAAGCGTACATCGCGGCAAAACTTCCCAACGGCCAGCCGATGATTCCGTCGACTGCGAGCGGGGAGTTTCTCCCTTCGGGGGGCAGCACAAACAACGCGAACGAGCTGACCATCAAGATCGATTTCAATATGACATCCAAAGACAAGCTGACGGGCACGGTCGGCGGTAATCGAAATCCGGTGCTCGACCCTTTCGGGGGATTTGCCTTTGCGACGGCGCCCGGCTATGCCAGCACGACCGAGGACAAGACCTACTTCCTCAATGTCGCTTACACACGAACCTTTTCTCCAACCATGCTGAACGAACTTCGAGGGACTGCGCAGCGCCACAGCAACCTGCAGGATGAGCCGGTTTCCAGCCTGGCAGCGATTCCGCAGTTCGGGATCGCGTCGGACCTTTCCACCGGTCCTCCAGGCCTTGAGTTCGACAATGGTTTGGAGTTCGGGTCAGACCCATACGGCCCCACTCACTTTGCGGGCAGCACGTTTGCGCTTGCAGATACATTCTCGTGGGTAAAGGGGCACAACACGTGGAAATTCGGGGCGGGATACTCCGCTTACGAGCAAAATACCCGCTATGCTTTTTTTACCGACGGCCTCTTCGATTATGCGGGATATGCCGCTGGCGGGGATGGCACGGGCAACAGTTTGGCCGACTTTCTGGTCGGTGCTCCCAACAACTTGTTTGAGGGGCCAAATGCGGCCAACAATATTCGCAGCAAGACGATTTACGCCTTTGCGCAGGACGAATGGCGGGTAAGGCCGAACCTGACCCTAACCTTAGGGCTTCGCTATGAGTACAGCACGCCTAAGCTCGACACCGAGGAACGAACGTTTACCATCGTCCCAGGGGATCAGTCGGTAGAATTTCCCAATGCGCCGCTCGGCCTGGTTTTTCCCGGCGACCCGGGCGCGCCGCGGGGCGTCAACTTTCCCGATAAGAAGAACTTCGCGCCGCGAATCGGGTTTGCCTGGAGTCCGGGCGGTGGCAGCAAGACGAGCATCCGCGGCGGTTTTGGCATCTTCTATGACGTGCTGAAAGGCGAAGATAACCTGCAGTTCAACGGCGCGCCACCGTTCTACAGCGAACCCTACGTCACTTTCCCGTGTCTGCCTTCAGCCCTGAATGCAGATTGCCCTAGCCCAGCTAACACGCCCTTGAACTCGGCCCTCCCCTTTTACAGCGCGCCCTGGCAAAACTCCACCACTCCTTTTGCGGCCAATCCCTTCCCATCCCCACCTGTCAACCACCAGAACGCATTCAATACCTGCCAAAACAACGACTACACGTGCCCCTATTACAATTTTCTTCCGGCTGCTGGAGGCTCGGTCTACCTGGTGAACCCCCATCTGCACACACCGTATACGTATCAGTACAACTTGAGTATCCAGCATGAGTTCGCGAGAAACCTGATCGCTGAGGTGAACTACGTGGGGAGCAGCTCGAAGGGACTTACGTCGCTAGTGGATGCCAACCCTTTCGATTTGAACACAGTGAGCGGCGCCAATCCGGCCCGAATTCTGAATGAGGCGGTGAACAACAGCACAAGCTTGAACAACGTGAACCTCACCAACTACTGTGCGAGTCAGGGCGGGCCTTCGGATTGTCCTTTTGAAAACGTGAGCGAGTTTGGCAACGTGAGCTTCGCCAATTTCAACAGCCTTGAAGCGTCCTTGACGAAACAGAACGGCGAGAATCGGATATTCGGCAACACCTACTTCACCTTGGCCTACACTTACGGCCACAGTATTGACAATGCATCTGGATTTCGACAGACACAGTATTCGTCGTCGCAGGTGCCGTATTACAACCCAGGCCAGTTCCATGGATCCTCCAGCTTCGACGTTAAGCAGCGGATCGTTTTCAGCGGCGGATGGGATTTGCCCTTTGACAAAGCGTGGGGGGCAGGACCGAAGCGGCTGGTGAAGGGATGGAGTCTGTATCCCATTTTCAGCTGGCGGACCGGGTTTCCGCTCAGCATCAGTTCGCAACTGATCAACTCCTTCAGCCCGTCGGATCCGGGACCCTCGGGAGCGGGCGACAGCTACCTGGCCAGCGTCGATTTCGCGCCCGGATTCAGCAGGATTACGATTTTGAATCCGAAAACGAATAGCAATTACTACTTCAATCCTGCGGCGTTCCAGCCAATCCCCGATGTTTACAATCCAAGCGATCCGTACGGTGCGACGGGGCGAGATTTCTTCCGTGGGCCGGGCCGCACGAACCTCGACCTGGCCTTGGCCAAAACAACCGCGATCACCGAGCGCGTAAACGTCGAATTCCGTCTGGAGGCCTTCAATGTGTTCAACCACACGCAGTTCGCCAATCCGGACACGAACATTGATGATGTAACCTTCGGCCAGATTACGAGCACGACGCTTGGAACTGGAGTGGCCGAGGTGCAAACCCAGCGCATCCTGCAGCTCGCTGGGCGGCTGACGTTCTGACGGGCGCGGTGCGATACTGAAATCTATGGCGCTGCCGAATTTTACGCCTCGGGTGGGGAACGATCCCAAGTCGGTGGTGATTCATTTGACTTCGGGGACGGGGATGGAGATCGAGTGGAAGGATGGGCACCGGTCGGTCTATACGTTTGCGTTCTTGCGGGATGCTTGCCCTTGCGCGCTTTGCGAGGAGGAGCGAACGAAGGCGGGACGGAAGGCGGGCGAGAAGGCGAAAGTGGCTCCCGGGGCTTTGCCTATGTTCAAGCCGGCGGTGAAAGCGCTTTCGGCGGAGGCGGTGGGGAAGTATGCGCTGAAGTTCTCCTGGAACGATAAACACGATCTGGGGATTTATTCGTGGTTTTATCTGCGGGAGGTTTGTCCTTGCCCGGAGTGCGCGGCGGGGGGGAAATAGCCGTCAGCTATCAGCCTTCAGTTATCAGCCATCTGTTTATTTAGACTTCCGATATGAACATACGGATTCGGTTGGCGGAGGCTTCGGATATTCCTTTGCTTCGGGAACTGATTCGGGCTTCGGTGCGGGGATTGCAGGCGGGGGATTATTCGGCGGCGCAATTGGAGGGCGCGCTGCGGACGGTGTATGGGGTCGATACGCAACTGATTGCGGATGGGACTTATTTTGCGGCGGAGGCGATGGAGGCTACGGGGGCGGAGGCTTCGGGGGCGAAATCTTCGGGCGGGGCGCTGCTGGTCGGTTGCGGCGGGTGGAGCAAGCGGAGAACCTTGTTGGGCGGCGATCAGTTTGCGGGGCGGGAGGATTCATTGCTGGATCCGGCTACGGGTGCGGCTAAGATTCGGGCATTTTTCGTTCATCCGGCTTGGGCGCGACGGGGGATTGGCGGGATGATTCTGGAGGCTTGTGAGGCGGCGGCTTGGGCGGCGGGGTTTCGGCGGCTGGAGATGGGAGCGACGCTGACGGGAGTTCCTTTTTATCGGGTGAAGGGGTACGCGGAGTTGGAAACCACCGAGGTGCCGCTGGAGGATGGGTTGACGCTGCCGATTGTGGTGATGGGGAAGGACAGTAGCCAGTGACCAGTTGCCAGTTGCCAGTACCCAGTTGGGTTCCTTGATTTTTGGGGGGAATCTGGAGAGTCATTTGTGGGATGGCGGCGCTATTCCGGACGTGCGCGGGGCATTGCGCCCTTGATCTTTTGATCGACAAGCTGGTGGAGAGTTCTGTGTGGCGGTTTCTTGCTCTGCCAGGTGCTAGGTGGTGATGGCCTGCAGGTAGCGGTTCAGGAGTTGATCTCCCTCACCTTCGAAATCCAAGAACATGATGCCGTTGCCGAATTGGGGATGGCGGGTTACGACTCGCCCTTGGATGGCTACGGGGGCGTCACCGAGCCAGAGGGTGAGTTGCACACGGACGCCCAGTGGGAGGGCCGGTATCAGCTGGATGTAGCAGCCGCCTCGACTGAGGTCGGTGGTTTCCAGGCGCATGGGGAAGTTGCCGCCTTCCTGGCGGATTTCGATTTGGACCTGGACGGTATAGCGGGGATGGTGGCGGCGATCTGGTTCAGTGGAAGCGGGGGTGGAAGATTGGGCGTGGGGCAAAATCATGGATTGGCTCCGGGGCTCGGTGGAGTTAGTTGGTTGCATGGCCCTTGGGTTGATCATCGGCGGAAAGGTTGGGCGCGTCTAGGGCGTGCGTCACAGATGAGCGGTTACGAGGGGGAGTGTCCCGGGCGGGCGGCGCGGACGGCGGAGGATGGGTGGAGTCAGCTTGAATTTACGCGGATGAGGAATCAATTAACTTGCTCTACAGTATAATCTTCGCCTTGAACGAAACGCGTGATGGACATGGACCAGACTAGCGGAATGGCGGCTGAACTTTCTGCTGCTGAAGCGGGGTCGCCTGCGAAAACCACGATGGATATTGGCGATATTCTCAAGATCTTGCCCCATCGCTATCCCTTTCTTTTGATTGATCGGGTGGTCGAACTGGTGCGGATGAAGAGCATTGTCGCATTGAAAAATGTGACGATCACCGAGCCTTTTTTTCAGGGACACTTTCCGGAAAAGCCGATCATGCCGGGGGTGCTGATTGTGGAAGCGATTGCGCAGGCGGGCGGGCTGCTGTTGCTTACCGAGGTTCCGAATCGCGACGAGTTGCTGATGGTGTTCACCGGAATCGAGAAGGCGCGCTTCCGGCGCCCGGTGGTGCCGGGAGATCAGCTGCGGATTGAAGTGGTGGTGCGGGCATGGCGGAGGACGGCGGCTCGATTGGAAGGGAAGGCGTACGTGGACGGCAAGGTGGTCTGCGAAGCGATTGTCACTTGCCGGCTGGTGCCGCGTGCGATGGGGGCGGGAGCGGGCAGTACGGCGGGCGAAGGAGAGTGAGTCTTGGTCACGGCCCTCGGAGCCTCGCTCAGCGGTGAGAACTCCCTGCGGCAGCCCGCGAGATTTCTAGGGAGTAGGGGTCCTTCGACTCCGCAACTGCTTCGCGTACCGCGAACCAGTTGCTACGCTCAGGATGACAAGGGAAGAACGACTTGACGATGTCTATTCATCCTACGGCGATCGTCGATCCTAAAAGTAAAATACATTCGTCTTGCACGATTGGGCCTTATTGCGTGATCGGGGCCGGGGTGGAACTGGGCGCGGGCTGTGGATTGGCTTCGCACGTGGTGATCGAAGGTCTCACGACAATCGGCGTGGACAATCACTTCTCCCCTTTCACTTCGATTGGCCTGGCGCCGCAGGACATCACTTACGCGGGCGAAGCGACTCGGCTGGAGATTGGCGACCATAACAAGATTCGCGAATTTGTCACCATCAACCGCGGCACGGTGAAGGGTGGGGGATGCACTCGCGTCGGCGACCACAACCTGATCATGGCTTATACGCACATTGCGCACGACTGCCAGATTGGGAGTCACATCATCATGGCGAATGCGGCTACGTTGGGCGGGCACGTCACGGTGGAAGACTGGGCAACGGTCGGGGCGCTGTGCCCGGTGCATCACTTCGTGCGGATTGGGAAATATTCCTTTATCGGCGGGGGCACTACCATCACGCGGGATGTGCTGCCGTTTTCTAAGACGTCTGCGGAGCGGGGGACGCACGCCTATGGACTGAATGCCGTGGGGTTGGAGCGGCGGGGATTTAGTAAAGAGCGGATTGGGAAAATTCATCATGCTTATCGGGTGCTGCTGGCTTCGAAGCTGAATACATCGCAGGCGCTGGAGAAGTTGAAAGCGGAAGCCGATCTTGGCGAGGATGTCGCGATGCTTATTGGCTTTATTGAAGCTTCGGAACGGGGAGTGATTAAGTAGTGGAGGGCGTTGCTGCTAGCGTAGGTCTTGGCCGTCCGTCCGCTCGGAGCATGGCAGTTATGGGGCGGTGCTATCGAAACCCTCTGCGGAGCTTCGCTCCGCTGGACGGCCGAGGGCGGCCGTCCCTCCGTGGTTCTTGCCTATGACGCGGCTTGGGCTTATCGCGGGCAATGGGACGTTTCCCTTCCTTGTGCTGGATGCGGCTCGGGCTCAGGGGTATGAGGTCGTGGTGGCGGCTATCAAGGAAGAGACTTTCCCTGAAATCTCGTTGCACGGCGCTGCTTCCGTTCACTGGCTTTCTCTGGGGGAGTTGTCGAAGCTCATCGAGACTTTTAAGGCTGCGGGCGTTACCCGCGCGGTTATGGCGGGGCAGGTTAAGCACAAGCAGATTTTTTCCTCCATCAAGCCGGACTGGCGACTGGCGAAGCTGCTGCTTTCGCTGGCGACGCGCAATACGGACTCGCTGCTGGGCGCGATCGCCACGGTGTTGGCGGAGGAGGGCATCATGCTGGAGAACTCGACCGCGCTGCTGGAACCGCTGCTGGCGAAAGCGGGAGTGATTACGAAGCGGGCTCCTGGCGAGCAGGAACGCACGAACATCGAATACGGACGCGGGGTGGGACGGCGACTGGCGGAATACGACATTGGCCAGACGGTAGTGATCGCGGGCGCGGCTTGCGTGGCGGTGGAGGCGATGGAGGGCACGGATGCGACGATTGAGCGGGCGGGGGAACTGATGCGGTCTTTGGAACTGGAACTGGGTGGCGCGGCTTCGACGCTGAGCCGGGCGCTGACGGTGGTTAAGATCGCGAAGCCGGGGCAGGATTTGCGTTTCGATGTTCCGGTGATTGGGGTGAAGACGATCGAGACGATGGCGCGGGCCGGGGCTAGTTGTCTGGCGGTGGACGCGGGGCGATGTTTGCTGCTGGATGGCGGGGCGATGACGCGGGCGGCGGATGAGGCGGGGATCGCGGTGTGCGCGGAGTAGGAAGAGGTGGTCAGGAGGCTTTGCGTGTCTGAAACTGATCGGACTGAAGCGGCTCGCATTGCCGACCAGCTTCGCCGGGCGTTTGATGGCGAGGCTTGGCATGGCGATTCCTTGTTTGAAATTCTGGAGAGGGTCGGGGCGGCGCGGGCGGCGGCGCGTCCGATTGGGAGCGCGCACACGATTTGGGAACTGGTGCTGCATGTTGCGGCTTGGGATGGGGCCGTGCTTCGGCGGTTGGGCGGTGCGGCGGTGGAGCTCTCGGATGCGGAGAATTTTCCTCCGGTTCGGGATACGAGCGAGGCGGCCTGGCGCAAGGCGTTGGCGCAGGTGCGGCGCGGTCACGAGGAACTGGTTGCGGCCGTTGCTTCTCTGCCGGACTCTCGGCTTGAGGATGTGGTTCCGGGCAAAGAGGGCGCGCACTACAACTTTTACTACATGCTTCATGGCGTGGTGCAGCATGAGCTTTATCATGCGGGGCAGATTGCGCTGCTGAAGAAAGTGTGAAGAGGTGTAGGGGTCCTTCGACTCCGCCAAGCCAATCGCTTCGCGCTTGGCTCGACTGCGCTCAGGATGACAGAGGGTGGGAGTCGTTCTGGTTTGCGCTTTCCTATCTGGGGGCGGAACTGCGACAATAGCGCGTTGTTCTTCTTCGGAGCACTCATCTGAGCAAGGAATTTCCGAGCAAAGATCTTCCCATCAGTGTTGCGGTCATTGGCGTGGGCGCATTCGGGCGGAATCATGCTCGGGTCTATCGGCAGTTGCAGCAGGCGGGGAGCGTGCGGCTGGTCGGGGTGGTCGATCCGGATACGGCGCGGGCCGACGCGGTTGCGCTCGAGTTCGGCTGCAAGGCGTTCGGCTCGGTCGAGCAGATGCTGATGACGCACAGCGAAGTACAGGCGGCTTCGGTTGCGGTGCCGACGGTTCTGCATCTGGAGGTGGCGCGCGCCCTGATGGAAGCTGGGGTTGACGTGCTGATCGAAAAGCCGGTGGCGGCGACGCTGGGCGAGGCGGACGAACTGATTCGTCTGGCGACGGAGCACACTCGGGTGGCTCAGGTTGGGCATCTGGAACGCTTTAATCCGGCGGTGCGGGCTACGCTGCCGCTGATCAAACGGCCGATGTTTTTTGAGGTGCACAGGCTTAGCTTTTTTTCTCCGCGGGCGCTGGATGTGGACGTGGTGCTGGATTTGATGATCCACGACCTCGACATTGTGCTGACGTTCGTTAAGTCGGGGGTGAAGGAAATCCGGGCGGTGGGGCTGCCGATTCTTTCGGGGAAGGTGGATATCGCGAATGTGCGCATCGAGTTCGAATCGGGGTGCGTGGCTAACTTCACGGCGAGCCGGGTTTCGACGGAACGCGTGCGCAAGCTGCGTTTCTTTCAGGCGGGACAGTATATTTCGATCGACTATGGACGGCAGGATGTGCTGGTGTTCTCGGTCTCCCCCGCATCCGACGGGGCCCACCCTAACGTCGCAAAAGACGCGACGTTAGGATGGGGCACCCCGAGTGCCTCCATCCCCAGCGCCGCTAGCGCCAATCCGCAGATCTCGATGGCTAAGCCTGTGGTTACGGCGGAGGAGCCGCTGCTGGCGGAGATCGAGGCTTTCCTGCAGGCGGTGCGGGAGCGGTCGCGGCCGGTGGTTTCGCTGGAGGAGGGGCGGAGCGCGCTGGAGCTTGGGCTGGCGATTCTGGCAGAGATTGGGCGGCACGCGGGGCGGATCGGGCTGGGGTGATTGCAGAGGTCAGAGGTCAAATTGCAGAGGTTTAACTTCAGCAACCTGACCCTCTGACCTCGCCTTATTGCTGGGGTGGTGGTGGGGCCTGCTGGTCGCCTCCGGCGGGCGCGTGGCGTTGGCCTTGCCCCCATTGCTCACGCTTGGCTAGCATTTCGTCCCATTTCTTCTGTTGGGTCGAGTCGAGGAGCGCTCGGATTTGCGCGTGTGTGCTCTTTTGCATGTCCATCATTTTGGTGCGGCGATCCTGCTGGGAAAGAGAACTGTCTTGGTGCAGGCTCTCCATCTGGGAGTGCTCGGACTGGAGGAGTTCTTGAACTTTGGTTTGCTGCTCGGATGTGAGGTTGAGTTTCTTGGTCAGCTCCTGGGTGCGCTGGGCGGGGTCGGGCGGACCGTGGTGCCAGCCACCGTTGCCCTGGGCGGATGGCTGATTGTTGGACGGGCTGTCGTTGGATTGGGCCGCGGATTGGGCCGCCGCGAAGGGCGCTGCGATCGAGATGAGGCTGGCCGCAAGAAGAATGGGAAGGCACTTTTTGAGCATGGAGATCTCCTTTTCAAAGCGATCTGTCTACAGCTATGAGTGTCATTATGAGCCGGAGGTTGCGCAAAGAACAGGATTCGGACAAAACTTTGCATAACTTTACGAAGCGCCGCTCCGACTTCAGGAGGCTGCGGAAAAAATCGGCTCTCAACGCACAGCCCTGAAGGGGCATCTCAATTTCGAAGGACTTACGGCATCGCTAAAGCGATGCCCTGATACGAAGCTCTGGGATTTATGGCGCTGGCTTGGCTTGCGCGGACTGGGGTTGCTTCAGTTGAGCGACAAATTGTTGGGTTTGCTCGTCGGAGAGCTGGAGTTGACCTTCCAGAAGGAGGCTTAACTGATCGGCTCCGGCATCCTGGAATTGCGCTTTCTGGAGGGTGGCGGATTGCTGCGCGGCGGGGGGGAGTGTGGCTTTGAGGTCGGTGCCCTTCCGCAGAGTGGAGAGGACCGAGGCGGCGATTTGCTGGCGCAGCATGTCGCCGAGATCACCGGAGCGGAGCAGGTCGCGGAGGAAGCGCTCGGCGTCAACTCGGGTAATTTCGGAGATGAGGACCAGGCCGGCTTTTTGCTCGACCGAGGGAGTCAGCTTGACTTCTATGGTGCCGTCGCCGCCGGCCACTTCCATAGGGCTTTCCTGACCCGGCGGGCAGACCCAGCGCTCTAAGTGCACGCGCGCCACGACGAGGCTGGCGGGAGCCAGCGGGGTGAGCGTGGCTTGTTGAATCTCCAGGCGCTCGCCGCAGCGGGGAGCGCGGGTGAGTTTGGAGCGGAGAATAACGGTGATGTTCTGCTGGACGTCGGAGAGGTCGGCGGTGAGTTTGAGGGTGAAGAGGTTACGACCGTTTTCGGCGGGAGTTCCAGTCGACTGGCGGGATACGGCACCGGAAGCCTGGATGGAGACGGGCTGTCCGGCGATGTTGATCGAGTTCGTCACCTTGGGGAGGTTGAAGGTGAGGTCCTGGCTGCCGGTGGAGAGGAGAATACCCATTTCTCTGCCGAGGGCGAGTTGCTCTTCCTGGAAACTGGCGAGTTCCTTGTCGAGACTGGCGGCCGAGCTGGCTATCGATTCTGTGTCTGATTTGGACGTTTGGACGATTTGGACGATTTGATCAAGTGCCTTCACTTCCTTGTCGAGATCGGAATCGGCTTTTTCCAGTTTTTTGGCGATGTCTTTCAACCCGGACTTTTGTTTGGACGAAAACGAGGCGAGAAAATTCCTGTTGCTGACGCGCGCTTGCTCGAGGGCCTGATCTAGGGTGGTTGTGCGATCGGACAGCGGTGATGACGCGGGGACCTTCTGCAAAAGGTCGCGAAAGGCTTTTAGCCGATCGCTGGCGGCCTGGGTGTATTGCGCGATCTTGGCGAACGCGGCGCGCTGCTCATCGGTGGCCTGGACGGCCATGGCTTGGTGAAAGTCCTTGAGGTCGTCCTTGTCGCTTACGCCTGAGGCAATGCCGACGCCGGCGCCGGCGCCGGCCGGCATGCCGTGTCCTCCGCCGCCTCCGCGCTGGGCGAGCGTTCTGACGGGACTGGCGAGGAGAGCGATTCCCACTATCATAATAGCCACACTGGGCACCGATATACGCGGCGCAGACACTTGACATGCGGGAACGCCTTGGGCAGGTACGCCGGGACGGCTTGTTCCTCTGTGGCGAGTTCCTCCGTCGAACATGGGCCTGATCTCCAAAGGACATTTTACGTGGGAAGGAGACGCAGGACTAGGGCGGTTTCAGGGTCCGGTTTACCGGTTGCGGTAAAAGGGCGAACCACAGGGGGGCACAGAGGTACACAGGGAAAGAAGCACAGGGGAAATCCTAAATGCGAAGAGCCGGGTCTGAATCATTATCATTGGCGGCAACGTCAGGCTGCGCTATTTTTGAAACTGGCATCACGGAGCAACAAAAAGTTCTGCTATTGACGGATCGAAATTGGCGATCCGAAATCTGACCTGGGCAAGCCCGCAGTGGGAAAATCTGCGCGGTTTGGCCCGTGGCTTGAGGCTATTACCCAGGTACTCACTCGGCGAGCACAAAAAATGCGACAATTGGGATTGGCGGTCGTGGCTCCATAATTTACGTAACTTACGAAGGAACTTTGCGCGTAATCTTACGCAGAATGCTGTGCGGCAGGTTACGCAACGTGTTACGCAACCTGTTACGCAACCCAGGAGCCTGTCCGCGGTTCTAAGGTTGTAGTCTCTGCCTGATGCCGGTTACCCAAATTCCGTCGCGCGACCCATTGACTCCGCCCTCCGAGCAGGGGGCGCAGCGGGATTTGTTCGAAGCGCAACACTGGGAGACGGCTTACCGGGGGTTCAATCCCGACGATGTTCCGCATCTTCTCATTCAGTTGCAGGACGATCTCTCGCGGGCTCGCAAACGCGAAGCTTTGTGGCTGTCGGTCATCCTGCACTTGATGGTGATTATTCTTTTGTGGAACAGCGAGAAGTTGATGGAGCTGTTGCCGCACCGGACGGTGAATCTGGCGATTCGTACGGACGTGGACCGGTCGAAAGACGCGACGTTTTTGGAGCTGCCGCCGGACGAGCAGAAGCTGACGCGGCGTCCGGATGCGAAGGTGCTTTCGGATAAGGACCGGATCGCGACCAGCAAAGCGCCGCAGATCAATCGGGAGGAGTTGAAGAAGATATTGCAGAGCTCGCGTCCGGCACCGCCAGGCGAGACTGCGCCGCAGCCACCGGCGCAGAGCCAAGCCGCGAACCAGCCGCCGCCGGCGCCGCAGGAGAGTTCGGGGTTCGCGCGGCCGCAGCCGAGCGATCAGACGGCGCGGTTGCAGACGCCTCCGCAGAACCGGCTGGTGCCGAATTTCAAGACTTCCATGACGCCGGGCGAGGCAATCGCACAAGCGGAGCAGGGTTTAGCCGCCAACCATGGGCAATACGGTTCTGGACAAGCGGGTGAATTCGGGAGCCCGGGCCGGAGCGGGGCCAAGGCGCTGGATCAGGCGGAAATTCTGACCGACACGATGGGTGTGGACTTCGGGCCCTACCTGACTCGGGTCGTGCAAATTGTGAAACAGAACTGGTATACCCTGATGCCGCCGTCGGTGTATCCGCCGATCTTGAAACAGGGCAAGCTTTCGATAGAATTCGTCATCCTGAAGGATGGCAAGACGACGGGCATGGTGGTTCACACCTCGTCCGGCGACGTGGCGCTCGACCGGGCGGCGTGGGCGAGCATCACCGCTTCCACCCCGTTTCCGCCGCTGCCGAAGGAATTTCCCGGGCAAATCCTCGGGTTGCGGTTTTACTATTTTTACAACATCATTCCCGGCGAGGATTTCACGAAGTGAGCTCGCGGAATCGGCGATGGATTTCCCGTAGAGGTATTATCGGTTCGATGCGCATCCAAATAAAACTATGAAGATTCAATTATTATTGTCGCGTTTAGTGTCCCTGCTTCCGGCGTCTCTTGTTCTTGCCTGTCTGGTCGTGCTCTGCCTGCCGGTTTTTGCGGAGGATGTGCCTGAGGCTCTGCGTCCGCCGAAGGGGGCGCAGGTTGCTATCGTCGTTTTCGAAGACCTGCAATGTCCGCAATGCGGGCGAGTCGCGCCGCTGCTGGAGCAGGCCTCGCGGACTTATAAGATTCCGCTGGTACAGCACGATTTCCCGTTGCCGTCGCACAACTGGTCTTTCGACGCTGCGGTGCTGGCGCGCTACTTTGACACGCATTCCAAGGAGATCGGAAACGAGTTTCGGGAAACCGTGTTTGCGCACCAACTAGAGATCTTCCCGCAGAACTTGCGGGGATTTGCCGACAAGTTTGCCGCCGAGCACAAGATTGCTTTGCCGTTCGTTGTGGATCCGGAGGGCAAGCTGGCGGGGCTGGTGCGGGCAGACAAGGATCTGGGCATTAGTCTGCACATCGAGCACACGCCGACGATCTGGGTGGTCAGCAGCAAACGTACCGGGAAGCCCTATGTCGAGGTTACGGATACTTCGCAGCTTTATGCGATGATCGACGCTATGAAAAAGGAGTAGCTCTCAGCTGTCAGCTCTCAGCTGTCAGGAAGGGCAAAACCTTGGCGAGGGTTCTAACTTCTGCAATCTGACCTCTCACCTCTGACCTTCTTGGCTTCTATTCGGACCATCGGCGAAATAAAAGGGCACCGTTGGTGCCTCCGAAGCCGAACGAATTTGACATGGCGTATTCGAAATCGGCTTTGCGGGCTTGGTTGGGAACGAAATCCATGCCTTCGGTATCAGGATCCTGATTCTCGAGATTAATGGTGGGCGGGAGAATCTGATCGCGCAGCGCCAGGACCGTCACCCCAGCCTCTAATCCGCCCGCTCCGCCGAGCAGATGGCCGGTCATGGACTTGGTGGAACTGACGGGAACTTTCTTTCCAAATAAATTTCTAATGGCGTGCGCTTCGAGGGTGTCGCCGATGGGGGTCGAGGTGCCGTGGGCGTTGACGTAGCCGACGACGCCGGGATCGAGTTTGGCGTCGCGCAGCGCGTTGCGCATGACGCGGAAACCGCCTTCGTGTTCGGGGGCGGGTTGCGTCATGTGATAGGCGTCGGCGGACATACCGTAGCCTACGATTTCTGCCAGGATGGGCGCGCCGCGGCGGCGGGCGTGCTCGAGCTCTTCGAGAACCATGATGCCGGCGCCTTCGCCCATGACGAAGCCGTCGCGGTCCTTGTCCCAGGGACGGCTGGCGCGGGCGGGGTCGTCATTGCGGGTGGAGAGTGCGCGCATGGCGGCGAATCCGCCTACGCCCATGGGAGTGATGGCGGCTTCGGAGCCTCCGGCAATCATTACGTCGGCATCTCCGCGCTGGATGATGCGGAAGGAATCGCCGATGGAGTGGGCGCTAGTGGTGCAGGCTGTGGCCGTCGCTTCATTCGGACCCTTGGCGCCGAAGCGCATGGAAACGTGCCCGGCGGCGAGGTTGACTATAGCGGCGGGAATGAAGAAAGGGGAAATCTTGCGCGGTCCGCCCTCGAGGAGTGCGGTATGTTCGCGCTCGATCACGTCGAATCCGCCGATGCCCGAGCCGATATGCACGCCGACGCTCTCGGCATTTTCGGGCGTGACCTGAAGCTTGGACATCTTCATCGCTTCGTCGGAGGCGGCGATGGCGAAGTGGATGAAGCGGCCCATTTTTTTTACTTCTTTTTTCTCGATGAAATCGAGGGGGTCAAAGTTGCGGACCTCGGCGGCGATCTGGCAGGCAAAGGCGGAGGCGTCGAACGCGGTGATGCGGCCGACGCCGCTTTTGCCCGCGAGCAGGGCCTGCCATACTGCGCCGGTGGTATTGCCCACGGAGCAGATGAGGCCGATGCCGGTGATGACGACCCTACGCGTCAAATTGAATCGCCGCCCTTCTTGCGTCTGTGGATGTAGCCATGCACTTCCTGCAGAGTGCGGAAATTGTGATGTCGAAGGCCTCTACCAGGGCCATCGGTAGCTCGACGGTGTCGAGCGAATCTGCGCCCAGGTTGTCTGGAGTGTATTCCATAGATGCCTGCCGTTCAGCGCTAGCGGGCGCGTTCCTCAGGGGCTAAAGCCCGCATCTCTAAAGGCCTGATCGGCACGGCTAAAGCCGTGCCCTACCCAAAGCCAATTTATGAAGCACCATCCAGCCAAATTACTTGCCTGCTTTCGCATGCTTGCCGATGTAGTCGACGGCATCGGAGACGGTGCGAATCTTCTCCGCATCCTCGTCGGAGATTTCGATATCGAAGGCCTCTTCGAAGGCCATCACGAGCTCGACGGTATCGAGCGAATCGGCGCCCAGGTCATCCACGAACGACGCGCTGGGCGTGACCTCGGCTTCGTCCACACCCAACTGCTCTACGATAATCTGTTTCACTTTTTCATCAACGGCTGCCATGTTCTCCTCGTTTCTGAGTCTGGGAATCGCGGGTCCGGGTTCCGGGCCAGCGTTTGCTGAATTACGACTGCATGTTGCTCAATCGATCGAATGAAGTGGAAACCAAATAGTCTAAAAGGGATCGGAAAAGTATGCAAAGGAGGTACGGGAAAAAAATTGGACCGCTGGAACCCGTGGGGGTGGAGATCACTACGGAATGCTAGCTGGCGGCGGGGAGAACGGTCAAACTCCGCATCGCCTGGTGCTTGCTCATTTCGCTGGAGTCATGTCAGGATTTGGACGTGCAAGTCCTGATCCCGTTCGTTCTGCTGGCGCTTGCCGGACACGAGAGGCTTCCCGGTGAGGGTCGCCGCTGAATGCGCGTCGTGGTGCAGCGCGTGGGCCGCGCCCGAGTCACTGTGAATGGCGAGACCACGGGCGAGATCGGCCTCGGACTGCTGGTGCTGCTTGGGGTGGGCGCGGGAGATACGCGCACTGCGGCGGATTACCTAGTCGAGAAGACGATTGGCCTGCGCATTTTTGAAGATGCGGGCGGCAAGATGAATTTGTCGGTGGCGGAGGTGGGCGGCGCGCTGCTGGTGGTTTCACAGTTCACCCTCTACGGAGACGCGCGCCGCGGCAAGCGGCCATCGTTCGACGGGGCCGCTCCTCCCGAGCAGGCACGCGAGCTCTACGAATATTTTGTGGCGAAAGTCCGCGCCTCCGGCGTGCGCTCGGAAACGGGATGCTTCCAGGAAACGATGCGGGTGGAACTGGTCAACGAAGGGCCGGTCACGATTCTGCTGGATTCCGCGAAAGCGTTCTGAAAGGGCGCCGGGCTTAGTTCATCTTTATCCTGACGCCCAGCTTTCTTCGGCAACTACCAGCAGGCTGCCGGAAAAGGGACTTTCCGCGTCGCAGACTCACCTCAGCGGCTAAAGCCGGCCCTGAAGACAACGCCAGTTACCGCAGCGGTGAACCGCTGCAACTCCGACGAAGTAACCTGCCAAACGCAGTACCACCGTTATCTTTCAATCACTTAGATGCCCTGTCATTCTGTGATTGGAAGTGAGTGCGTAAGGTTTCGGTAAGGTTAAGAAAATCGGGGGAATCATGAAAACCTCAGTCACAGTCACCGCAGTCGAAGCGCCGCCAGTCCTCATCCGTCCCGCACTTCGTCGCCGTCGCCGCGTAGTGCCGAAGGTCAAAGTCTACAGCCGCCACACTCGCCTGTGCAAACTGACGAAGGACACGAAGACCGCTTGCAACTGCCCGAAGTCGCTCGTGTTCTGGCGCGACGGCAAACTTCACCGCGTCAGCGCTGAGACGAACGACCGTCACACAGCCGAACAGAAGGCACGCGAGCTGGAAAACAATTTCGAAGCGGCAGCGAAAGGCCAGCCGACCCCGTCGCCTATCAAGAGCGAGTCGTTTCTCATCGGTGACTTGGTGGACGCGTTCGTCGCGAAGAAGAGCGGTGACGACGTGAAGCAGGCGACGGTTCGACAGTGGAAATTCGAGCTAACGAACTTCGCGCAGTTCTTGCAGCGGCGCGGTCTCATCAACATCGGCGACGTGCGGCCCGATGACGTTCAGGCGTGGCGAGACGCGCTGGAAGGCGCACCCGCAGGCCGTCGAAAGCGCGTGCTGTTCATCGTGGCATTTTTCCAGTACTGCGTTGACTTCAACAAGCTGGCGAAGTCGACCGCCATCAAGAGCCAGCTTCGCGTGAAGCGCTCAGCGGTTCAGGCTCCGAAAGCGCTCGACGACGCGCAGTTTTCGAAATTGCTCGCGACACTCCCGCTGCTGAACGGTAAAACGACCGACGCTGACAGAGCGAAACTGAAGTCGCTTGCGATACTGATGCGGATGAGCGGTCTGGCTTTGAAAGATGCCGTCCTGTGCGAGCACGACATCTTCGAGCAGATGCCAAACGGCAAATTTCGAATGTACCTTCGCCGCCACAAGACTGGGAAGGCTGTCAACAACTACCTGAGCGCCGCGGCAATGGCCGCAGTGCTCGAAGGCGCGAACAAGAGTGGAAAATATCTGTTCATCGACTCGATGCCGACCAAAGAGAACGAAATCAAGAACGCGGTGGAGTACTTCGGCGGTCGGTTCTCGAAGCTAGCAGAGCTGGCCGACATCCGCGACGAGAACGGCGAGAAAATCAAAGCAGGCTCGCACAGCTTCGGGCGTCACTCCTTCGTGCTGATGTGCCTGAACTCCGACATGCCGACGCACGACATCGGGACCCTTATCGGCGACACAGCGCACGTCGTCGAGCAGCATTACTCGACATGGATAGCAAGCCGCGCCGCGAGACTCGAACAGCGCATGATGAAGGTACTCGACGAGCAGCCGACACACTGGTAGAAAGAATTTTGTTTTCCGACCGCCTGACATCGCAATACGCAGGCGGTCAACTTTCTGCTATCACTAAGGTACTTTTCATTTTGTTACTAAGGTCGCATTGCGATAACTTCTCGAACTTGCTATCATCTTTTCAGTCGCGGAACACGGCGACTCAGAATCAGCAGGCACGGCAACTGCGAAGGCCGTCAATAGTTCTTAGAGTCACAAAGCGCAAGTCAACAAGACGCGGACAAGTCAAGCGCGTCGAGACAAGGCGAGACTGCTAAGACATCCGGCAGGTCCACTATCACGGTGAAGTCCCCCGTGTCAGTCATGTCCAGAAAAAGGGTGCCATCCTTCTTGGCGTTCCACAGAAAGCTACCGTGCCCTGTTTTTACTCGAATGGCTGCGAACTGCGGCTTGTCAGCGCGTCGCGCTAAGATGTCGAACGAGCGGGACCCGCGAGCCGTCATGGCCGCAAACCACCCTCGGCGCATAAGCTCCGCGCTGACATACATCTCGCCAGCGTGGCCGCGAAAGTGACTAAGGTTGTCGCCGTTCATAAAGCGATTCCACCACGGAGCCGCTCCGATGGCAAGCGCAATAGCTGCCGCTGAGATTCTCAAGGTCTGGCTCCATGAGTTGGCGCCACGCCGTACTGGAGTCCAAGCAGCCACTCCCAGCTGACGTTGACCCGCACGGCGCAGCCTTTCAGAATGGTGGAAGAAGACCTGAGCCGCCGCTATTGCAAGCAGTTTCCTTCGCTTAATGGATTCAAACTAGAGCAGAGGGCGGCACCGACGCTATCACCGACCGCTCAACTCGCGCTCCGAGGGTGCTAGTCTGCGCAAACCTTCTGCTTCTCCTAAATCGAAAAGCCCGGATTCTGAATCCGAGCTTTTCCTACGCGGCCATTGCGGGCACCGCGCGCGGTGTTTTTGGCTGCCTCATTATTACGCAACAGACCAGCAGACGCTACACTCGGGAAATTTTAGACCAGTGTCCCCGTGGACACTTTTGTACCAGTGGGGTGAACTAGGCAACTTTAACCTGCGGGCTGGCAACTGCTGCAACGCTGGCCCGCACAACAAAAAGACCTACACGTGCTTTCCTTGTACTACCACACCGATTACCGCTCTCATCATCTTGTTGCAGAGCGGAATGTCAATAATCTGACGGCATTCGTAATTGTTGCCAGTGCGACGGACGCTCCCTTTTGCTGGCCGGGACCTCATAGACGTAACTAGCTTTTATGCTTGTCTGGAGAGGACGATTGTGCTCTACTGGCATGGAGATGGTGGTAACGAACTATGGACACTCAACTACTGCACAACATCAATAGCAATCTTGAAGTAATTATTGGACTTTTACTACGTACCCTGCCGGATTCAGACGCAACACATCTTCGGGAACGAATTCGCATGCTCAGCGACATGGGAATGCGGCCAACAGACATCGCGAAGGTTTTGGGAAAATCCATTAATCAAGTCAACGTTACGTTATCGCAGAGCCGCAACTCATCGAAGAACAGGAAAGGGCGCAAAGCGTGAAAAGAACACTGGGCGGAGAACAGCTTCAGGCGGCGCAACTCGAAGTGTTGAAGGACATGTTTATTGCCCAACTGGGACTTGCCGGAGTGCCCCAGCTGGAGATTGCCAAAATCGTGCGAGTAGACCTGAATCGAGTCAATCGCATCGGCAAATCTTTGAAGAAGAGGAAAGTGATGCCAAGGGGGAACTGATGGCGGATAAGGATATTCTTGAGGAACAATCGCGGAAGCTGAACGTGGTCATAGCTCTGCTCTTGCGCCAGTTGCTGCGCGATAGCGAATTCGGGGCTAAGAAACGGAAAGGCACTGGGGAGTTGGCCACGTACTTTTATAGACAAGGTCTCGGCTACGCAGACATTGCCGCAATTCTTGATTCGCCCATAGCCAGCGTACGCGAGCTGGTCACTCGGAGTAAGCGTAAAAAGAAGGGTTGATGACCGTTCAGGCGGTTTCTGAGTTTCCCGCGACCGCACCCGAACAGATCGAGCACTTTGCGAAGCTGCTCAGCAGGTCGGAAGACAGGCGAAGTGTCTTCAGCGAAGTCTACCGTGGCCAGCGCCAATCACCCAAGACAGCAGCGGAGATTGGAGAAGTAATAAAGTTGGGCGCGAAGCGAGTTCTAGAAATCGCTACGCCGCTGGCCGCAAACCACCTATTTGAGAAAACCAAAGTCAACGGCACGATAGCGTACAAGAAATACGGCGCGATCAATACCGTGAAGGGCCGAATACTGGCTTTGGCGACAAGTCGTAAGAAGCTGGCCCAACATATCACCGTAAGAAAACCTGGCCTGCTCCCGCAAATTATCAAAGTCGAACTGCCCCGTCAATCTAGGGATTTCGTTGCCAATGCCAAACACATTACTGTGGATGATGTCGACAATTTTGCGCGAGTTCGTTCGCTTGCTCACCATAGAAGGGTTCCTGCCCAACTGGACCCACCACGACTACCCGAAAAGGTGTTCAAATTAGGTATTGCTCGGATTCTCGGTAACCGAGGTAGCTTTAAGGATTGGGGCGGTGAAAGAAATGACCTATTCTCGACGCACATCAAAATCAAGGGCAAGAGATACGCCGCTGCCTTTGGTTTCAAGGGACCTGCTAAATCCGGCGCTCTAACTCCCGGAAAAATGGGCAAAAACGGCGATCAGATTCAGCGGCTCTTTGACTCGACTGCGCAGGTCATGATGGTTCAGTACGAGGGCGAAATCGCGGAAAGTGTTCTATCACAGATGCAGAAACTTGCTATAGCAAAATCTGTATCTGAAAACGACAAAATCTTCTATGGCGTGATTGCCCTTGAGGATTCGTACCGCCTGCGATTGAAATACGCGAAGTCTTTTTGAAGACAGTTTGTGTTGGAATCTACAAGTGTTCTGCCAATCGCCGAGAATGGTCGACTGCCATGCAATCTGAAATCGTATCCCATCTCGTGAGCTATCAATCTATCACGCTCGCCGCCGCGATAGGCTCGTTGCTTGCCGGTGTGGCCGCAGTTCTTGTTGCAAAGAGTTCGCTATCACAGGCCAAACAGGTTGCCGACCGTGAGCTAAAGGATTGGAAGCAGCGAAAGTGGTTCGACCTATATTTCAGAGCGGACGAGGCCTATGATGCCCTCGAGCGTTTTCAGGCTCTGTATCCGAGCCCGGCAGACGTGTTAACGGAAAAAGGGAAAAAGGAGTGGAACGACCTTATGCGTGTCATGCGAGCCGTGCATCGTATGGCGGTTGTATTTCCAAAGCATCCTGCAATTGAAGATTTCTTGGCCTCGACTGCCATCTTTAAGGACATGAAGTTGGCATTGTCCGCAGAACAACGCCAAAAGATTTTTGATGCTGTAGACAAAATCCGCGAACACGCCTTGATTGGGGATTCGTCTGTTCTTCAGTAACCCAGTCAATCAGGTGCCGACATGATACGCAACAGGCAAAATGTGCTGTCGCAAGTCTCAAGCATTATCACGACTGGACGCATTGCTCAAGCAAACCAGTTTCCGACAGGGCGCTATCTTCCGCCTTATCAGCGAGTGCGTGCCCTTCGGCAACAGAATCCAACTGTGTCTTCCTTCCTCGCAAACAACACGTGCATTCAGGCCATTCGTGACACGCTAATTTCGTGGGGCATGAACAGTCGTGGCGCAAAGATTAAGGACGATGTTCCTTTCAGAACTGCAATCCAAGGAAATATTCCAGCCTTCCAAACAGTTGAGGCTGCCGCTGGAGCATTTACGTGGACGAACCGTGGTGCTGTTGTGCAGTCAATATCCGCACTGTATAACTCACTGGCTTTGATGCAAACCAACGGCAGGCTTGTGTCCAACGCGAAGTGCCTTCATTTCGTTTTCCCCGATTTGTGTCTACCGATGGACAGATTGAACACGCTTAAGAAGCTCTATGGAAACACTTGCGAATCCGCAGCAAGGTTTTCTGGAAGTGCTGGAGTTCTGCTACGATGTCCTCGCTGGGATTCAAAACCCACAACAGTACGCTCACGGTTCGTGGAACACCTGCCCGACAAAACTTGTGGATAACGCGATTTTCTTGTTGTGACGTTGTTTGATTGGCGGGCTGAAACGGTGATGCTGTGAGCCGTCCGAACTGCTCCAGACGCACCACGGCTCACCCTACGCTAGCGCGATTGACGGACGCGGGATGCAGCAGGTTCTCAACGAGCAGGCGGGCCATCTCTCGAACATGCTCGCGAAAGAACTACGGCGCAGAAATCTTGTTAGCAGCGTCGCTGCACCTTCGGTTGAGCGGCTGCGGGCCGCGCTGCCGTGAACTCATTTCTCTGGAATGATGTCCTTTTGCTCAACAGCCTTTTGCAGTTCCCTGAACCGTTTCAGCGCAATGTTGCCCTTGATATGCTCGAACTTTGTCCAAGCACGCTGAAGGTCTCCGTTGTAGACGGTTTCGTACGTGCCGCTGTTCTCATCAATCTTGAACACCAAAAATAATCCGTCTTTGCATCCGACTTCGGGTTCCTTCAGGTATGTTCCTGTTCCTTCGTTGGCAGTCGCTCTCACCTGCACATGCCTGCCGTTGTATTTGCCGTCCCAATGGTGGCGACCTGGCGGGTATAGGGTGACCTGGTAGAAATTAGAAGCAATGAACTCACCAATGTCACCGACCAACTTGCCGTCTGGCGTAAAGTTGCGAATATTTCCACATTTCTTCTTTAGCTCTCGGCACGCATCGAACACCTTTTTAACCTCTAGTGCAAAATCCTCTTTGTTCATGGGCCTTTCTCCTAGTTAGAATTGCATGTTAGGACGGAAAAATGCGGAGCAAGGGTTGCTTTCTCCGCATGTGAGTCACCCACGCAGCTTGAACCCCTTGCTCGCAACTTTCACCATGAATGCGGTCGTATGTTTGGCCGCTCTTGCCCCGTGGAGCCATGCCTTATAAGCGATGTGCGCTGTGTGCGCCGTCGCAGGGTGAGTAACAACCTTGTGAGCGAACCTGAAAGGCGTGACAACGATGTGCGCCGCACGCGCCGTCGCAGGGTGAGTAACAACCTTGTAGGCGAACTTGACGGTTCCGACAGCGGCCCGAAGGTGATGTTTGATGAGGTGATGCACAACAAGGCAGCGTATTCCTACTTCGGACGCTTGTACAGCCGACAAAAGCGCTGGTAGTGGCTTAATTTCACATCACGGCACCAAACGCGGCTGCTGGCCATTCAAAAACTGAAACTTTCAAACTGAGCCACTCCCTGAAAACGGTGATGCTGTGAGCCGTCCGACGTGCTCCAGGCTCACCCTGCCTCACCCTAGCGCCGCGTTCAGGTCGGAAAACGAACGTAATCTGGCGACGGAGCACGGCAGAGCGTAGCGTCAGGACATGAAGAGAGAAAGCAGCCGTAGCGAAGGCAGTCCGATGATGGCAAAACCGCCGAAATTCAAGATGGGCGATAAAGTGTTCGTGGTGATTGCAGAAGAGCGTATTGCTGGAACAATTAGCGTCGCGCCGAAGACCGCAGGCGAGAAACAGTATTGTGTAGATTTCGACGAAGGAGAGCACGCTCAGTGGGGGTTCTATCAACGCGTCGAGGAGTCGAGAATTGTTTTGAGGGATGATGAGCAAGCACGGGCCGCGAAAGCAGGCTCGCGCTGATGCGGTCAGGGCGCTGCGTCGGTGGTGAGCGGTGACGGGCTCGCGCTGATGCGGTCACAGGCTGCGCGTATAATCTGCCGCAGAGGTGACCTTGGTGGCTAACTATTCGTTAAACAACCCTAAAAAGAGCTTCGAGAAGAAACCCGACTTTTCAGTTCAGGCTCACGTCACGCTGCGAGTACAACACAAGGAGCAGCGCATCGAAATCGGCCTTCGTATTCCGCCCGAGTTCGAACAGCGTATCTATGATTTCGTTTTGAAGAAGAAGAAGAAGAACGCAACGAAGAAGAAAGCGAAGAGCGCCGCAGCGAAGGCAGGGCGGTAAGGTTTCGGTAAGGTCTTGCTTAACTTCGTTACCTTTTGTGACTTTGGAAACGGCTATAAATGCAATAAGTTACGTGTTTGCAACACTGGCAGGTCATCCGCTGCGCCACCCAAAATCAAGTGCGGCACCCCAAAATTTGTGCGACATCGAGTTTTTCCGCAGCCTACTACGCGGCCTTGCCAATCACGGGCTGTGCGCAGTGGCTGCAGCGACGGGCGTCGATCGGAATCTCGCTCAGGCATTCCGGGCACTTTTTGGTGGTCGGATCGGCTGGCGCTGGATCCTTGTGCATCCGCGCTACCAGCGCATTCACCGGCGTGACCACAAAGAAATAGACAGCTATGGCAATCAGCAGAAACGAGACCACGGCGTTGATGAAATGGCCTACGGGAAACAACGTCCCGTTGATCGTGTAATGGATGGCAGAGAAATCAGGTTTGCCTACGATTGCCGCGATGAAAGGCGTCAACAAGTCTGCGGTCAGGGCCGTGACTACGCCGCCGAAGGCCGCGCCAATCACCACGCCTACTGCCATATCCACCACATTCCCGCGCAGGATGAATTGCTTGAAGCCAGATAACATTTTGTCTTCTCCCGTTTATTGAATGGCCCCAAAATGTAAATGCTGAGCGGCGTTTGGTCAAGATGAAAAAGGGTAGTGAAAAGGCAGTCCGCAGACTGGAAAGGTGCAAAGACCTGCACTGAGCCCCTGAAGGGACATCAGATTCCGGAGAACTTTCGGTATCGCTAAAGCGATACCCTGATACGAACCTCACCTCTGATATTAAGCTCACTGGCACTGCTGACTGCTCGGTCATTCTGCCGCCGCCGCTGTGTTCAGATCCGCATCGGCATCACGATGTAGCGGTACTTGTAATCTTCGGATTCTGCGGGGCGGAGCTGGCCGGCGGATTGGGCATCTTTTAGCTCGAGTTTCACATCGCACGAACCGGTTGCTTTGATGAAGTCGATCAGGTACTGCGCGTTGAAGCCTATTTGTATTGGCTCACCGTCATAGGCCACTTCTATGGAATCCTCGGAATCGCCGGTCTCGGTGGACGATGCGGAAATTTTCAGCTCGCCTTTTTCCAGACGCAGCTTTACGGCTCGCGAACGCTCATCGGCGAACTGGGCCACGCGCGCGATTGCGGCTCCTAGTTCCTCGCCATGCAACGCTATCGATTTGGAGATGTCCTTTGGCAGCACGGCCTCGTAGTTGGGGAACTGGCCCGTGAGTTGGCGCGAGGTTAGTAAACGCTGACCTACGCGGAAGAAGAGAGTGGATTCGTCCTTGGCGAAGTCGATGGTCTCGA
>JBKQLO010000105.1:0-71787 GCA_052147055.1 Terriglobales bacterium
GCTCGGCGGAGTTACTTATGGCGGCTACTCCAGCAGTATTGTCGTCGACGAGGCCTTCGTGCTGAAAGTTTCCAACAAGGTAGATCTCGCCGCGACCGCGCCGCTGCTTTGCGCCGGAATCACCACCTATTCACCGATGCGGCACTGGAAAGTTAGCAAAGGACAGAAGGTCGGCATCGTGGGACTGGGCGGCCTCGGCCACATGGGCGTGAAGATCGCTCACGCGTTGGGCGCCCACGTGGTGCTGTTTACCACCTCGCCGAACAAGAAGGCCGATGCGCTGCGGCTGGGTGCGGATGAAGTAGTGGTTTCGAACAATGCCGACGCCATGCTCAAGCTTGCAGGGAGCTTCCACTTCATTCTGGACGCGGTTTCAGCGGAGCACGATTTGAATCCATATCTGGCTTTGCTGAAGCGCGATGGCACGCTGGTCCTGGTCGGTGCGCCGTCGAAACCTCTGCCTGTGTCTACGTTTAACTTGATCATGGGGCGTCACAGCCTGGCCGGTTCCGGCATCGGCGGCATTCAGGAAACGCAGGAAATGCTCGATTTCTGCGCCGATCACGGCCTCACGGCCGACATTGAAATGATCAAAATTCAGCAGATCAACCAGGCTTACGAGCGTCTGCTTAAAGGGGATGTGAAGTACCGGTTTGTGATTGATATGAAGTCGCTGAAGTAAGAGGCGGAAGTGCGGTGGGTTCCTGACCCAGGCTCGCGTCCAAGAACTGGACGCGACCTAGGGGGCGCGGGGCACGAGACTGGATTCACGTGGTATCAGGGAACCTCCGGTGCACCTCGTTAACAATTCGATCCCAGGACTCCCTCACGTCTTTGAAGTTGCATCCTGGAGGCGCAGCGGCACCGGCGTGAATGAATTCTCGTCCGAGCGCCCTTTCAAGGTTCGCTGTTCGCTTTTCGGCTTTTGCCCCCAGAGTGGCAATGACCGCGAGAGGAGGTAGAGTTGCAAGCTGCGGCTGGAGATATAGGTTCACGCAGCATTTGACGACAGGCGCGGACACTGGACCGCACCCTTTTCGGGCTGAGCAAAGAACAGACTCGGTGATCCACGTGCGCCGCATCTGCTCGGCGAACGCCTCAGACCAACACTTGTCGAGGATGCATTCGCGGATATTCCGGTGAAACGATCCTTCCCCGACGCAAAACAGCCATAGGTGTATCTGCAAGTTGCTTCAAGGAACTCCTCTGGCGAATCCGCCAAGCAGGACTCGCCCTGGTGTGGATCTCCAGGTTCGGCCACAAGCAAGACAAGTTGAACCTCACTGAGCCGTCCCAATGCCCCACAAAATCCACGAGGAACGTGCCCGCGCGCTGGGTTCCACCGCATCTCCTCCTGGCAGGTCGAACCGAAGCTGGAGCAAGGGTAGGCCGGCAAGAGCACCCGACGCAGCTCAGCACAAGGAAGAAAGCTGGATCTCATAGGTCGGCGGAAGTGTAACAAATTGGACCCCGAATGCCCATGGCAAGGGACCGATCTTGCGACGCACACCTGCACTGCCGCTCAATTCCTGAGCCTTTTACAAATTGTTTTATTTCAGCATGCTAGATCAGTCTAGATTATTCTTGACACAATAAGAAACAGACGTAGAATGGGATTTAATGGAAAGGCCCCATGCCCACCAAGAAAATCGCCCCTGCCATCGACGCTAAGCTCTGGAAGGAGCTAGTGGCTACTGCCAAGCGCAACGGGCAGTCGCAGCGGTATGTGCTGGAGCAGGCGCTGGCGCACTATCTGCACAACGTGGTCCCGTCACAGCACCTGGTTCGTCCGCTGGTGATGGATGCCTTTGAGCAGTCGGTGGAGGCGAACCGCGATCTGCTGGAACGCCTTGCCAAGTAAATGCCCGAATACCTAACGGTCGCCGAGGTATATCAGATGCAGCACCTCTTGATCGAGAGGTTCGGCGGCTTGCATGGAGTTCGCGACAAGAACGCGGTTGAGGCTGCGGTTTTTCGTCCTCAGACCGGCTATTACAACTCGGTCGAGGAAGAAGCGGCCGCGCTGATGGAGTCGCTGGGCAACAATCACGGATTCCTCGACGGCAACAAGCGGATCGCCTTCACGGCAACCGACGTCTTTCTGCGACGCAATGGTTTCTATATTGAAGTCGGTGCGCGAGAGGGTCACGAGTTCATTTACGGCTCCATGGACCGTGGCGAGTTTCGTTTCGCCCGCATCCTCGACTGGATTCGCCGCCATATCAAGCCCGTTCCTTAGAAGACACCCGTCCCGATGCTCCCAGGTCTCGCAACAGCAGCGAGACCTGGGGCACCCAATCGGGGTAAAGGCCTCGAAAAAAGGAATCCAGACCCCGACGTTTCTCATCTGTTTTTAGTAGTCTGCTCAGCTTGCTGGAGGATGTTGTGTCAACCAGTCCCGCAACCACCGCTGTCTACAGTTCCCATCCCCTGCCTTTCCAGCAGGTCGATGATCTGCTGAAGCTGCAGAAAGCTGCTCAGAAAATCAGTTCGATCCTCGACCTTGACGAACTTATCGACAAAGTGGTGAACGATGTCGCCCGCTCTTTTGGGTGTGTGGATGCGGATGTCTACTTGCACGACGAAGCGCGCGGCGAGTTGGTTCTGGCCTGCGCTCACGGCTGTACCGGCTGCACTGCCCATGGCCCCGGCCACAGCCTGAAGATTGGCAAAGAAGGCATGGTGGGACACGTGGCGGCTACCGGCAAAATGAGGTACGCGCCTGATGTGCGCGTAGATCCTTATTACATCGGCTGCGAGGAAGCTACGCGATCGGAAGTTGCCATCCCGCTGCATGTCGAGGGTCAGTTGGTCGGTGTGTTTAGCACTTCACACCACGAATTGGACGCATTTCGCCCGGAACAACTGCGTCTGCTACAGGCGTTGTGCTATGACGTTGCCATCGCGGTGCACAACGCCCGCCGCTTCAGACAGGAACAGCATCAGCGGGAGCAGATGAGCCGCGAGGCGCAGGAAGCCCGCGGCATTCAGCAGGCCCTGCTGCCGAAGAGTTCGCCTTACATACCCGGCTTTGCCGTGTCCGCATTTTCCATCTCTGCCGGGGCGGTGGGCGGCGACTGGTATGACTTTATTCCCATGGGCGACGGGCGCTGGGCGCTGGTGCTTGCCGATGTTGCGGGAAAAGGTACGGCGGCGGCTCTGCTGATGTCGGCGACTCGCGGGATGTTGCGCTCGCTGGCCGAGACCAGTTGCACGCCGAGCGAAGTGCTGACCAAGCTGAACCGCCTGCTGGTCGAGGACTTCCCTGCCGGAAGATTTGTAACCATGGTGTACGCAGTGCTCGATCCTGCTCGCCGCAACCTGCTTTTCGCCAGCGCCGGCCACCTTCAGCCGCTCTTGATCACCGGAGACACGGCGCGTTTCGTGGAAACTGAGAAAGGCATCCCGTTGGGAATCGGCCCGGGGGATTATTCGCAGCTTGAAGTTGACCTGCCGCAAGATGCACGCCTGGTGTTGTACAGCGACGGCATCACCGAGGCGGAAAACGGTGACAAAGAAGAGTATGGCGCCGAGCGGCTGCAGAGCCACGTTCTGCGACCAGACGCTTCCGCCGAAAGCATTCTCGCCGATGTGCGTTCTTTCGCCAATGGAACCGGCCTGCGCGACGACGCTACCGTGATCTTCGTAAGAGCCTGACGAGGAGGCGCAGGCAGAAACCTACCCGAAGCGCGCCTTGTGTTCTTTCAGAATGCAGCGGTCCATCACCACGAATATTCCCGCTTTTCGCGCCTTTTCCGCCGCGGCTTCGTTGATGACTTCTTCCTGCATCCAGATGGCTGGAATCTTGAGTTGGATGGCCTGATCCACCACTTCACCCACGAATTCGGGACGGCGGAAAATGTTCACAATGTCGATCTTCTCCGGGACATCGCGCAAAGACGGATAGGCCTTCTCGCCCAATGCGCCTTTGATCTCAGGATTCACCGGGATAATTCGATAGCCCTGGGTTTGCATGTACGCCGAAACTCCGTGACTGGGGCGCAAAGGGCTGTTCGAAAGCCCGACCACAGCGATGGTCTTGGCATGTTTCAGCAGGTCGTTAATGGGATCGGTGGGAGAGGAAGCCATACCGAAACATTGTAGTGGCGCTGCGGAAGAGACGCCAATTAGATCCGGCTAATCCTTCTTCGCCGTCACGTCGAGCTTTTGCCGGAACATTTTCATCGCCAGCTTGCGAACGGTATCGGAAACTTCCTTGTTGCCGGAGAGATGTCTCAAGTCTTGCATGAGCAGGTGCTTGATCAGTCCCAGCGAAACATCGATCGGGGTTCGCGGGTTGGAGGTCAGAGCACGGATGATCGGATACTGCTTAATGAATCGCCGTTTCATGGGAATGTGGCGCAGAACGGCCTCCAGCACATTCTTCTGCCCGGCAAATCTCTCGACTTCGCCGTCGCTTATCTTGGGCGACTCCAGCACGGCCAGCGCCACGATTTTTGTGCCATCGCGGATCAGTAGCGAGCGCTCTTCTTTGTTCCCCTTCATCGCCAACTGGATGCGGCCTTTGATGTCCAGCTTGGAAATCTTTTGCAGGGCGCTGCCCCGCTGCTCATCGGCGCTCAGGATCCACTTCTTCAACGGCGCTCTCTTGGGAGCCGCCGCTCCACCATGCTCACCGCTGGGCGCCGCGGTTGCCGGGGCTTCGACTGTGGCGTGGGCCTCTGGTGCAATCTCTTCATGCACTCCGCCAATGGGCTGGAATGCCTTGCCCGCCTCGGCTACGATTTCGGCAGCGTGCTCGGAGAGATAGGCATGGATCGCTTCTTCGGAAACTTCCATAGCCTCGTTGGCTGGCAAACCGGCCGACGCATCGGCAGCTTCGCCCGCCGCGTGAGAACTCGCAGCCGCTCCCTCCGACGCCGGCACTTTCTCCTGGATCGCCTTGGCTTCTGCTTCGGTGAGGTTCGGGTTTGAGCCCAGTGCGTTCAAGATTCCCCGCGTCGCATTAACCCGCGCGCTGCTCAACAGAGCCTCCACCTGCTCGCGGGTTGCCGATACCGCCAGCGTCATGATGGATTCCGCGCTCACCGACGGATTCTCCAGCAATAGCGGCACCAACACAGGCCTAAGATTTTGAGGATCCATCAGATAGTGCAGCACGACCTTGGAAGTGGCCGGGTTAGCCGCGGCTTCGCGGGCCGAGCCTTCTTCCCACCCCGCCAGGGTGAGTCGCGCCCGCTCCGCAAACACTTTGTTCTCAGTCGCCAGATACACCAGAATCTCGATCATCTCCTGCGGCGGTACGGCGAGAGCGCCGCGGGCGGCCGTCTGCATCAGCCCGGACGGCACCGCTGAAGCGCGGATAAGCTCGATCATGCGGGGCATAGTCTGTGTTTGTGACTCCAACGCCTGGAAATTACAGCATTACGCAGGTGGAGGTTTTTCGCCAGACCTTTCGCCAGCGGGAAGTTACCTTGGAAACCATGTCGGCACAACAACTTAGGACAGAACGTTGGGAGTTGACCCAGTTGTTTATGAAAATGTATTGACATTTTCTAATAGACCCGCGATCCTGAAGTTAGGAGGCCGCCAGGAGCAGTAGGCTGGATTACAAGTCGAACAGTTACAAAGTTACGTTGATGTTCCCCATGCAGGACAATGACGGAAAGCCGTTCCCGGTATCTGTATGGGACTGGTGGGCTGATGAAATGCGACGGCTCCTGTCCGGATTCACCGACGCTGGTGCGGTGGAAGGACACTGGCAGCGGCAAACGGACTGGAACAAAATGGTCTTTATCGTCGTGAAGAACGAAGGCAAACTAGATGAGCTTCGTGACTTTCTTCGGGAAGCGCGTGTCAGGTTTGGTCAGACTGCAATGTACTTCGAGTTTCATCCCGTGTTTCAAGAGGACATTCAATGAGCAAGACGCTTCCGGTCGACACTAACCGGCCTGATTTGCGAGCGCAACGAAATATCTATAATTAGGTGGAAGAATGGGTATGGGTACGTACAGAGTTTTGTCGAATCTCGATGCACGAGAACGGGAGTTTTATCAAGAGGCGTTGAAGCGGTCTCGTAAGAATGTTCCTTGGGCGGAATTTGAAGAGTTTGCCTTCGGAATGGGATCGCCTCTGTATACGCATCGAACCTCGCACATTGACGTGCTGGGCGATCCTCTCTATCAGGCCCTGAAGCGCATGTGGCTTGACCTCGGCGTCAAGCAGGGACTGATCGCAGTGGAGAAAAGGAAACAGAGCAAAACCGATGTCCAGAGGCGGTCGCAGAGCGGGAGCCGGCAGGCCACGAACCAGCGGAACAGCTCGGAAAACCGTAAGTTGGCGGCTTCCGATTCACTTGCTGGTTCGCATTCGTAATCGAGCGCTGGCCGAAGACACGAGCGTGACAAGCTGGGCGGAGCGCGCCTTGGAATCTGCGCTGCATCGTTAGTGTGGTTGATCAGCTCTGATTCCCGCGCGGCTGCGCTGCCTTCCCACCTCTCCGCATCTGCAAATATGCCCGGATAAACGGTTGCAGATCGCCATCAATCACGCGGTCCACATCGCCGACTTCCATCTTGGTGCGGTGGTCTTTGATCAAGCGGTAGGGTTGCAGCACGTAAGAGCGGATCTGCGAGCCGAAATCGATATCGAGTTTTGAGTCCTCGATTTTCCTCGTAACTTCGCGCTTTTTCTCCACTTCATATTCATAGAGTTTCGAGCGCAGCATGCTCATGGCGCGTTCCTTGTTCTTATGTTGCGAACGCTCATTCTGGCAGGACGCTACGATTCCGGTGGGAATGTGCGTGATCCGCACCGCGGAGTCGGTGGTATTCACGTGCTGCCCGCCCTTGCCGCTGGAGCGATAGGTATCAATCCGCAGGTCTTCTGGCTTGATGATGACTTCGATGCTGTCATCAATCTCAGGCGATACGTAGACGCTGGCAAATGAAGTATGCCGGCGCTTGGCCTGGTCGAACGGCGAAATACGCACCAACCGATGCACGCCGATCTCGCTGGTCAGAAGTCCGAAGGCATACTGGCCATTCACCGCGAACGTCGCCGACTTCAATCCCGCTTCGTCCCCGGGCTGGTAGTCGTAGAGAACTGTTTTAAAGCCCTGACGCTCCGCCCATCGTAAATACATGCGCAGCAGCATGTCAGCCCAGTCTTGCGACTCAGTGCCGCCGGCCCCGGGATGAATGGTCACAATGGCATTGAGGGCGTCGTGATCGCCCGAAAGCAGGGTCTCGGTTTCCAGGTGATCGACTCGCTCGCGTAGCGAAGTAATCTCTCGCCGCAGGTCAGCGTCCACCGACTCACCCTCACGCGCCAAATCAAAGTAGGCAGCAATGTCGTCGATGCGCCGGGCCAGGTCAACATCGGTCGCCAGCATGTCTTCAACGCGCTTCTTCTCGCGCATCACTTGCTGAGATTTTTGTGGGTTGGACCAGAAGTTCGAGTCGGCGACCTGCTTTTCCAGTTCGCTCAGTTGCTGACGCAGCTTGCCTGTGTCAAAGGTACTCCCGGAGTTCGCGGACTTTGTCTTTCAAAACAGCGTATTCCTGTTCCAGTTCATCAACCATGATTATGACCTCGTGGATCGTAGCGGCCGGATGAAAAGTGCCACTACACAAATTATCGCACACGCGTAGGCAAACCAGTCTCCATGGCGGGTGTAGAAAGTGGTTTCGTTCGAAAGCGCATAAGGCGCTTCAAGCGCGGTGCGGAGCTTGCGCGGTACGCTGGCCACAATTCGTCCATAGGGATCGATGGAGGCGGTGACGCCGGTATTCGTATCCCGCAGCAACCAGCGGGCGTTTTCGACTGCCCGCATGCGCGCTTGCTTCAGATGCTGAGCGTAAGCGCCGCTGTCGCCGTACCATCCGTCGTTGGAGATATTGACGAAGACCTGCGCGCCTTGGTTTGCGGACTGCCGGACTTCGTCTGGAAAAATCGACTCGTAGCAGATGAAGACGCCAAGCCGGGTACCGCCGGCATCGAGCGGCGCGCGCGATGTTCCCTGCGAAAAATCGCCGACTTCTTTGGTCAACCCTCCTGCAAACGCGAACATTCGTTTGAACGGAACGTACTCGCCGAAAGGCACAAGGTGGGTCTTGTCGTAACGGGAAGTCCACTCGCCGGCCGGGCTCACCAGCGCGGCGGAATTGTAGATCTCGGTTGCTCCGCCAGGGCTCATCGAGGCGTTGCGAATGCCGATGCTGCCGGTCAGGACCCAGGTGTTCGCCTGCCGCGCCAGATTGCTGACCGCATCGCGAAACAAGGGATCGGTGGTATAGAACGGAGCCGGCGATTCCGGCCACACTACGAAGTGCGACGAAGTCTGGCCTGCGAAGCTGACTCGGCTCAGGTCGCGCAAGGTGGCAGTGAAATACTCTTTCGTCCAATCCGAGCCTTCGAGAATGGGGACATTTGCCTGCACCAACGTCGCAGTGCGGTCGGAGGGAATTGCCGACGCTGGAATCAGGCGCCCGGATTGAAGAATTACAGCCGCACCCAGCGCGGCCAGCAACAGCTTCCTGCGCTGCTCGTGCCGCACCATGAAAGCCGCCGCCAAGGCCGCGTTCACCACCATGATTTCGAACGAAAGCCCATAGACGCCCGTCACCGTCGCAATTCGGGCCAGTGGAATGTTGTCAACCTGACTGATGCCCAACAGGTCCCAGGGAAATCCGGTGATGCGGGTGCGCGCCAGTTCGACCGCCACCCATGCCACCGGTGACAGCAGCAGCGCCCGGCGGCTGAAGTGAGCGCTTCCCGCCAGCCAGCTGATGAGCAACCCAAACACTCCGTGGTAGAGCGCGAGGTACATACAGAAGAGAATCAGAATCCCCAGCGCCGCTGGCGTATTCACTCCTCCATACTGGCGCATCACGCTGTAGATCCAATAGCAGGTGCCGGCATACCACAGGGCTCCGCAGGCGTAAGCCATTAGAAAAGCTTGCAGAGGTTTGGCGGGAAGCAGCTTGATTCCGGCACGAATCTGTAGTGTCTCCGGCGGCCGCGCTCGCAGTAAAGCCACCACCAGAGGCGTAATCGCAACCCATCCGAGGAGGTAGAGATTGGGGAGCGGAAAGACCAGAATCTGCAAGCCTGCGGACAGTAGGACCAGCAGCCAGGCGTTTCTATGAATGGAGCGCACATCGCAGGATAACAAACACTCCCATCGGAGAACCGACCCTAAGTTCTGACAACTACACTTAAAATCAGCCAGCGTTGTCTGCTTCCCCCGATTTCCCTACAATGCTGACCATGCGCTACCGATCGCAACTCCTCTCGTGCCTGCTGTTCTGCCTCTCGCTCGCCGCCTTCGCCGCGCCGGCCACCATGCGTCTGGACTACTACCACACCGGTGATGCCACCCACGAATTTTTCAGCGTGGATCGCATTGTGATCGAGCCGCTGCCGTGGCCCGGCGACCTCGCCAAGGCCATCGACGACACCAACCTCGGCAACTATTTTTTTGAAGTGCGCGACCAGGCGACTGGGCGTTTGCTCTACTCCCGCGGATTCAGTTCGGTGTACGGGGAATGGATCACCACCGAAGAACCCAAAACCGCCAGCCGGACATTTTCTGAGTCGCTGCGCTTCCCTGCTCCCGAAGCGCCGGTGAAGATTGTTCTGAAAAGGCGCGATGAAGGCGAGTTTCACGAGGTATGGACAACCCGCATCGATCCCAAAGACAAGTTCATCGACACTTCGCGTCCGCCGTCGCCCGGGCCGCTCCTGACCATCCAGAAAAGCGGCGAGTCGGCGAGCAAGGTCGATCTGCTGATCATGGGCGACGGCTACACTGCTGCCGAACGCACAAAATTCGAGAATGACGCCCGTCACTTCACCGAAATATTGTTCACCCGCTTACCGTTTCGTGAGCATCGCACGGACTTCAACGTCTGGGGACTCTGCCCGCCGTCGGAGGAGTCCGGCATTTCGCGCCCCTCCAGCGGCATCCATCATCGCTCGCCCCTGGGTACCACTTACGACACCTTTGACACCGAGCGCTACATTCTTACTCCTGAGAATCGTGCCCTGCGCGACTTCGCTTCCTACGCCCCCTATGAGTTCATTGAGATTCTGGTGAATGGCGCAACCTATGGCGGCGGCGGAATCTTCAACCTTTACGCCACGGTCGCGGCTGACAGCGAGTGGGCACCCTATGTTTTCGTTCATGAGTTCGGTCATCACATTGCCGGTCTAGCCGACGAATATTACACCTCGCAGGTCGCTTATCTTCCACCCTCCAAGAAGATTGAACCCTGGGAGCCGAATGCCACCGCTCTGCTCGATCCCGCCAACCTGAAATGGAAAGACCTGGTGGTTGCGGGCACGCCGGTGCCGACGCCATGGCGCAAAGAGGAATTTGAGGCCATGGAGCACGAGATCCAGGCCCAGCGTCGCGAGCTTCGGGCGCAGAACCGCCCCGAATCCGAGATGGACAAGCTCTTTAAAGAAGAACGCCAGAAAGAGGACGCAATGCTGGCCAGCGACAAGTATTCAGACCGGGTGGGCGCGTTCGAAGGCGCGGACTACGAGGCCCACGGTTATTATCGGCCGCAGGAAAACTGCATCATGTTCACCCGGCACGATGCATTTTGTGCCGTCTGCCGCCGGGCGATTGAGCGGATTATTGAAATGTACGCCAGCCGGTAACCTTAACCACAGGGGACACAGAGGAATCTTCTGCACCTCAGTGTTCTCTGTGATTGTGAGTTTCCAAGCGATCTCTTACAAAGTTTACTAGTTCCATCGTGACGTACAGCGGCGGTTTCATAGAAAACATCGGACGGGTCATAACCGGCTTCAGCGAGACGCCGTTCCAGGCATGCTCGTTCTTCGTCTCGTGCAAAATGACTGCATCCGCGCGATCGAGAAATTCCTGCGCCGAGCGCTTGAAATCCGCCGTTGCTGGATCCAGGACCGTCAAGTAAAGATCGGGCTTCACAAATTTCAGAATGCTATTCGACTCCAGAATCGCGTTCTTTGCGTCTGCAAGTTTGCGGCGAATAGTGGGCAACGCTTCCGCCAGTCGTCCCTGCTCGGTCCGCACCCACCACGCGTGCGCCGCCCCAGCGGCCAGGAATCGAGAAGTGTCGGAATCTCCCGTGCGATCCTTTTCCTCCGAGATCGCCCAACTGTGGTCGTCAGTTGCGCAGTGGCAGGACTCACCGTTCTGTGAACAGATGCCATGGCCGTATTGCGTGATCTTGAACGCGGTCCAGCCAAATTCCGGCAGAGCGGCGATCAGGCCAGCGACGACGCTGGTCTTGCCTACGCTTCGGGAATGCCCGCCGACCACGACAATCGCCACGTGCATTACTCCTTCTTCGCCAGCCGGGCCAGAGCTGCTAACTGCTTCAAATATTCACGCACCGGTTTTGCCGGAGTCCCCCAAAAGGCTACGCCGTTCCCACGCAATACTTTGTTGGGAAGTACGCCGCCCTGGCCGCCGAGCATCACGCCTTCTTCCAGCCGCGCGTGCTCGCCGATTCCCACCTGCCCGCCCAGCACTACGTTCTTCTCGATGGTGATGCTTCCTGATAGCCCGGTCTGGGCCGCGATCACCACATCTTCGCCAATCTGGCAGTTGTGTCCCACGTGCACCAGATTGTCGATCTTCGTTCCCCGGCCGATGCGCGTGACCTCCAGCGCTCCGCGGTCGATGGTCGAGTTCGCTCCGATTTCGACGTCGTCTTCGATCTCCAGCCGGCCGATCTGGGGAAATTTTTCGTAACGGCCGGTTTCGCGGTCCCGCACGTAGCCAAAACCGTCGCTGCCCAGCACCGCGCCGGAGTGGACGATGACGCGATCCCCCAATCGCACGGCGGGATAAATCGTGACATTCGGATACAGCTCGCAATCTCGTCCTACGCTTGCCTTTGCTCCGATCACGCTGCCGGCCGCGATCCGCGTGCCCTCGCCGACTTTCGCTCCTTCCCCGATGACCACGCGCTCGGCCACAGTGACGTTCTTTCCCAGTTTCGCGGAAGCATGAACAACCGCGCTGGGATGGACTCCAGGTTCCAATTCTGAGAGCGGCTTGAACACCTGCGCCGCCCGCGCAAATCCCAAACGGGGCTGGGGATGTATGAGCAGCGGCTTGTTACGTGTCTTCCCAGCCGCGAATTCTCCGGCTATCACTGCCGACGCGTTTGACTTTAGCGCCTGAGCCAAGTTCTTTTCGTCTTCCACGAACACCAGATCGCCTGGCGACGCCGATGAGACGCTGGCGATTCCGCGTAGCCGGACAGAACCATCCCCGACCAGCCGGGCCTGAACAAAATTGGCCACTTCTTGCACCGTCCTCTCCATTGCACCTTTTTATACGTTTACTGCGGGAAAGGAAAGCCGGGGCTAGAATGCTGGTATGGAGCGCAAGATTTTCTGGATCATCTTCGCGGTGTTGGGCCTGCTTGCCGATGTCGTTCTGCCGATCTGGTGGGCGCTGGCCGCAACCATCCCGATTGTGTACGTGAGCTGGTGGGTAGCGTACCGTAGCGACTGGTTCTGATCCAAGCAGCAAAGCCGTGCCGCTGGCAGGATGCCGACGCTACAAACTGAGCTCTAATACAGTCCCTTTTCCCCCTCCGGCCGCGTCTTCCAGCGGCGATGCACCCATAGCCACTGATCGGGATACCGCCGCACGTAGTCTTCGATGATTTTCGTAAAACGCGCGGTATTCGTGACTGCATCGGCTTCGTCATTTCCCGTACGCACCAGTTCGACCGCGGGATCGAAACGCAGCCGGTACTTACGCAGGACGGGATCCCAGATGGTGAACGTTGGTACCACGGCAGCATCGGTACGCAAAGCGACTCTCGACAAACCAATCGCCGTACACGCCGGAATCCCAAAGAAATCGACGAAGACTCCTTGCGGCGGAGTCATGTTCGTGTCCATCAGAATGCCGACCACCTCACCGGCCTTCATGGCAGCCAGCAGACCGCGCGGCGAGGCATCTTTGTCCAGGGTCTTGTTGCCGTGCATGGTGCGGTAGCGTCGTGTCATGTTGTCCAGATATACGTTGTCCAAAGGGCGCATCAGCACGTGCAGGGGATGCCCCTGCAATGAGTGAGCAAAGGCCGACAGTTCCCATCCGCCGAGATGTCCGGTGAGAAACAGCACTCCCTTGCCACGCGCAAACGCCCGCTCATAATTCTCAAACCCGTCATACACCACCGCCTGGGTCACATTTTTGACGGTGTACTTGGGAAACAGGGTGACCTCCGCCAACTGCCGTCCCAGGGAACGGAATTCCCCACGCAGAATTCGTTTACGCTCCCGCTTGCTTTTTTCAGGAAATGCCAGGGCCAGGTTGCGCATGCCAACCCGACGCAATCGCACATGCAAACCATAGGCAATGAAGGCCAGCGTGATCCCTGCCGCTCGCGCCAATGGGCGCGGCAATGATCCCATGACTTTGATCAGTATCCAGGCAAGCGCGTACTCGAGTCGCTGACGCATGTGGCGGGAAAGTGGGACGGTAGCATCCGGGAAATGCCGTGTCAAACCTGGAAGCGGCATTCGCCGGTACTTTACTTCGAGCACAAGTCTAAAGGATTCATGGATGTGGAGATTGGTTGCCGGCGGGGTGGGCAGTTGTTTATTTAAGGTAGGGATGCTTCGACTGCGGCGGAGCCTCACCGCGTGGAGCTCAGTCCTCGCTCCGCAACCCAATAGGCAAAATCAGAGACAAAAAAATGCGGGGTCGGCAACGGTGACCCTAAATCCCCGTTCCCAACCCCGTCTCCCAGGTTCTGTGGTAGGTGAGGCGAGTATGGGTCAGGATGGAGAAACCGGCAAGATTACCGAGGTCATTGTCCTTTGGTAACCGCCTACTTCGCGGTCACCAGCGAGTGCGTAATGGCATGGACGGAGAGCGCAATCCGGTTCTGCACTCCCACTTTGCGCATCAGTTTCGCCACATGCGCTTTGACCGTGCGCTCTTCAATCCCCAGAGCTGCGCCGATTTCTTTGTTGGAGCGGCCGGCTACCAGCATCTCCAGAACTTCCTTTTCACGATCGGTAAACGTCACGCGGCCCGCGGGAAAGATTCTTCCCGGAGATGACGACACCCGCTCAATGAACAAGGAGAGTACGCGGCGCGGTGCCCACACCGAACCTTCGTTCACCACCCGGATCGCCTGCACAAATTCTGCCGGCGATGCCGCCTCGTCCACATAGCCCTTGGCGCCCGCAGCAATGGCCTTGAGAATGGTTTCTTCGTCAATACCCGAGCCGGTCACGATGATGCGCAAGTCGGGGCGCGCAGCCTTCATGCTGGCCATCACATCGAACAGATTCTGACCGGTACGGTTGCCCAGCAGGACCAGATCAATGTTTTGCAGAGTGCCGATCTCGGCAAGCACTGCGGGAACCAACTCGAAGTCGGATTCGTTATCAAACAATGTGCGGAATCCGACGAACCGTAGTGGATCGCTTTCCACCACAGCCAGCCGGATGGGCGGTTTTTTCGCGAGTGCAGTTTTTGCGGCGGTCGCTTTCATAATATTCCTAACAGCGATGTATGGGCCTAGAATAGCTGCATTCATCCCGGATACAAAGCTCGTTTGGGGGTTCGCCAATTACGGGAGTAACATGAAAAGCAGCTCAAAAAGAAGGGGTTAGAAGGCATGAAAAATGGTTACCCTCGCGCGTTGAACTGGGCTTTAGCAGGGGTGATGGGCGCAGCACTTTTCGCAGCCGCACAGACTGCCTACCAGCCGAAGTTCCCCGGAGACCCCGCCCACTCCGACTCCGAAGCCATCGCCTTGGGCTATATGCGCACCGTGCTGCGGGCGCAGCATACCTACAAGGTGAAGAATGGCAAATATGCCGATTCCCTGGCCAATCTAGTACACACCGGCACCTTCACCCGGCGCATGGTCAATCCCGATCGCGGCGACTACACCGTCAGTTTTCGTCCCCACAAGGACGGCTTTGACCTTCTGCTCAACCCCAAACACCAGGACGCGGAACACCGGTCGTTCTTCGCCAAAGAAGATGGCGTGATCCACGGAGACGAGCAGAAAGCCGCCGACGAAAACTCACCGCGGGTAAAGTAAGAGCCGGCCACGGGGATCAGAAATCGACCTCGGGCCTGCCTACTGCCTGATCTCCGCCGCTTTTCCATCCCGATAGGTAATGCTCACTGGGTGGCCGCCGTTCGGATAATTTACGGTTTTCACTTGCGGATCGCCGGATCGCTCGGGAATTCCCATGCCGATGGCAAAATCCGCCTGCAATTCGTTCATCCCCGGCTTCACCTGATGCTGTTCGATCGTGGCCCAGGTCTCAGCCGTCCAATGCTTGTACAGTTCGTGCGGGTCCTGAATGTAGAGCATTTCGTCGGAATAGATCTGGTAGTCGCCGCCCTTTGCCGAACCGATGGGGACCGCGTAGCTCTTGTCGTCTTTCTCGAACACCGCAAGTACCTGTCGCTCACCCGGCGACCCCGGCGTGGCCTCGGTGATCACGTCCGTGATTTGCAGCTTTTCGATGGGCAGCAATAATCCCGCCTCGGTTTTGAAGTCGGCGTGACGGTGGTCGTAGGGATAGTAGGTGTAGCGATAGCCTTCTTTCACCCAGACCGGCTGCTTCATCAATTCCTTTGCCGACTGCAAATCGTAGGGGTGAAGCTTCCTGGGCGTTACATAGTAGTCGGCATTCAGCGGCAGTTCCTGCTTGCTGACCGGCTCGTTCGCCTGGTGACGCTCGTACAGAATGTAGGCTGTCCGGACGCCGGCAACCAGGATCGCCGCCCCCAGCGCGAGTTGAATCCTCTGCTTCAGTTCAGGGCTCATAAGGTGAGGTAAACTTATCGTTTAGGAGCATCTCATGTCTACTGTCACCGAAGCTGACGTTATGGGCGCCTTGAAGCAATGTTACGACCCCGAGATTCCCGTGAATATCGTGGATCTCGGGCTGATCTACGGAGTTCGCTTTGAGCCCGTTGCCCCCGGCCAAAACGGCGAGCAACAAGACGTCACCATCGACCTGACCCTCACCTCGCAAGGCTGCCCCGCCCACGTGACCATCAGTGAACAAGTCAAGGCGCGCCTGGAGCAATTGCCTGGAATTCGCAACGCCGTTGTGAATGTTGTCTGGACCCCGCCCTGGGGCCCGGAGCGCTTGAGTCCGGAAGCCCGAAAGCAACTGGGAATCGAATAGTGGCACGACTTCGGTGTTCGGTACGGAATCTGACCGTGAGTCGGAGTTAGCCTCTTAGGCTCTCTCTCCTTCCGGTCGTTTGTAACTCCTGTTCTATACTGCTCCCACCGTTTCTCGGAGAACCTGATGCCCACGTCGCACCATAAGATTGCATTTCTCACTGCATTTCTTCTGTTCACTGCTTCCGCGCTGGCCCAAACTAAGCCTCGCGCCCGCAATCTGGGTATTCCTTTCGACGGCACACCCGGCCCCTTGAACGCCATTACCGATGTAAAAGGCGTGGAAGTCGGCCATACTACGCTGATTTCCGGCGAAGGCGCGTTGAGAGTCGGCGTGGGCCCGGTACGCACCGGCGTGACCGCCATTTTGCCCCGGGGAAAAGATTCCAACGATGCCGTCTTCGGCGGATGGTTCACCGAAAATGGCGCCGGTGAAATGACTGGCACCACTTGGCTGGAAGATTCAGGCTTCCTCGACGGGCCAGTGATGATCACCAGTACCCACAGTGTGGGTGTGGTTCACGATGCCGTCATCGCCTGGAAAGTCAAAAGCGGCGTGCGCGATCAAGAAGGCTACTGGTGGTCGGCCCCGGTGGTGGCGGAGACCTGGGACGGCGACTTGAATGATGTCAACGGATTCCATGTGAAACCGGAAGATGCCTTCCACGCTATCGAAACGGCACACAGCGGTCCGGTCGAGGAAGGCAATGTAGGCGGTGGCACGGGCATGATTTGCCACGAATTCAAGGGTGGCATCGGCACCGCCTCGCGAGTGCTGAGCGCGACCAACGGCGGCTACACCGTCGGCGTGCTGGTGCAATGCAACTACGGAGACCGCGATCAATTGCGTATCGCGGGTGTGCCGGTGGGACGGGAAATTCAGGACAATAAGGTCCGTAACAAGGACGTGGGTTCCATCATCGTTGTGGTCGCCACCGACGCTCCGCTGATCCCGACCCAACTCAAGCGGGTTGCCCGGCACGTGGCCATGGGGCTGGCCAGGGATGGCAGTTATGCCGGCAACGGGTCCGGCGATATCTTCATCGCCTTCTCCACCGCCAACCCAGAAGCCATTTCTCCCAACGGACTTCGTCAAATCACCATGCTGCCTAACGATTCGCTGGATGCTATTTTTCTGGCTACAGTCCAAGCCACGGAAGAAGCTGTGGTCAATGCCTTGGTCGCCGCCGAAACCATGACCGGAATCAACCATCGCACTGTGATCGCGCTGCCGCATGACCGTCTACGCGAAGTGCTGAAGAAGTACAACCGGCTGGTGAAGTGATCGAAGCTCCGGCCCGCGTTCCTACTGCGTTCCTGCCGCGCTGGTGGCAAGCTCTGCTACCAGCGGCGCCCTGCTCCTGGCCAGCAGTCGCTCCACACCCTCCAGGTCGACCGGCCTCGAAAAGAAATATCCCTGGCCATATTCGCAGCCCAGGCTCTTGAGCTGGTCCCGGTGAGCGGCCACCTCCACTCCCTCCGCAACAACTTTCAGATTGACCGTGTGGGCAAAGTCGATGATCAGATGGACGATCTTGCTCGCCTCCTGGTCGCTGTCCATGTGGGTAATAAAAGAGCGGTCAATCTTGACCACATCCACGGGAAAACGCCGTAAGCGGCTGAGGGAGGAGTGTCCGGTGCCAAAATCGTCGATACTGATGGAGATTCCCAATCCCTTCAGTCGTGCCAGCAGATGTTTGGACCGTTCCGGATCTGCCATGGCCGCGCTCTCGGTAACTTCCAGGTGCAGCCTGCGCGGATCCAACCCGGTCTCTTGCAGCGCCGCTTCGACATCGCTAATCAAATCTGGATAGGCGAACTGTCGCGGAGAGACGTTCACCGTCACCATGAGGTTCCCGTGTAGCACGGATAGCGATTTCCAACTTTGGGCCTGCTGGCAGGCTTGTCGGAGTATCCCTTTGCCCAGCGGCACCACCAGCCCGGTCTTCTCCACCACGCTCAGAAACCGGTCCGGATACTGAAGCCCTTCCACCGGATGCTGCCACCGCACCAGCGCCTCGAAACCGGCGAGTTCCCCAGTTTCCAGCAAGACAATGGGCTGATAGTGAAGCAGAAATTCTTTGCTTTCGACAGCTCGCCTCAGTTCCGTCTCCAGTTGCAGTTGCGCCACCGCTTGGGTGTGCATTTCTTCATCAAAGAATTCGCAGCGTGATTTGCCCAGCATTTTCGCCCGGAACATCGCGATATCGGCATCCCGCAACAAGTCTTCCGCGCGGTCATGCGAGGCGGTGCTGAGGGCGATGCCCATGCTAGCGGAGGTAAATACCTCCCGGCCTTGAATGGAAAATGGTTCGCCCAATGCGTCTTGGATGCGCTTGGCCACTCGCATGGCGTCACTGGGGTCATGAATCGATCCCACCAGAATTGTGAACTCGTCCCCGCCAAGCCGGGCCAGCACTTCATCCCCTTCCTGCGGGTTGCCGGGCCGCTTGCCCGCCACCCGCGAAAGCGTGTCCTCAAAACGCAGACAGTTGGCCAGACGCTGGCTGATGTCCAGAATCAGTTCGTCCCCCACACCATGCCCCATGGTGTCGTTGAATACCTTGAAGCCGTCGATGTCAACGAACAAGACCGCAAACTTGTAGGCGGAGTCACGCCGCCCGCGATCGCATGCCCGCTGCAGCCGTTTCAGGAACATCGTCCGATTCGGCAGGTCGGTAAGCCCGTCATGCAGCGCGTTGTGTTCCAGCTTCTTCTCGGCGCGCTTTCGCTCGGTGATGTCGCGGTTGACGATCACCAACTTCTCCACTTCACCATTCTTATTGCGGATGGCGCTGGCTGACGACTCGATGACCAGCCATTCCCCGTTCTTGTGGCGGATGCGGTATTCCAGCCTTTTGCCAACACCCGTGAGCCGCGCCTCCGCAGCCGCAGCTCTCACCCGTTCACGATCATCCGGATGGATTTGCTCAAAGGACGAGGTCGATCTCAGCTCCTTGGCCGAGTATCCCAGGACTTTCTCGTAGGCTGGGCTGTTGTACAGGCGCTTTCCATTTACATCGACCAACCCGATCATGTCGGCGGCATTCTCGCTGATCAACCGGAACAACTCTTCCCGTTTGGTCAGCCGAGTTTTCAACTGCCACATGCGCATTTGCTGATAGAACCCGTACAGCGGCACCAGCCAGAGGGCCAGGAACACCGCCTCAGAACGCAGGTCGGGACTTTTGGCGAGCACATTTCCACTCCAAAAGGGCCGCAGCGCCAGCACCGATACAATCGCCAGGGCCGACAGGCCGGAAACGGTCAGCGCAGGATGCGCACAGAACCACTCCACCGCGCGTTTCACCCCCTGCCGCGCCCGTGCCCAAGTTCGCAGCAGAGATGAGGTGGTATGGAGCTTGCGGTCGTCGCTCGAAACTGGATCGCGGTTCCAATCTGGGGAATTCCTACCTGCGGACACATCTCCTCCCAAGGCACTCTCGGACACTTCACCAAGAAGGGATATCGGCCTGGAATGCACTAGGGTTTAGCCGAGGCCGCTAAAGCGTTGGTCAGTAGATGGTGTATCCGGGCGCGGGATTTCGCAGATCAGGTTTCGACGCCATCAGCAGCAGCGCTCCCACTCGTTTGAAGGCCCGCAGGTCCTCCAGACTATTAAACGACTGGGTCTGGTAATCGTCGGGCGTGGGCGTGTCGTCCGGAATCAGCCGCGCTTCGACGTTCTCAAACGCATGCCTTTTGAAGAGTTCAACATACTCGGCGGACGATCGAACATGCACCGGCACCTTCAACTTGTCCACCCATTGCAGAGAATAGGGATTGTCTTGGTAGAGGTTGATCAGAATGAACAGCCGCCCGCGCGGAGCCATCACTCGAAACAGCTCGGCCAGCGCCCGCTCCTGGTCGGGATAGTAATAAAAAGATTCGACCGACAGCACCTTGTCGAAGAAATTCTCTTCCCAGGGAATCTGCTGCGCTGAACCCCACACATACAAGATGTTCTCGAAGTCCTTCGACGCCACTCGCGCGTGCCGGATCATCTCGTCCGCAACATCCAGGCCCACCACCTGCCCGAAGCCTTCCGGGCCCTCCGCCACCAGACGGGCCAACAGCCGCGTCGCCCAGCCCGCGCCGCAACCCAGATCCAGCACCCGCTCGCCGGGCCGCAAATCCATCAGTCGAATCGTCTTTTCGGTGATGTTGAGATGATGGCGCTCCATCGTCTCGCCGTGGCCTTGCTCGGCCCAGCGATTGAATTCAAGTTGCAGCTTCTCATCGGGAGTGGGTAGTTTCTCAGGCACGGGTATCTTCCTTTTTACCACGGCGGACGGGACATTACACGAGCGGGTTGGCGGTGCGGCGTGATCTTCTCTGCGACCTTCGCGCGTTTTGCTTTGCGCACTTTGCGGTTAAGAGCTTCCTCCGTGTCCCCTGCGGGCCGCTCTCCGCGATCTCTGCGATCAAGAGCTTTTCTCCGCAGAAGGCGCAGAACCTAGTACGTGAACGATTGTAGCGTGGTCTCGCTCCCCAGCACGTAACCCGCGCGCTGGCTGGGGTGCAACGCCATGAACGCCGGGCTGGCTGGCAACCCGAACCCGTTGAGTGACTCCACAAAGTTTCCTTGTTCGTCGAAGACCTGGATGCTGCTGCCGGACGGAGCCGTACTGGAGAACTCCTGTCCGACAAAGAACAGCTTGTGAATCGGATCGACTGACACGGCTTGTCCGCTCTGCGATTGATCGGTAGCGCCGGGAAGCACGACGATGATGCCCGTCTGCTTGGCCAAGTCATAGAACTCTACGCTGAAATCGTCTTCCGTAGTTGTACACGCGATGCCGGTCGCGGAATCGACGGCAATCCCGTTGATGAATCCGAAACCCAGCCCCTCGAACTCGGCCAGTTTGCCGGTCGTTAGATCCACCATCCCAATTTCGGTGGTGCAGCCAAAGCACCCATTGGAACCCCCGAGAACCGCCTGGTTGGTTGCGGTGTCCATCGCCATCACTGGAGAATTGTCCCAATCGAAAACCGTATCCGTCACCTTAAAGACCGGCCCAAAGGTATTGGCAGCGACATTCGAACTGAATACGTAAGAACTAAAATCGTTGCCAGTGTTGTTCATAGCCATCACCGCCGTGGTAGGAAATCCCTGGCTCACCGCCGTACCCGTGATGATGTGGTCGGCCTTGGGTAAGGGAGGCGTCCACTTGCCTGTAAATTTATTCGCGTTCAGAGGGTTCGAAATACCGTAGACGCGCTTATCGACGAAAAGATTGGTTACGTGCTCGAACTCCGTCAATGCCACGGAATTGCCGAAGATTCCCAGGGTGACAAAGTCGTTCTTGCTGTCCATCTGTTGGGCAAGGATCTTAATGATCTTGCCGGTTTTTTGATCGAAGGTCTCGACCGCGACGTTGGCATTGCCATCCGCCAACACCAGCGCCTCGCTCAGAATCCCTTCTGTCCCGGTCTGGTCGATGTCGTACCCCAGAATGAACCCGCCCAGCGCCGTGTTGACGACAACACTTCCCGGGCCAATTGGGGCCTGGCGAGACCCGTCACCCCCAGTCTGCGCCACCGCGCCCACCGACACAGCCAAATAGAACAGCCCCAGCATTGCCACGACCACGACCTTCTTGACTCTCATGAAAACATCCTTTTGGAATGACGTTAGCCGAACGAACCCCAGACGTGCATTCAGCCCGCAACATGGTATGTGCGTTTCCCAGTTCTGGTTGTCAATAATATGTAAAACCTTGCCGGCCCGGCACCCGCAACGCCGGCCGACCCTGAGATGTGCAAAGTTGTGCTACATTTGCCCGTCATGGCTACCAGTCCGCAGCCTCCAGCCGAACCCGAACTTCTCTACTGTCCCAGGTGTGCTGCCGAGGTCACCGACCCGCTCACCTGCGGCGACTGCTCGGCCGTCATCTGCCGCCGCTGCGGCACTCCGCTCGAATCTCCCGACGATTTGGGAATGGGATAAGTCATGGGGCTTTCCGCCACTTCGCCGCCCTCGGCAACCCAATCCGAATCTCAGCCCACGCTGGTGCGCGGCCTCACGTTGCTTGATTCCATCCTGTTGCTCGTCGGTGGGGTGATCGGCTCGTCCATTTTTCTGACTGCAAAAGACATTGCCGGACCGTTGCCCCATCCCGTACTTTTTCTGCTGGTCTGGGTACTCGGCGGCGCGATCTCCCTGTGCGCCTGCTTCGCCTTCGCCGAACTGGGCACCATGTTTCCTGACTGCGGCGGTCAATATATTTACCTGCGCGAAGCTTACGGCGACCTGCCCGCATTTCTCTACGGCTGGATGATGTTCAGCGTGGGCAATGGTGGCTCCATTGCGGCGCTGGCCGTAGGTTCAGCCGCCTACCTCGGCGGAATCGTCCCCGGCATTTCGCAGCAGCATGCAGTTTTGTCGGTCGCAGGCGTCGTGCTGACTCGCGCTCACGTCGCGGCTCTAATCATGATTGCGGTGGTCACCTGGATTAACGTCACGGGGCTGCGCTGGGGTGCGTTGCTGCAAAACGTCGCCACCTGGGCCAAGTTTGTCGCCATGGCCGCATTCGTGATTCTTGGGTTCGCCATCGGCAAGGGGGATTGGCATCATTTCACCACCAACGAGTGGGGCTCGGTTCATGGCCTGACCATGGGTGCGAGTCCTGGCCAGCTGCTTTCGGCGTTCGGGGTGGCTCTAATCGCCGTCTTCTGGGCCTACGACGGATGGGTCTATATCGGCTGGGTGGCCGGCGAAATGAAGGAACCGCGCCGCAATGTGCCTCTGGCCATGTTTTTCGGTGTGGTGATCGTCGGCATCATTTACGTGGCCATGAACATGACCTACCTGTACGCGCTCCCCATTTCCGAAATCGCCAGGCATGAGACCATCGCCCACACCGCTGCGGTGGCACTGTTCTCGCCCGCGGCTGCGGTGTGGCTCTCGGCGCTGGTCGCTGTCTCCTGCTTTGGCGCGGCCGCCTGCGCCATCCTCGGCAGCCCGCGAATTTATTACGCCATGGCAAAGGATGGCCTTTTCTTCCGGCGCATGGCGGAAGTCCACCCCAAGTGGCGCACTCCCGCCTTTGCGCTGATCGGACAAGGAATTTGGGCGGGAATCCTCACTCTCAGCGGCCGCTACGATCAGCTCTACACCTATGTCATGTTCGGCATGGTGCTGTCGTACACGCTGACCGTGGTGGGACTGTTCGTGCTGCGCTGGAAGCGTCCAGATATTCCGCGGGCTTATCGTTGCACCGGATATCCCTGGCTGCCGGCGATTTATGTGCTCATCGGAACCGCCTGGACGTTGAATACGATTTTCACCCGGCCGAAGGAATCGCTGGCGGGGACGATTATTGTGCTGCTGGGAGTGCCAGGGTATTTGTACTGGAAGCGGAGCGGCAAGCAAAGAGTGTGAATCTTCCTGCTTGTCCTCGTGTTCTCTGTGCCCTCCGTGGTTAAATGACGCGGTGTAGCTCCAGCGCATATCGTGGAAAGACCCAACTCAACCTCCGCTCTCATTCCCGACGACCCCAACCGCCCCAAGCGCGTCATGGGCTTCCGCGATCTGGTTCTGTTCTACGTGGTCACCGGCATCAGTCTGCGCTGGATTGCGACCGCTGCCGCCGCTGGCCCCAGTTCCATGGTCATCTGGATCGGCGCCTGGCTGGCCTTCTACACCCCGCTGGCGCTCTCGGTGATCGAACTCTCGTCGCGTTATCCCGGCGAAGGCGGACTTTATGTTTGGAGCAAGAAAGCTTTCGGCGACTTCTCCGGATTCATTTCCGCATGGACTTACTGGGCCAGCAATCTTCCGTACTTCCCCGCAGTGCTTTATTTCGCCGCCAGCAACGCGCTTTACGTGCGTCAAAGTTCCTGGGGACATCTCTCCAACAACCCAACCTACTTCATTGTCTTTGCGCTGCTCACCCTGACTGCCGCAACGTTGCTCAATGTGGTCGGCCTAGACGTCGGCAAATGGCTGCATAACGTAGGCGCGCTGGCGATGTGGATTCCCGCAGGCATTTTGATCTTGATGGGCGCCATCGCCTGGCATCGCTTCGGCGCAGCCACTTCATTCACGTTGCACTCCATGACGCCGAGCCTTCATTTCAACGACGTCATCTTCTGGTCGCTGCTAATCTTCGCTTTCGGCGGATGCGAAACCGCTTCCTTCATGGGAGACGAAATCAAGAATCCCCGCCGGACACTTCCTTGGGGGCTGTTCATCGCTGGAGTGACGGTGGCGCTGTGCTACATCCTGGGGACGGTGAGCGTGCTGGTGGCGCTACCGCCGGCGGAAGTCAGCAATCTGTCGGGGCTGATGCAGGCGATCGCGAAAACTGCCGGCCGCATCGGCTTTGAGCGCGTGGTGCCCTATGCGGCGTTTCTTATTGCCCTCAGCAATGTGGGTGCGGCTGGAGCCTATCTGGCGGCCGTGGCCCGGCTGCCGTTCGTTGCCGGTATAGATCGTTTCTTGCCGCCGGTATTTGGCGCGTTGCATCCGCGATGGAAGACGCCCTGGGTGGCGCTGCTGGTGCAATACGTTCTCGGAGTAGTTTTCATTTTTCTTGGCCAGGCGGGCACCAGTGTGAAGGGCGCGTACGACGTGATGGCCAGCATGACCGTGATTACATACTTCATCCCGTATCTCTTTGTGTTTGCCGCAATGATCAAGTTGCAGGCCGAACCGACGGGTCCCGACGTGATTCGGGTTCCAGGCGGAAAGGCGGTCGCTAAGCTGGTCTCAGTTGTTGGACTTCTCACGACCACGCTAACGATTGTCTTGTCGGTTGTCCCGCAAGCGGATGAGATAAACAAGCCACTGGCGGTGTTGAAAGTAGTGGGAGGGTCGGTGGTGTTGGTGGCGATCGGCGCGGGGATTTATGGCTGGGGGAAACGGCGGGGGCATCGCCCTACACCGGCACCGCCGTCTTCCGCTTGGGATTGAAAAACGGCATGGGCACTATCTTCGCTGTTACTTTCTGTCGCACGGCTTCGATCGTGATTTCTAACTGCAAACGGTTGCCATTTTGCGAATGATCGGTATCTACACTGGCCAGCGCGATCATCTTCTTCAACACCGGAGACCAGGTGGTGGTCGTGGCTTTGCCGACTTGCTTCTCGCCGCAATACACCGGCACCGCTACGCGCGACGCCTGGCTGGGCGCGGCCGGAGTCAGGCCATACTTCTCATATCGCTGCTCGACCTCCGTCCAATCAATTTCCAGCCCCACAAACTGCCGGGGAACGCCTTCTTTCTGGTCTCGCTCCAGAGCCGCCTTGCCAACGAAATTCGGCTTCTGCAAGTGCACCATCTTGCCAAACCCAAGTTCGAACGGCGAATACTTCTGTGACGCGATCAGCGCCTTCTTGCTGCTCGAGTAATCCACTTCAATCAGTAGCAGCCCAGCCTCGACCCTCGCCACATCCAGCGCCAGCATCCCGGCAGCATGAATATCAAACTGCTTGCCTTTATCCATCAAGGCGTCCCAGACTTTGACGGCGTCGTTCCACGGAACCCAGATTTCATAACCCAAATCGCCGGTATAGCCGGTACGCGAAATGTCGACCGGCACGCCGGCAATCTTGCCGCGAGTCATGCGGAAGTATTTCAAGTTCGCAATCTCCGCTTCTGCCACAGCTTTCAGCAGTTTTCCCGAAGTCGGCCCTTGTAGCGCCAGCGCGGCCACTTTCTCCGAGATGTCCTCGATCTGGACGTCCATATTGTTGCCGTTCTGGCGAAACCAGCGCAGGCTGGGATCGGCAGCCGTCCAGCGATATTTATTTTCTTCGAGCCGCGTGATGGTGCCGTCGTCGATGACCTTGCCTTCTTCGTCGCACCAGCAGCAGTAAATCACCTGCCCGACCGCAACTTTGTTAATGTCGCGCGTAATCACACGATTCACCAGCCGCGTGGCGTCTTTCCCGGTGACCAGATACTTGTAGAGCGGCGAGATATCGATCAACGCGGCGGCATTGCGGATGGCGTTGTACTCGTGCTCATGATGCACTTCATACACGCTGACCGTGTAGTATCCCGACCACTCGCGGTAGTTCAGGCTGTTGCACAGGGCAAAAGTTCGTTCGTGAAACGCGGTTCCAACGGGCAAGGGAATGACCTCACGTAGATTGTAGGCTTTCCTTTGTGCACCTTTGTGTCCTTTGTGGTTGAAGACTTAAACCCGCTAACCGCAAAGGACGCGAAGGTACACAAAGGAAACTCTTTTCGAACTCGGATTATATGCAGCCGCCGCACCAAGGGGCAAATGCAGACAAAGCCGCAACCACTCAGATAGAATGGGTGCCTCAATCATGCGCGGCATTCTCATAGCGTGGCGCAATCTGCCCAGCGGCCTCTGATCCGCTCTGCTCTCGCTCGGCTTTACATATTTCTCAGCTAGAAGCTAGGAGCCAGCAGCTAATGACCAAATACGACGTCATCGTAATCGGTGGAGGCCACAACGGTTTGGTCAACGCCGCTTATCTTGCCCGCGCCGGCAAGAAAGTTCTGGTGCTCGAACGCCGCTACGTCCTCGGCGGCGCGGCTTGCACCGAAGAAGTGTTCCCCGGGTTTAAGTTCTCCGTCTGCTCCTACGTGGTGTCGCTCTTGCGGCCGGAAATTATCCGTGACCTCGATCTTCCCCGCCATGGCCTGGAGATTCTCCCGCTCGACGGCACGTTCACTCCCATGCTCAACGGCGATTACCTGTGGCGGGTGAATGATCACGGCAAGACGCATCGCGAGATTGCGCGCCACTCCAAGCTTGACGCCGAGGCCTACGACGAATTCGGCAAAGCCATGCAGGCCATGTGCCGTTTCGTGAAGCCGATTCTCAGCATGGTGCCGCCCGACCCTGCGACGCTGAACCCGAAAGAGTTAATGAAGCTGCTGTTCATCGGCAAACGTTTTCAGAGCATGACCAGCGACGACAAATATAACCAGGTGCAGTTGATGACCATGAGCGCCATCGATTTCCTCGATCAATGGTTCGAGACCGATGTGCTCAAGGCCACCATGTCGGCTTCCGGCATCATCGGAACTTTTCTGGGCGTGCGCTCGCCGGGAACTGCTTACGTTTTGCTCCACCATTACATGGGCGAGATTGACGGCGCATTCCGCTCCTGGGGATTCGCCCGGGGAGGCACGGGCGCCATCTCCAATGCGATTGCCGACGCGGCCCGTGAAGCTGGAGTCGAAATCCGCACCGAGACGGGGATCACAAATATCATCATTAAATCGGGCAAGGCCAAGGGTGTTGTCCTCGCTAACGGCGATGAAATCTACGCCGACGTGATTTCTTCCAGCCTCGACCCGCGGCAGACTTTCGTCCGCCTCATCGAAAAGGGCAATCTGCCCGACGAATTTCTGGAGGAAGTGAATCGTTACAAGTTCCGTGGGTCTTCGGGCAAGGTGAATCTGGCACTGGACGCGCTGCCCAACTTCAAGTGCCTGCCCGGTCCGGGCGCGCACCTGCGCGGCGCCATGTCCATCTCGCCAAGCGTGGAGTACATGGAACGCGCCTACGACGATGCCAAGTACGGCAACTTCTCGCGCCGTCCGTACATCGACATGGTGATTCCAACACTCACTGATCCTTCGGTCGCGCCTCCCGGTAAGCACATTCTTTCCTGCTTCGTGCAATATGCGCCTTACAAGCTGCGGCCCGGCCTCAACTGGGACGATCAGAAAGAAGCTTTCGGAAACAACGTGATCGATACCATCGCCGAGCACGCGCCCAATATTAAAGACATCATTCTGCACAAGCAGGTCATCACGCCGCTGGATCTGGAACGCGAATGGGGTCTGAGCGAGGGCAACATCTTCCAGGGCGAACTGTCGCTCGAGCAGCTTTTCTTTCTCCGCCCGGTGCCGGGATACGCGCAGTTCCGCACCCCTATTAAAAACCTTTATCTGTGCGGCTCGGCAACGCACCCCGGTGGCGGCATCATGGGCGGCCCTGGGCGACTGGCAGCTTTGGAAATTCTCAAAGACGTCAAGGGGGCCGCGTAACCATGGGCAGCACACGCGATGTGGTCATCATCGGCGGCGGTCACAACGGCCTGGTCACTGCGTTCTATCTCGCCAAGGCCGGATACAAGCCGCTGGTACTCGAACGCCGTCCGCAACCCGGGGGCGCGGCCATCACTCAAGAGTTTCACCCCGGCTTCCGCTGCTCGACTCTGGCCCATTCTGCCGGCCCGCTGCGTCCCGACATTGTTCGTGACATGCAACTCGAAAAGCACGGGCTGAAGCTGATCAGTCCCGACGTGGCCACCGTTTCTTTGTCGCCGGATGGCCGCGCGCTCACGCTCTACCGCAACCTCGAGAAATCGGCGCAGGAAATCAGCAAGTTCTCACAGAAAGACGCCGCCCGCTATCCCGAGTTTCAGCAGACGCTCTCGAAAATAAGCAAGGTGATCGCCGAAGCTCTGGCGTTGACGCCGCCTGATATTGACCACCCCAGCAAAGGCGATCTCTGGGGAATGTTGCAGACTGGACGCGCCATTCGCAACCTAGGCAAGAGGGATATGTACCGCCTGCTGCGCTGGGGGCCCATGGCGGTTGCCGATCTGGTGGCCGAGTACTTCGAGACCGAATTACTGCGCGCCACCATCGCCGCTCGTGGAATCTTCGGCACATTTCTCGGTCCCTGGTCAGCCGGCACCAGTCTGGTGCTGCTCATTCGTGCCGCCGGCGACGCGCATGCCTCCGGCTTGGCATCTTTTGCCGAAGGCGGCGCTGGCGCTATCACTCAAGCCATGGCTGCCGCGGCCACCGAAGCTGGCGCGGAGATTCGCAGCAATGCCGAAGTCATCGAAGTCACGGTCGGCAATGGCGTGGCCAGCGGCGTGGTGCTTTCGAGCGGCGAGGAAATCAATGCGCAGGCGATCATTTCCAATGCCGACCCCAAACGTACCCTGCTGAAGCTGGTCGATCCCATGCACCTCTCGCCGGACTTCGTCATGAAACTTCAGCATTACCGCATGCCCGGCACCGTTGCCAAAGTGAATCTCGCGCTTTCCGGTCTGCCCAAGTTCACCGCGCTGAAGGAAAACGACGAAGCTCTGAGCGGACGAATCCTCATCGCCCCCGAAATCGACTATCTGGAGCGGGCTTTCGACGAATCGAAATACGGCAATTTCTCGAAACAACCGTACTTGGAGGTCGCGATCCCCACCGTTGGCGATCCCTCGCTCGCGCCCGCCGGCAAGCACGTGATGTCGATCTACATGCAGTACGCGCCGTTCAAACTGAAAAATAGCGACTGGGAGAAACAGCGGGTAGCGCTCGGCGACACGGTGGTCAAAACGCTCACGCGATACGCGCCCAACCTGCCGGAGTTGATTCTGACTCATCAGATCATTACGCCGCAGGACCTCGAAGACGTATATGGCCTCACCAACGGCCACATCTTCCACGGAGAACTGGCGCTCGACCAGTTTTTCACCATGCGGCCCATGCTCGACTGGGCAAAGTACAACACCCCGATTAAGAATTTGTACGTGTGCGGTTCGGGAACCCATCCCGGGGCAGGCTTGACCGGCGGCTCGGGAGCGAACGCCGCAAGGGAGATACTGAAAGAGTTGAAGAAGTAGCGGGAGGACGCACCATGAAACCCTCCGCCATCCTGCTGCTCTCCTGTCCCGACCGCAAAGGCCTGGTCGCCGCCATCTCGGATTTCGTCTTTCGCCACAACGGCAACATTCTTCACGCCGACGAGCACGCCGACGAAGGGTCCAACCTGTTCTTGATGCGGGTGGAATTCGACCCCGCCAACTTCGACATCGACCTCGCGGACTTTCCCAAACACTTCTTGCCGATCGCCGACAGATTCGAGATGCAATGGCGGCTGGCCCGTTCGGATTCCCGTCCCCGCATGATTATCCTGGTTTCAAAGTACGATCACTGCCTGGTGGACCTGCTCTACCGCCACAAGAGCGGCGAACTGGCGTGCGACATTCCGTTGATCATTTCCAACCACCCCGACAATCAGCCGATTGCTGATTTCTACCGCGTCCCCTTCGTCGTCGTTCCGGTCACCAAAGATAACAAAGCCGAAGCCGAGAGCCGCATCCTCGATTTAATCACGCGAAACAACTTCGACTTTCTGGTGCTGGCGCGCTACATGCAGGTGCTATCCAATGAATTTGTGCAGCGCTTTCCGCAGCGCATCATCAACATCCATCATTCGTTCTTGCCTGCGTTTGTCGGTGCCAAACCCTATCATCAGGCCTTCACGCGCGGCGTAAAGCTGATCGGCGCGACCAGTCACTATGTCACCGAAGTGCTCGACGACGGCCCCATCATCGAGCAGGACGTGATCCGTATCTCACATCGCGATTCGCTGGATGATTTGCTGCAAAAGGGCCGCGACCTCGAGAAAGTCGTGCTCTCACGCGGGGTGCGCTGGCACATTGAAAACCGCGTTCTGCTTTATGGAAACAAGACGGTGGTGTTCAATTAGGCGGACGCCCTCAGCGGCTAAAGCCGCATGGCTGGGGAGGTCTGAGCGGCACGGCTGAAGCCATGCCCTTCCACGGTGCTCCGGGTTTCCTGGAAAGAGTGATTGCGAGCGCGTACATCCATGAGATCGGGATAGGAAACGGTTCCATCGGGGGTCGCCGGAGTGCGCCGGGTATCAAAGTTCCCCAGCGAAACCAAGCGTTGCGAATCTGGAAAAGGCAACGGCCGCAGCAACACCGAATTCACGATGCTGAAGATCGCCGTGTTCGCGCCGATCCCCAGTGCCAGAGTCACCACTGCGACCGCGGTGAATCCCGGCGTCTTTGCCAAGACCCGCAACCCGTAGCGAAAGTCCTGCATAAGCGATTGCATCGTTGCCCCCCTTGGGGTGACTCAACAACCCATCGACCGTCGCAATTGCTCTGCCATGCGATCATTGCTAACTAATTGATAACACTAGACAAAAAGCACGTGTGAACGGGAATGAATGTTCGTTTTTGGGATGTTCTGTACAGCTGCGCACAGCAGAGCAGAGAATCAAATCAATTACCCAACTTTTCCACAGGCATTCACAGCCCACTGCATTGCCCGCCTTCCATCCTTCATGTATACATGGCTTTTCTTATCTACCCTAGGTTTGCAAGGAGACCAGCCCCCATGGACCGATTCCATCGCAGGTCTGAGCACACGGACACCCGCACCGCTCGCGACTGCCGCTTCTGTTCTGCTCTGGATCCTGATTTTGCCAGCCGCCCACCCATTGACCGCATGGTAGTACCAAAATTAGAAGACACCGCGTCGGCACATCTCACGGAAGATGGCTATGTGAAACACCGAATTGTGGAGCTTATGAGAAAGCGCGCGGCGATGGTTGCCGCCCCGGTTCTGCAAAGGTCAGCCTAGCTAGGACGCGCTTTCCGCGCCGGACCCCGGGACGTATCTCGCCATGGCCAGTTCCACGATCTCGCCGATGAGCTCGGTGTAGGAACGACCGGAAGCCTTCGCCGCCATGGCAAATTCCTGCTTGCTCGAAAGCCACGGATTCGGGTTGGCCTCAATCACGTACACTTCGCCTTTCGGCGTGAGCCGCATATCAATGCGCCCATAGTCGCGCAACTTCACCGCCTGGTACGCCGCCAGGCCAACGGCCTGCAGCCGTGCAGTCGTCTTCTCATCCAGATCATCCACCAGGTATGACTTGGTTAGCTTGTGCGCCTGGGTTTCTTTTTCAAACTTCACATCGTAGCTGGCAATCTTCGGAGTACCCTCCGGCAGCCGGGACAAATCGAGCTCTACCAGCGGCAGCGCCTGCGCTCTTTCATAGCTGCCCAGAACTCCCACGTACATCTCGCGGCCTTCAATGTATTCCTCAATCAGCGCCGGCGAATCGAACTCGTTCTGGATGTACTCCACCCGCTCCATCAGCTCTTTTACGCTGTTTACCACCGACGCCGCGTCAATCCCAATCGACCCGTCCTCCCACATCGGCTTCACAATCAGCGGGAACGACACATCGTGCGCATGCTCGATGCGGCCGCGGTACGCAGTCGCAAAGAAAGGCGTCTTAATGCCGTGAAAGGCAAACATTTTCTTGGCCGTCGCCTTGTCTTGCGCCAGAAAATGCGCGTGCGGACCGCCGCCGGTGTAGTGGATCCCCAGCAGGTCCATGTAGGCGGCCACGTTCATTTCTTTGGTGTCATCGCCGGCAAAGGATTCCGTCAGATTGAACACCAGGTCGGCGCCACACTTCGCCAGTGCAGTCAGACACGGCTGCGTTCCATCCAGCACTTGATAGAAGGGCTCGTGGCCCAGTTTTTCCAGCGCCTCAAATATCTCTTCCCGGTCTTCTTTCTCTCGCTTGCTCTTGCTTTGCGGCTTTTTCTTTTTCTTCTTCTTCGAGGACACCTTCTGCTCAACCACTTCGGGCGTCACTGCTTCGTCTCCCCAGACGTCGTACAGCACCGCCACTTTCAGCTTCGCGCCCGTCATTTTGACCTCCAGCTTCTCAAATCCGTCTCCTTTCACTTCTCACGGCTGCACAAACTTTCCTCTGGTCATGTAATTCATGGCCAGCGCCGTGGCATACACCGTGACCTGAATCAAATGCTCCGCTTCACGCTGCGGATCGGCAAACAACTTCAGCTCGCCGATTCGCTTCTCGATCAATTCCACCAGCTTCTTGATCAGCGGCCGCGGCGCTCCCGTCCAGTACACGACCTTGTCCACCACCGTTTTGCGGTGCTGATGCAGAACTTGCTGCGCCGGAGTCGCCCGTTTGCGCCGCTTCGATACGTTAAAAATATCCCGGAGATCGGTGTCCAGCCCCAGATCTCCCAGCGCGACTTCTTCACCGTTTCGCCGGTAGAACTCGGCGACGGTGATCTCCATCTCGTCAACCGTCACATCGGTCACACCGCGGCGGCGAACCGGGTCGGTGTGGCCCAATTCTCGCGCGATGCGGTTCATGTAACGCAATTTCGCCAGCGCGCCCCAACCGCGATAGCGTTTGCGCCATGCCGAACGCGGGGTCAACCACACCGCAAAAGTTTCGGCAAAATCTTCATCCGGATGCTTCTGCGCATACCACCCTGCCAGGTAGCGCACATAATTTCGTGAGAACGGGACCGGCCGGTAATTATCGTGATACGGCCGCCGGAACGGCCCAAACAACTGTTTCCACTCCGGCGTGCGATGGAGTTTGTAAGCATAATTAAATGCGTGCCCGGCTTCGTGCCGCAGGTACATCATGATCTCGCGTGCGTCTTCGAGATCGTTGGTTTGCTTTTCCAGTTGCGCCAGTTTGGCGTCGGCCAGGTAAAACGGGATTCCAATCACTGGCTCTCCCGACGGGCAGCCCCATTCATCGGTGAGGTAGCATGCCGGACGAAACTTCACCAGCCGCTTTTGCTCCAACTCCCTGTACAACTGCTGCACGAAACGCTCCAGCGGCGAGCCTTCAATTTTCAAACCCAGCTCGCGGATGGGCTTATCCAGAATCTGCTGCAACTCCGGTCGTGATGTGTCGGTTTCCTGCACGCGAAAGAAAGACAGAGCGCACCGCGAAAAAGCGGGAGAGGACGGGGCGATCTGCCCCAAGTGTAAAGAATAACAAAGTGTGGTGACGAATCAGAAGTGACTAAAGAAACCCCTACTCAGCCGGCCCAGTCAGCGGCCCGCGATCACGTCATACGGCCGCATCATCTCATTATCTTCATGTTCCAGGATGTGGCAATGCCACACGTAGCGGCCCACGAAGCCTTCGAACTTCACAATAATTCGCGTGACCATTCCTGGATCGGCCCGCACCGTGTCTTTCCACCCTGCCTCACCCGGCTCCGGCGCAGCCGCGGCGCCCCGGTAGCGCAGAATGTTTTCGTACTGATAGGCGAACCTTTCAAACCGCCGCCGATCCAGTATCTGGAACCGCACCAGGTGAAGATGAATAGGATGTGCGTCGTCGGTCACATTCATCAGGTTCCAGATTTCCACCGAATTCAAGACCGGGTCCTCGGTCACCGGCGCGTTCCAGTGCTTATCATTCAACAGCATGGTCACTGGGTACTGAACCAGGTCGTCGATCTCCCCCAGCCTTAGGGTGCGGGTTTTGACTGCTTCGGATTCGGCAATTTTCGGGACCGGCCTCAGCCCGGCAGGCAGCGAACTGGGATCGCTCACTTTGGTCCGCGAAACTCGGAACTGCATGATCGGCGCCGCGAAGTCATTTTTCAGGACAATCTGCTCGCCGGCATGATCGCTGAAATCCAGCACCAGGTCGGCCCGCTCCCCTGGAGCTAGTGAAACCTGCTTCAGCGTCACCGGCGCGGGCAGCAGTCCCTGATCGGTTCCAATCTGGCTAACACTCTGCCCATTGGCCAGGGTCAGATGGAAGAACCTGCCATTTGCCCCGTTCAAAATCCGAAATCGGTATTTCCGCGGCTCCACATCAAGATAGGGCAACAGTTTGCCGTTGACCAGAATGGCATTGCCAAAGAACTCCGGCACCCACGGCTTCGAGGAGTGCTGTGACACCGGATAATAAAGCTGACTATCCAGGTCGAACATGCGGTCGCACAGCACCAGCGGTACTTCATACTTGCCCCGCGGCAGATTTAGCGCATCCTCCACCGGATCACGCACAATGAAGAGCCCCAGCAGTCCGGCGAGCACGTTCAAACGGTTGATTCCCAGCGTGTGGTCGTGATACCAGAGCAGCGTCGCATCCTGCTGGTTGGGATAATAATAGGTCGCGGATTTCCCCGGCACATACCAGTTCTCCGGATAACCGTCGCTCTCCGGCGGCACCTTCGCGCCATGCGTGTGAATCACGCTGCGCACGTCCGGCTTGTCGGACTCCGCTCCGTGCAGACTGTGATCAATGGGCAGAAAATGCTCCCGTGGCAACTCATTCGCCCACTCCACCAGCATCGCTTTGCCGCTCTCCGTTTCCAGCGTCGGCCCCGGAGATGATGTCCCAAATCCCCAAAGCCGCGTGGGTTTCATGTCGCGATGGACCTTGGCCTGAAACTGCCGCATCGGCAGGCGGTAGTAAGGAATCTTCAATTTGGGATCGTCAGGGCTGGGCCGCAGTTCGGTCGAACGGGCCACACCGGGAATGGGCAGAGGATCCACAAACGCCGTCAACGTGCTCGGATCCAGCACCGGCTTGACCAACTTGGGCGGCTGGCGATGCGCCATCTGCGGCATCATCACCGCCGCCGCAGCAATTCCGCTTTGTTGGATGAATCTTCTGCGGGTTATTGACAACTGAACCCCTCCAACTTCTCATTCCGAGCCGTCCACGGGCGTGAAGCGCCGAGGACAGGTCGAGGAATCTGCTTTTTCGGCCCTACGATACCAAGAACAAGGCATGCGAACGCAACGCTCGCATGCCCGTCTGTACCACAATCGGTTCACTGCGCCCGACTACGGAATCTGCTCTCCCGTGGAGGGGTTTAGGATCAGAGTTCCATCCGTCCTGATCTGGTTGAAGTTGAACATCTGAGTGATCGAGGGGGCGATGGCGTCAAACGACCCGCCGCCGATACGTTGCCCGCCCAGCCAGTTGTCTTCGATGAAGCGAATGACCGACGCTTGCATGGTCAGGGTGTGGTCTACGAAGTTCTCGAGCGCCCACGGTGAAATCACCAGCAGTGGCTGCCGCATACCAACTCCGCAGCGACCCAATGCGTGTGGGTTGGCAGTAGGGTTGTAGCCAGGCAGGGAAAGCCCGCCGGTTCCGCAAGCACCGGGTCCGGTGAGCGCGTCCGCCGGTCCGGTGGACTGATTGATGATCGGGCCTAACTGGTGGTCATACCAGCCATCCGAATCGTCATAGAGGATAACGACCGCCGTGCTGCTCCACGTGGGTTGCTCCTCCAGGAAGTTGACCAGCTTAACGATGGCAGTCTGTTCATCCAGGGGATCGGAATAGCCTGGGTGCCCATCCTGAAAGGCGGTATTCTTGATGAAATTCACTGCCGGAAAGTCCCCGAGTTGAACCGCTTTGATGAAGTCGTCAATATCGTATTGGTGATTTGCCGGACCGTTATTCCCGATTTCAGCGACACCTGCCGGCCGGGTATGGCTGAGATTCGCGGTGGAGGGCCAGTACGCGAAGAGAGAATGGTGCGGGATGTAATCGCCAGTCGTGCCAGCCAGGCCAGCGGAGCTTCGAGCGCAGCCCGTGGTGCCGTTGGAATTTACGGTCTTCAGGTTAAACCCGCCCATGAACCCTCCCCAGGTCACGCCTGCAGCCGTCAGCAGATCACCGATGTTCTGTCCACCCATCTGCACCTGGTTGCGGGTCGGGCTGGAGCAAACGTCGCCAATGGGGTCGGGATCGCCGATTACGGTAAGCGATCCATCAGGTCCGCCATTCACCTCATCGCCGGTTCCGTTCAGGGTTTGCACCGCGCCATTGGTCTGGCCGGCAAACGTGTTCAGGACGCCTACGGTCGACGGCCCAAAGGTGTTGCTGTAGTGGTTGTCGCTCGTGGCAAAGTGCTGAGCGTAATTCCAGAACGCGGTCACCGTGTTGCCGTCATAGTAGCCCAGGTTCAAGCCGTTGGTGTTGAGCACTCCCCCGCCCTCAGGCGGCGGTCCGGCGGTGCCCACATACAATGGGAACAGATCCCCGGCACCCATGTCGAAGGCCTGCTGTTCAGGGGTGTAGTCATGGTCCTGATCGGCAGTCACTGCCTGCGTACGATCCAGGCGGAAGGGGTTGGTGGCGCCATTACCGTTCGCCGAATTCAGGTTGGGGTTGTTGTTCAGTAACACGTAGTTGTAACCATTCACCGTCGGCGTTCCCGGCCGGGCATGGAAGGCCGGCTCTCCGGCTGGGTTGGTCGCGCTGGGATAGGTCCCGAAATAATGATCGAACGAAACATTTTCCTGGAAGATCACAACCAGGTGCTGGATGGGGGTTGCGCTCGCCGTCGTCGGACTTGAGGCGGCGTAAGCAGGTGCAACACACGGTCCCAGGGCGGTCATCAATGCTGTCAGCAGTGCCAGCATTTTCCTGGGGGCGGCTGATGCTCTCAGTTTTTCGAACATCTCTTCCTCCGTCCTTCGGTCCGATATGAGGGCTCCATACACAAATCATTCAGCCGAGGAACCATCAGACTAAACAATGCGCATGGCAGCAGTTTGACGCGACTGTTAAAGCTGGATGAATTGAGACCACCGTCTTAACTTAAGCTGTGGATATTTCAAGGGCATTCGTCCGTGATTCAGATTGACCCAATTGTTCGAGACTCAGGGCCAGGAAAACGCGGCCCACAGGCCGCGTTTCGTTGCCAGTCTTAGTTGCCCTAACCAAGCCGGGCCAACCTCTACTTCGCACCTGGCGGCGAAATGTCAACGCACACCGTCGCTTGGCACACCCCGTTCGGACAGTTTTCCTCGTCAACCTGCACAGTCATCGGTACAAAGCCGTCGGTTTGTCCCGGCGAGGTGTGGCACTGCTGGATCGCCATATAGAAGCTGCCGAGAACTGTCGGCGCCTGGTAAGTGAAGGTCTCTCCACCGTTGGCAAAGAAGCTGCCGCTGCCGCACAGCTTGGTATCTCCATGGGCACCGTCATAGTGTATGAGTCCGGGCCCACCCCCGTCCGGGTAGCACTGCCCAAAATTGGGCTGGGGACCGCAGTTTTCGCCGGTTCCGTTCTTCCCTGGAGGCGCAAGTGAGTCGCAGCCCATCTCCCACTCCACTGTCGTCCCGGCGAAATCGGGGATGTTAATCGCGGTGACTGCGAAGGTGACGAGATTGGTTGAGCCCGCTTGCGCCTGAGGCTGAGAAGGAGAGATGGAAATCGATGCCTGGGCGTTGTTCGTAACTTCCTGGGTAACCGTCGCTTTCTTCGAGGAATCAGCATCCGCCGTCGCGGTGATGTTCACATTGTAGGGATCCGGGAGGCCCTGAACGGTCGGCGCTGTGTAAGTCGCAAACGTACCGTTGGTTTGGGGAGTGATGGTTCCACACGGCGTGGGTAAACCTTGTGTGCAAACCCCACCGTTCGTGGGCGACAATGTCCAGTAGGCAATGTGGTCCTGGGTATTTTCAATGTCCGCCGAGAAGGTAGGGTTGCTTTGCCCTGGCAGCAATGGCGGAGGTGGATCCGGCGAAATCGAGATTGTGATCTGGTTCTGCACCGGGATGATGGTCACCCGCACGGGGTTCGATACCACCGCGGGATTGGCCTCCGGCACGGCCGTAATGAGAACCGTTGCCGGATTCGGTATGATCAGCGGCGCAATATAGTCCTCCTCCTCCAAATTCTGGCTGTCCTGATTCATCGTGCCCACCGTCGAGTTCCCGTCGAGAATGTTATTTACATACCAGGACACGGTCTGGTCGGTCGAACCGATCACGTTTGCCGTAAACGGCCCTCCCAGTTCGCCAGCCTGTACCTGCAGGGGTCCGGGGGGAGAAATTTGCACGCTGATCGCGTTGAGGCTGATCACGACTGTGGCCGTCGCAAACTGCGATGAGTCCGCCTCTGGAATCGCCTTGATGATGACGGTCGCCGGACTGGGAACCGACGCCGGTGCGGTGTAGGTCACCAGATCCGATGCTTGATCAGGGGAAATCGTGCCCAGCGTCGCATTGCCGCCCAGAACACAGTTTCCGGGGTTCGAGTTCTGGGCGCAAACGTACCAGCTCCCGTTTTGATCGTCTAATCCCGTCACCTGCAGTTGGAACTGCTGTATCTGATTGACTCCTATTTGCTCCGTTCCATTCACGCATACAATCGGATAGCAGCTTACCGAAACGTTTACTTTCGGAGGGCTTATGGTCACCGGAAGCGTGGCCGCGATCTTGGTATCGGCGGTAGGCACGGCTCCCACGACTACAACCGCGGGCTTGGGAGCGATCGCCGGCGCAACATAGTCGCCTTGGCCGGGTATGAGGGGATCCTGGGTGATCGTACCGAAGGTCGAATTGCCCCCGGTGATTCCGTCAACCTGCCAGATCACGGTTTGCACACTCGAATTCCCCACCGTTGCGGTGTATTGTGCAGGAGCACCGGTCAGGACATCACCCGCACCAGAGACTTGAACCGTGATGCCGTTGGCCGGCGGCCCGCTTATCGCAATGGTTGCAGCGCTACTCCGTAACGGCTGTGCGTTGGAGACTGCGGTCACGAGTACCGCGCTTCCCAGGGGAGGGATCTGGGCCGGAGCCGTGTAGACTCCCGTATCGCCGCTCTCCGCGCCGATGGTTCCATCGACTTCCGACCCGCCAAGAATCGGATTCCCACCCTCTCCTGTCACTTCCCAGGAAACCGAATTATCGTTGGCATTGATCACATCGGCCGTGAAGGTGAAGCTGGTTTGCGCCTGTACCACCGCCACCACCGGGATGACGGTGACCGTCGCGATCGTGGGGGCCTGGGCGGAAAGGGTAACGGTACAGGTCGTCATTACCGTCGGCTCGGCATGCGACACCGCCTGGATGGTAACTGTCGCAGGACTTGGAACCTTCGCCGGGGCCGTGTACACCGCGGTATTGTTCGCGCCCGGAGCAATCGTTCCTACCGCGGAGTTGCCATTCGCAATGCCATTGACCTGCCAGACCACTTCCGTGTCGGCCGGACCGGTCACGCCGCCCGCCAGTTTAAGGTCGGTGCCGGCTTGCACGTAGGCTGTCCCGGCCGGAGACATGAAAACCTTCGCCGGCAACAACGCGCCGGTAATCGTAACCGCTGCGTTCCCCTGCTTGCTGTTGTCCGCATTGGCCACTGCCGTGATCACCACATTGGCAGGTGTAGGTACAAACTGCGGCGCCGTGTAGTTCCCCGAGCTGTCGATCGTCCCGATGCTTGCCTGGCCCCCAGGAAGTCCGTTGACCTGCCACTGCACGGTTTGCTCTCCGGATCCATTTACAGTAGCCGCAAAAGGCTGCGTCGTCCCCGTAGACACGGTCATGGTGGCGGGCGCGATACTTACGCTGACTCCGCCCAGGGTGCTGGCGCCGCTGATCGGGGCGGAACTGGCGCCCCCGCAGCTGACAACCACGGCCATCATGCTCAGAGCGACAGCGACCAAAATAATCCGCCACGGATGCTTGGACATTCGGGAGCTCAGTTGTGACCTTTGGGAAGGGCACAGCATCCGGCCGCGCCGATTACCAGTTCTAGTCATCATGTCGCTCCGCGATCTGTGCCGTGGGCGCCAACCTGCGCGTGTTTTCTACTCCCGGCTTGGTCTCGGGAATCTGGCGGATTTGGTCTTTTACCCACTGGAAAACTCTTCCTGCGGCCGCGGCGCCATAGAATTGGCGCGCGTTTTCGTAGCGCTGCACCTTGGCACCGGCAGGCGCGGCGGATTCAATTCGCGCCTGCGCCGCCTTCGGCGTGACCGTGTCATTGGCGATGTTTTGAATGCGGATGTGCTCCGCCTTCACTTGCGGCAACCACTGCACCGGATCCAGCGGCGCAACCTGCTTCAGGAATTCCAGCTTCACGTAGTTAGGACGCTCCGTTTCCGGGATGAGGGACGAGGCCGCCATCCAATCCGGCCAGTCTCCCCAGGGACTCAGGACATCAATCGCCTTAATTCGCGGGTCAACCGCTGCCGCCAGAATCGCAATGGTTCCCCCCGATCCTGTTCCAAACATACCCACGTTGCTCACGTCCAGGTCCTGACGCGCGGAGAGAAAGTTGAGGATCATCTGAACGTCATGCACCGACTTGCCCAGAGCTTCCTGCAATTCACTCACAAACCATTCCTTCATCGGCCGCATCGTGTAGCGATGGCCGGTGAGGGCCGAGACGAATCCGACCGCCGCAACTCCGCCGGAGGTAACTCGCGCGCAATAATCGTCGTCACGGAAACGCGCGGTTTCGGAGGGATAGCTGTAAAGATATAGAATCACCCGCGGCTTCGGCACGTACTTCGGCCGGATGACATAGAGGTCAATGGGATCGCCCTTCCGCCATTGCACTTGAATCAGTTCGCGAGTGAATCCGGGCAGATCATCCTTTTCACCAAAAGTGGGCGTCTCGGGCTTCAGTTCGCTGCCCGCTAGTGACAGCGAACTCCAGTCCTCCACCGTCCCGCCATGACCTGGGGCCGGCTTGACGGTTGCGCCGGTTTTTTGGGCCCAGCCTGCCTCAAGGTGTGCACCGCAGACCAGCAGCAGCAGCATTGCAAGCCGCTGGGCCTGATGTTTACTCCAAGAACTCTGCATCCTATTTTCTCGTCGAAAAGCTGTGATCAGACCGCATGTGGCCCCGGGAGCACGCCCAACCGCTACAAGGAACCTCTTTCAGGCGTCACCGCCACGGAGCTAAAATCAAAAATCTCGCTCGTGATGACTTCTGCGATTTCCCGGGCAAGGTCTTCGGGCCTTTCCGCTGCCTCGAACACTTCCTGATCCGGAACTTCTACTACGAACCTCATACCTCACCGCAATGTTGAACCTAAGAAGTTGGAGGCAGGCTGCCCAACCAGACACCCTGCCTCCATACCAAATCAATCCACGTTACTGTTTGATTTCGATCAATTGAACCCCGGTATCGGCGAGGAAATCGGTATCGGCGTTCTTGGTGAATACTGCGCCGCCTTCATCGCCGCCGGATTCAGCAGGTTCGCCGGCGTTGCCGTTGGAAGTTACCCCAAGCTGCTGGGGACGGTCGAAGTGAGAACGGAATACCTGCATGGAACTGACCGGAACCAGATCAGGAACCTTGCTTGCATTCTTCTGCGCTGCGGCAACCAACTTGGTAACTCCTATTGGACAGGCTCCATTCGTGGTGTAGCACTGCACCCGCAGAATCGTCCAAGCCGGATACGACCCGTTCAGCATGTTGACGAACGGAATGAGTCCGGGGCACGGGGCCACGCAATTGGGGAGCGCTCCCTTACTCTGGTACCAGGAGTAGTTGAGAGGATCGACGCCATCCACCGATAGATACTTGGTGGTGGTTAAGACTTTGGCGAAGTTGCCCGTGCTCCAGAAAGAGTACCCGATGGCGTCGGTGGTGGCGCCTACCGTGGCGACCATTTCGCCTGTGCCAACCACACGCTGGCGCGAACCGCCGCTGGCGTAGGTCAGGTTCAGCGGATTATCCGTCGCGGGATTGACATTGAGTTCCTGGCAAGAGCCTACCTCGACTTCCGCAGGAATGTTGAATTCGGTTGTATTGTAGGTTCCGGAAGTCGGCTCACGCAGGAACACGTGCATTCCAACCGAGGGCAGTCCCGCCACGTTGGCAATGTCGCGAGTACGAGTGAGGGTCCCATTGAGCACATCGGATAGGACAAAGCGGTTCACATTGGTGAAGTTGGAGCTGCCAAAACCAGCGCTCGAGGTGTCGGTGGTGTTGACAAAAACCACGATCGGTTCCCCTCCCACGGACAACGAAGCCCAGGCCGGAATCGGCGTGCCGTTAAACGGATCGGTACCGCTGAGGGCAAAGGCCACCGGGGTTACCTGCTTGGTGCTTTGCGAACTCAGGATCGGCACACCCACAAGCCCGTCACCCGTGTATCCCAGGCCGTTGCAGTGAGGATCGTTGCTCCAAGGCGCTAGAGCGCGATTCATGGCAAAAAGCGCGTCTTCTGCGCGGATGTCAGAGGGCGCTGCGTTGAAGGGCTGATTGTTGAGCGCGTTGTACACAGCCTGAGTCAGCGCGACATCGGTCAAGGTTGGAATCAGGTTGTCCCCGCTCTCGCCGATTTCGCTCGAAGGGATGGATAGAGTCGCTATGGGCTGGGCAAAGAGCAGAAGGTTACCAATGACGGAATCGACCGCGAGATATGAGCAGACGGTGGTAACGGCACCGTTACTGTTAGTGGCCCACACAATCCAGATGTTTGCGGTTTGGGCTGGAATGTCGCTTCTGCGGCTGTCGATTCCCGAGGCCCCGTTTTTCTTGGTCCAAATGTTGGTTCCGCACGCTGAGGACGAATCCGCAGCCAGCGCTGCCAGATTGAACATGCCGGTGGAACCTGCACCATTAAACTGCACCACATTGGTGGCGCCAAAACAGTTCACTCCTGCGAACACGATCAGGGCTAGCGATAGCACTGTCGTGATTTTTGTCGTTCGCTTCGTCATTTCAGTTTTCCTCGTGGCGCAAATTTGCGCGGCTATGGGGAGCACCCCGTTTTGAGCTGCGGCGGTGCGCACTTTTCGTCGCACGCCAGGACTTGGCCTCAAGGTGGCCCACTAAAACCAGTCAAGACGACTCAGACCACGGCCCTAAACCCGAACAACGCCAGAGACGAACAATGAAGACCGCAGGATGAGTCGCCGAAACTATCGCTGAAAGTTGTTGCAGGGAAACCACCGCAAAGTGAATATCGCGTGAAAATTCTTGCCCTCAGGCCAGCCCAGGGGAAGCCTCTACCCGGTGGGCGCCGCGTAATCCTGTCGGCCACACAGGCCATCGCAGCCGTCATACATCGCAGGTTTTCATCGGAAATTAACCTTGCCGTCATTATTTCGTCACATGTTCTCTGTAACCATGTGGCTCCTTTTGACTCCTAGGCGAAGGGTGAACCCTGTGCGATTGCTGACTGTCTTGCTCTGTTGGGCTGCCGTGTTCCTGAACTTGCCAGCAGCCGCTTCCGCCCAAACCAGTCCCCCCGCGGCCAACGCGGCTCAGGCGCCAAACTCCATTTCGGGCACGGTGACGGACCAGACCGGCGCCGTGCTTCCCGGCTCCACGGTCACCGTTCGCGACGCCTCAGGCGCCATCCAGACCGCCACCACCAACGAGCGCGGAGAATACTCCCTCCAACACTTGCCTGTCGGTACTTACAGCATTACCGTCTCCGCTTCCAAGTTCAAAGACTTTCATGCCGATGGCATCTCCTTGACCGCAGGACAAAGCATTCCCCTGGACGCCATCCTCGAACCCGCCGGTGAGACCACCTCCGTCAACGTCGAGGGGCAAAAAGTTTCTCAGGTCGAAACAGAGACTTCCCAGATCGTGGGAACGATCACACAGAAGGAACTGGTCAGCCTGGGCTTGAATGGACGAAATTTCACCCAACTCATCACCTTGACGCCGGGCGTGAGTAACCAGACGGGACAGGACGAGGCCAAGGTGGGCGCCCTCGGCAGCGTTCGCTACAGCGTCAACGGCGGACGCGTCGAATACAACTCCTTCAACGTGGACGGCGGCGACGTCTTGAACGCCGGGCTCAACGGCAGCCAAAGCACGCTCATCGTCTATCCCAGTCTCGATGCTCTCAGTGAAGTGCAGGTCCTGACTTCGAACTACGGCGCCCAGTATGGCCGTACCGCCTCCGGCACCGTCCTCGCTGAGACCAAGTCGGGCACCGATCAACTCCACGGCAATGCCTACGAATTCATCCGCAACGAATTCTTCAATGCCCGCAACTACTTTGATGAGACCAAAAAAGCCCCGCTCTACCGCAGAAATGACTTCGGGGCCACCTTGGGCGGCCCGGTTGTGATCCCCCACGTCTACAACGGAACTGGCAAGACCTTCTTCTTCTACTCTGAGGAATTCCGCTTTGAGCGCACTCCCACCGCCTACAATCAGGCCGTTCCTTCCGCCGCAGAACGGAGCGGGAACTTCAGCGACGTGTGTCCCTTTGTCACCCCTCCCATCAATGGGGTTCCCGGCGGCCAGACAACCTTCTCCCGAGCCAAGTTTCCCGACTGTCCGGGCATTCCTGCTTCCTCCGCCAATCAGTTTCAAACCTACCCGGGAAACATCATCCCCATCGACCCCAACGCAGCCGCCATCATGAGCACCAACATTATTCCTTTCCCCAATGCGACCGCCGGCTGCAATTCGAGTGTGGGTTCATGCTTCGATGCTGATGTTTCCCCCAGCACTTATTGGCGGCAGGAACTCTTTAAGCTCGACCACAACATCGCCTCCAAGATGAAGCTCAGCTTCCGCTACATTCATGATTCCTGGGACACCACCATCCTGACTCCGCAGTGGGGCACCGTCCAGAACAGTTTTCCGACGGTTCAAAGCCAGTTCACCGGACCCGGACTCAGCATGGTGGCACACCTTACGAACACCATTTCCCCATCGCTGTTGAATGAGTTCCTCTTCAGCTACACCACCGACCACATCACCCTCGCGAACATCGATTCGAATGGGGCGCAGTGGCAGCGGCCAGCCGGCCTGAACATGGGCTACATCTTTAATAATGGCTTCGGTGATAAGGTGCCCGGAATCATCATCGGCGGCACCAATGCCGCCTACGGCGGAAACGGTTTTGCCGTCGACCCCGGATATTTGCCCTGGCACCACTCCAATCCCACTTATAACTTCCGCGATGACCTCAGCAAAGTCATCGGCAAACACACATTGCAAATGGGCGTGCAGTGGGTCGTCGCCCAGCGCAACGAACTCAACCAGGCGGTGGGCGCGAACACCGGAGACGTTCAAGGCATCCTGGGTTTTAGCAACATCAGCAGCTCTTTGAGCCTCGGAAATGCATTTGCCGATTTCCTGGTCGGCCCCGGCAGCTTCCGCCCGAATGCCTCGGGAGGCATCAAGTACTTTCAGCAGGACAGCGCCCAGCACGACTACTTCAATCGCTATAACGTGATCGAACCCTATTTCCAGGACGACTGGCGTGCGACGCCACGGCTGACCGTCAACCTCGGCTTGCGCTTCAGTCTGTTCGGTCTGTGGCACGAGAAATACAATAACGTGTACAACTGGGTGCCCTCAGCGTTCAACCCCGCGTTGGCGGCTACCACTACCGTCGACACTCAAACCGGCGGCCTGGCCGTCACCGGGAGCTGCGACGCCAATGGGTCACATTGCACCCCCATCCCGCTGAATCTGAGCAATCTCGATCCCCGCATCACCAATGGCTTGGTGCAATGTGGCGTGAATGGAGTGCCCGCCGGCTGTATGACCAACCACTTCGTCAATCCCGCGCCTCGGGTCGGGTTCGCGTGGGATCCAACCGGCAGTGGCAAGATGTCCATCCGCGGCGGATATGGAATGTTCTTCCACCACGGGACGGGTAACGAAGCCAACACCGGGTCTCTCGAAGGCAGCGCTCCCATGGTGCTCGATATGACCGAGAACCGGCCCTACGACTACGGCTGCATCGGAGGCGTCGGACTCGTGCCGGGGACCACCAGTCCCTGTCCGGCTACCGGAGCTTTCCCGCTCAACGTGACTGCGATTCCAACCCACGCGGTTTGGCCCTACGTCCAGCAATGGAGTTTCAGCGTACAACGGGAACTCTCGAAGAACACCGTGGCCACCATCGCCTACGTCGGCAGCAAGGGCACGCATCTCACGACCGATCTGCAAATCAACCAACTGGCGCCTAATCCCGGCAACAACCCGTTCTTGCCTGGCCAACCGATCACTACCAAAGACTGCCAGAGTTTTCAATCCACCCAAGGGTTCACCCTGTTCGGACCACAGGATCCGACCACCGGGAACTTCCCGGTCACGGCCACTGTCGCTCCCACAAACCCCGCCTTCGTCAACCTGGAAGCCGCCTGCTTCGGGACCCCGGGAATCGCCGTTCCTGATCCCAATGCCTTGCGAACCTATGCTCCCGGCATCGGGAGAATCTTTTCGCTACAGAACGTCGCCACATCCACCTACAACGCCATGCAAATGACTCTGCGCCGTTCGACCGGCCCATTGACCCTCGGCGTTTCCTACTCCTATAGCCATTCCATCGACGATTCCTCCGACCGCTCTGACACCACTTTGGTGAATGCTCTCGACATCGCTTCCAACAAAGCCAGTTCGAACTTTGACCAACGCCATTTGCTCAACATCAGTTACCTCTACAAACTTGATTCCGTGGTCAACCGATTGCGCTACTGGCTCTCCAATGTCGACTACGACGCCTCGCCCTCCAGCACCACGCTACCCGATTCTTCTCCCTTCGGACGCAAACTCTTCGAGGGCTGGGAATTGTCCGGTATTACCACCCTGCAGTCGGGAACCCCGTTCAGTGTGATCAATGGCGGCAGTTCCAACGGCATCTCCGTGCTCGACAACGCCGGCGTAGCCAACGGCACCGGCGCCGGCTCTTACCCGGACGTAATCGGAAATCCCCATCTACAGGCGCCCTATGGAAGCAAGAACCCGTTGAGCATCGGCCCGGCGCTTCTGAACTCCGCCGCTTTTGCCGCGCCCACCGGACTCACCTTCGGAGCTGCTGGCCGCAACTTCCTGAATAACCCCGGCCGGCTCAATTTCGATGTCGCACTGCTCAAACATTTCAAAATCACCGAAGGCAGCAATCTGGAGTTCCGTGCCGAGACCTTCAACGTTTTCAACCACACCCAATTCATCATCTACGATCCCGATCGCGGCAACCAAGCCAACAATACGGTGAACTGTTATGGCGGAGTGGACAATTCGGCGGGTGATTCCAGTTGCTTGGCGGGTAGCGCCTTTCTGCATCCCCTCGAGGCGCACCGGCCGCGAACCATGCAGTTCGGATTGAAATTCAGTTTTTGACCGGGACGGAAGTTCTTCTGCGCCTGGCGCCGCTCGCGTAGGATAGCTGCGATGCGCCGACCGCGCTGGTGCAGGCAATGCAGTCACACCCTTCGCTCGGGGTAGATTGCCAGGTAGCTACCGCATCCAGCCGGTAACCCACGCCACGGATGGTCTTCAGGTAGGTCGGTCGCGACCGGTCCGGTTCGATTTTCCCGCGAATGCGGCGGATACACGCATCCACGCTGCGCGGAGTCACGAACTGCATGTCGCCCCACACCGCGTCCAGCAACACGTCGCGTGTGAACACCTGGCCGCGATGCCGCGCCAGGTACTCAATCAACCGGAACTCCAGGCTCGTGGTCGGCACCTCGCTGCCTCGAACCGACACCTTCATCGCCCAACTGTCAATCACCAGCTCGGCCGCCTGCGCGTCTCGCAACATATCCACCGGCGAGAGCCGTCGCAACACCGCCTGCACTCGGGCCACCAGTTCGCGGGGGCTGAAGGGCTTGACGATGCAATCATCGCCTCCGCATTCGAGCGCCAGAATCCGGTGTTCCTCGACCGCGTCGGCCAGCAAGAACATCACCGTTGTCCTGGCCAATGAGGCATGCTCGCGGATGCGACGGCACAGCGTCAGCCCACTGCCATCCGGCAACATCAGGGAAATCAGCATCAACTGCGGACGGTCTTCTTCCGCGTCCGCAATCACATCACCGCTGGAAAACGTCCGTACCGCATACCCTGCCTCTTCCAGGCACTGTCGCGCCACCTGGCAAGTCTCAATTTCGCCGTCCATCACAAAAATGAGTTGCCTCATCGCTTTGGCCGCGTGCAACAGACACCAATGCCGCTGGCAATCCCTGCGCCACCCGGTGCGGCAGTGTAGTCTGTGCGGCGTTACGGTGAGGTGACCGTAGTGTGAATCCTGTGTGAATTCTGCCAAAGACGCGTACTGGGCAGTCCTTCTGCCAGGCACTGCTGAGTACCAATCGCCGCTCTTTGTCAATCACGTAGTCACAGGGCATGGCAAGCTTTCTTCCCGGTGCTGCCGCTTTGCCAAGCACCCGCGCTACCGCTTGAATCAGTACTGCGCCGTCTTTCTCCAGCAGTTTGTCCGACTTCTCCACGTAGCTTATGGCGCCTTCCTGCAACAGTTTCTCGGAATTTCTTTCGGAGAGCCCGGTGAGGATGATCACCGGGATAGATGCGCCATTCTCCTAATCTGAGAACTGGGAACTGAGATCTGACAACTGGTTCTCGACAACCGCGGGCTGGTTACGGCAACCCGAACGTGTACAGCGAACTTCCCGCCGCAATTGCCACATACTGTTTCCCGTCAATCGCCAATGCCATCGGCGCCGCCCCCAAGACACAAATCCATGCCGCAGCAGGAATCAAGACGGGCTTGGAAAAATGCTTAGCGTTGGAACAGTGTCTTCGTGAGCGAATCCACTTTGGCCTCCCACTGTGGAAGAGATGTTGGGAATGCCGCGCATCCTAACGCAGGCTGGAGTGGGCGCCCCGTGAACCGGCGCACAATGTGTGGTACAGTCTGATTACGCAGAGCCATAACCTGAGTTTCTGCCGATCCCGTACGCGGCGCAACCGCCCGGTATTGCGAACTCGAACCAGTCAACCCGCTGCATGCTCGACCGCATAATAAAGGATACGAACACGGCTTCCGCGGCAGACACGAAATCCGGCCACAGCCCAGCCCAAAGTCTGCGGACCGCTCTCCGGCTGGCCATCCTGATTTCTACCGCCTTGCAAGGCTGCGCGCACTTTCTTATCTTGCGGCTGCGGGGCAAAGTATCCACCTCAGAGCGTGCCCGCTGGCTGCACCGCTGGTGTGCGAAGGCCATCCATCGTCTGGGTATTGAGCTGGAACCTGACGGTAAGTTCCCTCCCCGCGGCCTCTTGGTGGCCAATCATCTCGGCTATCTCGATGTTCTGGTTCTCAGCGCCATGCATTCCTGCGTGTTTGTGGCCAAAAAGGAAGTGCGTTCCTGGCCGCTCTTCGGGCTGATGGCGAAACTGTCTGGCACGGTGTTCGTGGACCGCGCCCGCACCTCCGCCGCCCATACCGCCAATACGGAAATGTCAAACGCCCTCGCGCAGGGCGTGGTGGTGGTGCTGTTTCCCGAAGGCACCAGTTCCGACGGCAGCAAGGTGCTGCCCTTCCGCCCCGCCCTGTTTGACGCCGCCACCAAGGCTGGCGCGAACGTCGTCTCTGCCCACATTAGCTACGACGTGGCCGATGGCTCCGCCGCCAGCGATGTCTGCTATTGGGGCGAGATGTCCTTCGTCCCTCACCTGCTGCGTTTGCTTTCCCGGCGCCAGATCCGTGCCCGGGTGCGGTTTGCGGCGGAAACCAGGAAATTTGCCGACCGCAAACTGGCCGCGCGCGTCACCCGCGATCTGGTAACTTCCTTGGCCCAGACGCCAGCCCCGCGCGCCGCCGCTCATGCGGTGAGGCGCTCTTAGACCGCTTACCTCTCACCCAGGCGAGCACCCCGTCCAGACTTGCTTGGGCGGGGACGTTGATGCCCCAACCCCAACCTTAGTCATGGTCATTTCGAGGAGCACCACGACGAGGAATCCGCTGTTCTGTAGTCTTGAGCGCCGACCAAAACCCAGCCCTACTCTTCATCCAGATATTCTTCAGGCACGTCATCCTCGGGAACTTCGTAGGTATGGACTTCCCTCTCCTCGAAGTCTCCGGCGTCTTCAACGCCCTTCACCGCGTCCGCCTCGAACGCGTTCCCTTCTTCCAGCAATTCGTCGACGCTCTCCGAGTCAGCACTCTCGACGTTGGATAGTCCCTGCAAGTCTCCCGACTGCTCGCCGGAACGAGCTTCTGGCCGATTCATTGAGAATCCTGTACTCGCGCGCCCGCGTCTCGTCCCGGCTGGTTTCTTTGCCGTCCTCTTGGCTGCCCTTTTCGCAGCCGGTTTCCTTTTCGCCAGCTTGGGACGCTTCACTTTCTTCATCGTCTTGGCCTTCTTGCTGGCGCTTCTCTTGGTCTTTGACTTCGACTTCGCCGGTCGCTTCTTGGTTTTCTTTTTGTTAGCCATTTGCGCAGTCTAGCATCCGCCCCGTGCTCCATCCAAGCCCACCCCGACCCCCGCTAAATGGGCAGTTTGGGACCCATTCTGGAGTGCTGTCTGGGTTTCCCGCGTCTAAACTCTTAGCTGGGTCTTTACTCCTGGTCGGCAGCTTTGCAGTGTTTCGAGATCGTACGCACGTCCGTGTCGACGTTTCCCACCCGCAACGGAACCCCGTCAACACCGTGTACGGTATCGCTGGGATTACTGCCGGCCTTCTCCGGCCGTACCCCGGTCTTCATGGTCCCAGGCAGCATTTTCCCCTTTACTTCAACTTCGTGGTGCAGATAATTGTCGAGTTTGTTACCGACCCCTTTCAGCACATAAACCGCGCCGCTGTTATCTTCGACCACGATGTAGTTTCCACGCTCACCGTCGAGACAGCCGCGAACCGTCGCAATGTTCGACACTGGCGCTGTGCTATTGCCAGCGGGTGTGGACGGCACAGTTGAGGATTGCCGCGCGAATGCGCCCCCCACGAAGAACGCGACCACTGACACTATAAGGAGCATGCGATTCATACTGGTTCTCCTCGAACTGATTAGCCGAGATCTGACAACCTGCCGATTCTCAGGCTTGAAAAGCCTAGTATAGTCCCCGGACAAGCATCGTCGACACCCGTCATAACATCCAACTCCGCAACCTTACTGCATCGACTTCTCGATTGGAACAAACCAGATGTAGTACATAAGGACAAAGACAAACCCCACGAAGGTGGCAATGCCGAAAACTAGAATGAGCCCCTGGCGAGTGCTGAGCGGTAGCTCCTTCCTGCGCCGTCCCCGAATCCATGACCCGGTGTGCTTCCTCCTGCACCCCAACCATACTTGCCGCATAAACGAATTCACTGTCAGATCCCTGTGGTCTCATACGTCAAAACTGCCAAGCTCAAGCGGTAGTCATAGCCGGCCTGGGCGTTACTGATCTGGGCCTGGGTCTGCTGAAGCTGTGCCTGGCTCAATTCAACAATTGAGCCCAGACCCAGGTTGTACCGAGACTGAGCAAGACTCAGCGCCAGGTTGGCCTGCTCCAGCAGTTGCTGGGTAACGGCCAGTCGCTGGTACGCTGTGTTCGCACTCAGCCAACTGGTGCGCACATCACGCGAAATCAGGTTGCGCATGTCGCGCAGCCGTTCTTCTGTCGCTTGCGCTCTGAGGTTCGCTTCCCGGGCTCGCGCCGTATACAGGAACCCGTTGAAGAGCGGGATTTCGACGTTCGCACCCACCGCGCCGTAGGTGTTGCTGAGAGCGCCTGGATTCGGAGCTACAGCTGCATTTCCTGCCGGTGTGTCTCCCACTGCCCCGAGGGCCCGGATACTCGGGAATAGCAGGTCGCGCTCCGCGCTTTGGAATTTCCTGGCAGACTGGTACTGGAATTGAAGCGAAAGTATTTCCGGACGGCCGGAAAAAGCCTGGGAAATCAACTCATCCACATTGCCCGGAGGCGGAGTCAGCGGACTCGCTTCCTCCATAAGCCGCAAGTTCTGCAAGGTCGAGAACCCAAGCACCATGGAGAGCGTAGCGAAAGCGGCATTTTCGTTGTTCTGAGCATCCAGCAACAGCAGTTTGGCTTGCGCCAGGTTGACACTTGCAAAACTGAAATCCAGCTCGGATTTCAGTTTGTTCTTGAAAAGCGCCTCCGCCTGATTGGTGACCGTCTGCCGTTCGTTTACGGTTTGCTGCGCGACCGTCAGAACCGCCTGGGCTTGCAGTGTGTTGTAGAAAGCTTTGTCCACAGCCAGGAGCACTTGCTCCTTGGTGGCCATGGCGTTCTGGTTCTCGGCCTTGGCTGCATAATTCGCGCTGGAGACCAGATTCGTGGTGCGGCCAAAGTCGGTAATCAGTTGAGTGACCATGACCCCGGCGGCGGCACGTTCGTAGATGATCGGGTTGTTCAGCATGCCGGCCGTAATGCGGCTGCCGGCCTGCGCATCTACGCCGGTAAGATCACCCGTAGCCGTCGGCCACAGGTTCGACCTGACCTCCCGCGTCACCTGCTGGGAAGCAAGCGCGATCAATCGAGCCACCGAGATCTGCGGATTGCTCTTGATCGCCAGTGCTTCTGCTTGCTTCAAGGTGAGGGACATCGGCATTCCCGGTGCAGCCTGGGGAGCGGACGATGGCTGCCCATTCGCCGACGAGCTGGTGGTACCTTGCGTCGGACTAATTTGCGGAGCTGGGGCCAGCGGAAGACTTTGTGCCGTTTGCATACTTATGGACACCTGGGCAAACAAGGGCATGGCCAGGAACAGCCAAAGCGTCACCGAGTACTGGAGTTTTCGCTTCATGGATTAGCCTCTTTCGACGCACTTCGTCGAAACTCCCTCGCCTTCGCTACGCGCACCGTGCGCAGGCGAGGGTTCGAACGCTGCTTCACGCAGCAGGACGAAGTCGTTGTTCTTTCCACCATCAGGCCTTCCCCGTCCAACCGCTGCAACTAGCGAGTCTGGCCGCATTCCGATCTGCGGCGCACAATGCCCATCCTCACGTCCGGGTCGTAGGGCAGGTCAAAGTACATGACGTGCTTGGTTAGCCGTAGCTGGATCGGCTGATTGGGAGTAAAGGCTGAAGTCAAATAGTTGAACGGCGTTTCATATCGGCCGACATAGGTTTTGCAATCGACGCGTATGGAAACCTCGTAAGCGTAGTACTGCGACGTCAGCGGCGCATCCGACGGATTGCTGCCCCCCATCGTGTACTCAGGGGAATAAACTTTATGTTTCTGAACCTGCACAACCGTTCCTTGCACGTATTGAGAGGCGTAGAGGCTTGGCGCCAGAAGCACCAACCCCGTAATCCCGATCCAACGATTCCTTTTCATGATTTATTTCGCTGGCTCCGTGGCCACGGCTTCCGCCACCTGCGGCTTGCGCCCGTAGACCAACAAATACGCCGCCGGCACAATAAAGATGGTCAAGAGCACCGATGAAGTAAGACCGCCAATGATGGCGCGGGCCATGGGCGTGTACTGTTCCGCTCCTGTCCCTAATCTCAGGGCCAAGGGAATCATGCCGATGATGGTCGCTAACGAGGTCATCAAGATCGGCCGCAGACGCACCCGACAAGCGGTGATGACGGCGTCAGCCGGTGACAGGCCCTGACGCTCCAGATTGTGAGCAAAATCAACGATGAGAATGCTGTTGGAGTCGGCGATGCCCACCAGCATCAGCACTCCCATCAGCGACATGACGTTCAATGTGCTGTGCGTCAGCGGCAGGATGATCAGCACCCCGATAAATCCCATGGGGATGGCAAGCATGATCAGGAAAGGATCGATGAACGACTTGAATTGCGCCGTCAAAATCAGAAATAGTAAAATAAAGGAAATCAGGAAACCGAGCCCAAAGCTCTTGAACGACGCCTCCATCCCCTGCACCATGCCGCGCAGGTTCACTCGTACGTTGCCGGGAATATTGGTTTTCGCCAGAATTTCGCGGATCGAGTCGGTGACCCGTCCCAAATCTTCTCCCGCCGGAGTCACGTAGACATCCATGGCCCGTTGAATCTGATAATGATCGACTTCGGTCGGAGTCTGAATCTGTTTAATGTTGACCACATTGTTGAGCACCGTAATCGGTCGGCCCTGCCCACCGCAGGCCCACGCTGGCGACGACCCTCCGGGCCGGGCCGCACCGGCCGGGCCGCAGCTGATCCCTCCCCCGTCGCCCGGGTCACGCAAGGGAATCTGCCCCAGATCAGCCATGTTATGAATGGCGGATTGTCCTTTCTCGAAAAACTGCACGGTCAGGTAATAATCGTTGCCGCTTTTGCGATCCACCCAGTAATTGGGAGCAATCATGTAGTTGGAATTGAGCGCGGTGATGACGTTGTCCACTACGTCTTTTTGCGTAAGGCCCAACTCTCCCGCATGTACACGGTCGACATCCAGGCGCAGCCCCGGGTAATTCATGTCCTGCGGAATGTAAACCTGGCCCACTCCTCGCACCTGCCGAATTTGCGTTGCCAGGTTTTGGGAGATGTCATAAATCTGCTTCAGATCGGGGCTGCTCACTTGCACATCAATCGGCGCCGGCATACCGCTATTCAAAATTGCATCCACCATCGAGCCGCTGGAGAAGAATGTCCGGATGTCCGGAAACTGGTCCGCCATCCGTTTCTGAACCCGGTCCATGTAGTCGAAACTGCTCAGCCGGTGGGGCTCGTTGAGCTGCACCTGCACCGTCGCGGTATAAGCGCCGGCATTGGTGGTGTACAACGCGGAGAAATCCGGAACCACTCCGATATTCGACACGATTAGCTTCAGGTCCTTCGGTTCCACCGTATGGCGGATCAGGTCTTCCACTCTTGCGACGTATTCATCCGTCACTTCTATGCGGCTGCCGGTCGGAACTTTCAGGTTGATCGTGAACTGCCCGGCATCGGTCTTGGGGAAGAATGCCAATCCCAGCAGAGGATAAATCGCCAGGCTCAGCACGAACACACCGCTCAGCGCCGCCACCGTTAGGCCAGGGCGTTGCAGCGCTCGCCTCACCCAGTGCTCGTAATAGTCCAGGATCTTGTTGAACATCCGGTTGAAGCGAGCATTGAATCTATCCATCCAGGCCTGGCTTACCGCCTTTTCCGGCTCAATTTCGTATCCCTCATGCCGATGCTCCGCCGCGTGCGGCACCGCCTTCAAAAAGCGTGAACAGAACAGAGGAATCACGGTCATGGCTACGACAAATGACGCCAGCAGCGACAGGCAGAAGGCCAAAGCCAAAGCGGAAAACAGAAACTTGGCCACTCCGTAAAGAAAAACCACAGGAAAGAAATCGACCACATCCACCAGGGTCGCCGCCAGCACCGCCAGATTCACTTCCGCACCGCCAACCTCGGCTGCCACCATGGGCGCGGCTCCCATTTCCAGGTGACGGTAAATGTTCTCCAGCGAGATAACTGAGTTGTCGATCACGCGCGAAAAAGCCAGCGCCATTCCGCCCAGGATCATCGTATTGACCGTGCCTCCCATCAAGGCCAGCACCACAAATGCGGCCAGCGCCGACAATGGAATGGATAGCAGGACTGCCGACGTGGCCCGAAAGCTTCCCAGAAACATCAGGATCATCAGACTGGTGAGAATCAATCCGAGAAATCCTTCATGTAACACCGTGTTGATGGCTTCCTTCACGTACACGGATTGGTCGAACACGATGCGGGTGGTCATCTGCTTGGGAATGTCGTACAGATGCTTGGTGAGTGCGCGCAGACTGTCCACCACCGCGATGGTGTTGGTATCGCCGCCCTGTTTCATGACGGGGATGTACACGGATTTCTGCCCATCAATGCGTACTACGTTGGTTTGGATCTGGTGAGCATCCTCAGCTTTTCCCACGTCGCTCACCGTAACCCAGGAGTGCCCTTTGACTTTGAGCGGAACCTGGTCCAACTGATCCATGTTGTCCACCAGGCTGTTGGAATAAACAAAGTAGTCGTAGGGCCCCATCTTGACGTCGCCGGCGGGAAGAATCAGGTTGGCGTCGTTGACCGCTCCCACCACGTCCATCAGGCTCAATTGACGGGACAATAACTTGTAGGGATCGACATAGACCATGATCTGACGGTAGGTCCCGCCGAACACGCCCGGAATCTCGGCTCCCGGCACCACCGCGATCTGGTTGCGGATTTGAAACTGCGCATAGTCGTGAAGTTGAGTTTCGTTGAGACCTTCTCCCTTGACCGTGACCAGCGCCACCGGCAAGCTCGAGGCGTCGAATTTCAACACCACCGGCGGCAGAGTTCCCGGCGGAAGGCGCTTCAAGTCCGCCAGCGCTAAATTGGACAACTCGGTCACATCGGCATCCGGGTTCGTCCCTGGCTGGAAGTACACTCGGATGATGCTCACACCCAGCATGGATCGGGACTCGCTGTGATCGACACCGGCAGCCAACGTAAAAAAACGCTCCAGAGGGTCTGTGATATCGGTCTCGACATCCTCCGGCGGCATACCGGAATAGAAAGTCGCCACCACCACCTCCGGCAGGTTGATCGGAGGAAACAGATCCACCGGCATCCGGGCGATGCTGGTCACACCAATCACCAGGAGCACCAGGCCGATCACGATGATGAAGTACGGATTGCGAATTGAAAATCCTGGCATAAGCTCTATTCCGCTTCGTTCTGCGCCTCTACTGTGAGGTCTGCTCCTGGTACTGCATCACGGCCACGGCCTTCGGGTGAACCTTTTCACCCGGCTTCAACCCACTGCGGTCGCTCACCACCACCTGCTCTCCTTCATTTAATCCAGAAATGATTTCGGCATCACTAATGGTCTGTAGTCCGACCTGCACCGCGCGGTTCTCCAGCTCCCCGGCGTGGTTTACTACCAGAACAGTTGTCTTATTGCCTTCGTGATTCAACGCCTGCAAGGGAACCGTCGGGACGTTGTCTTTCTCGTCGAGCCCGAGCTCCGCTTCCGCATAAAGACCCGGCATCAACACGCGTTCGGCATTCAGAACATCCACCTCGGTGTGCATGGTGCGAGTGTCTTCCCTCACGTCCACCGAGAAGCGCGCAACTTTGCCGGGAAAAGTCCGGTTCAGGGAAGGCACATGAACGTTCACGTGATCGCCGACGTGTATGTAACGGACATAGGACTCCGGAACTGGAATCACTAGGCGGAACAGGTCATCCTGCGAAAGGCGAACGATCGGCATTGCCTGTGTGCTCGATCCCGTTCCTGCCTGCACCAGTGTGCCCAGGTTCGCATAGCGTTCGGTCACTACCCCCGAGAACGGCGCCGTAATCCTGGAATAGTCGAAGAGGGTTTGATCGTGAATCAGCCTTGCCTTGGTCTCTGCCAGTTGGCTCCGGGTCGCTTCCAGCGCTGCTTTTCCGGCGTCAACTTGAGAGGCAGCGGCCAGGTCCTTGCCCTGCGCGTCATCCACTTCCTGCTGGGCTACGATGCCGGGCTGCGTCTCGAACACCTGATTCAAGCGCGTGTATTCCAGGTGCAGGGAGTTGTACTGCGCATCGTAGCGTTTCAGTTCGTGATCTGCCCGGCTCACCTGGTTGATGGCGTTCTTGATCTCGGCTTGATCCTGCTGCAACTGCGCCTCCAGCTCCGGGATCTCCAGCGTGGCCATCACCTGGCCCGCCTTTACACGCGTTCCGTAATCGACGTCCAGTTTCTGCACGTAGCCGGCCTCTTTTGCATAAACGTCGATCTCTTGAAAAGGCACCAATTCGGAGGACAAAGTAATCTGCCGGCTCAACGTTTTCTTCACTACGCTGGTCACCCCCACCGTGACTCCCGGTTGACTCGCCTGCACTTTCTTATCGCGTCCGCCGCTGCATCCTGACAGTCCGACCGCCAGCGCCACGGCAAGACCCAAGGCGCCGTAACTGAATGGCTTCAGCGTGTCTGCCCGCTTGCCATCTCGTTTGTGAAGTTGTTTCATTAGTTTTTGAACACCAGCCCTCTCTGGCATCTGGGCCAGCAATCTGTAGCTAACTTAACTCCTCCAGCACCCGCCGTAACTTCTCCACGGAAAATGCCTGCGAGCGGCAAAGGTCGATCACCCTCCGCTCTGCCGCCTGCAATTTCGCCGCAACCGCGGGAATCTCCGTAGCAATCTTTTTGGGAACCGTCAACAGCCCATGGCGGTCCCCATGTAACAGGTCGCCAGGGCACACTTCCAAACCGCCCACCTTGACCGGCAATCCAAAGTCGAAAATATGCGCATAGGCATGGGAGACCGCCACATTTCCCGCAAACACTTGCAAACCCATTTCCCTTACGCGCGGCAGTTCCCGCACCGCGCCATTCGTCACATACCCCACGCAACCGAGCGCTCTCAGTATCGCAGCGTGCATGTCACCGAGAAATGCTCCCACGCCCGGCGGTTCGTCCAAATCCTGTAGCACCGCAATTCGCGGCGCCGGCACTCGCAGAATGCTGTTCCACCAGTCGGTACGATCGTGGTAAAAGCCCGCGATCGGCGGCTCGTCGCTGCGCAGGCGGGCCGTAGCCGCGTAGCCCACCATGGGAGGAAGATCTTCGAAGACGCAGCCCACGCGGGAGTCGGCGAAGCCGGCGTTCCGCAGTCTAACCTGGAAGGTTTCAATTGCATTCGAAACCGTGCAGGTATCCAAACCTCGCAGTGCATCCAGATGCTCGACTTGTAGAGCAGGCTCAACAGCCATGCGAATCCTCCCACGAACTTTCAATGGACTTTTGTTCCGTTGCGATCAGCCCGAGTCGCCTCACCGCCCTCAAAGTGGCAACCATGCCGATCGCACACCAACACGGTCGAGCCCAATGCGAACACGCGCGGGAAAACTACGAAAGCAAGAATGGAGATGACGGCGGGGGTCGGTTGTACAGACTTTGATCAAACAGGCGGGTTACGCGTAGAGGTCTTGCAGGAGCTAAATGGGTGGCAACCACGGTGGCCCGGATGCTGAAACTGACATTCGGCGCAATCCACTGCGTTGCATCCTTATTGAGGTGCTGCCGCTTGGCTTCGGCAGGCCGGTGGTCAGCCGATCTTGCGATGTGAGACTGAGAACGCCACGGTGTCCAAAAACGAGTTGCAACACTGACTGTCAATGAGCAAATGGCAATCGCGATCACTACCCTCTGCCATCTGCGCTCACCAACCCGGCGATGCTTCAGCCATTGCATATAACAGTCAGCGATAAGTCCTGCTTCGTGGGATTATACAGTATTGGCCAAAATGACCAGAGATAACCCCGGTAACAGGCTTCCCCTATCAATTAGACCGAACCCGGGACGTTGGTTGCACCCTCCCGATTCGCGGACGCGACTGTGACCGGCGCGATAATGACCACAGATGCAATTAAACTACAGCGCGCTGCATATCCCCTCCAACAAAAAAACGGACGCGCGCTTAATATAGGTTTCAGGGCATTCCGACGAGGTACAGTAGGCAATCGATCGCAGTTGCACGGTCGGGCCTACCGGGCAGGAGCCCACTCGGAGGCACAACTCTAGTGGAACTTTACCAGCGACTACCTCCCGAAGCTCTAAAGATCGTCCTGGTCCTGTTTTTGTCTTTCCTGATAGGACTGGAACGGGAAGAGCATAAGGCGGCAATGAAGTCGTACTCTTTCGGAGGAGTGCGCACCTTTCCGCTCATTGGCCTGATTGGCTATTCCATCGCTCTGCTTTCAGGCACACAGCTGCTGCCGCTGACCGTCGGCTTTCTGGTGATCGCCGCATTTTTGCTCTTGTCCTACTGGCACAAACTTTCCTCTGCGGAAGCCGCCGGTGTCACCTCAGAAATGTCCGGTCTGACCACATTCCTGGTGGGAGCGCTCGTCTGTTACGGACATTTTTGGATTGCCACCACGCTGAGCGTTGCCAGCCTGCTGTTACTCGACCTCAAGGTAGCCCTTGAGAAACTTGCGGTTCGCATCGCCGCGCAGGAGATTCTTACCTTCGCCAAGTTTCTGTTTTTGACCGGCGTCATCCTGCCCGTATTACCCAATCAGGAATTTAGCCGGTTCCATATCAATCCTTTCAAAACCTGGCTCGTCGTAGTTGCGGTCAGCACTATCTCGTACGGCAGCTACGTTCTACAGAAGCTGACCAAGGAACAGGGCGGGGTCGTGCTGGCGGCGTTGCTGGGCGGGGCGTATTCATCGACAGTCACTACGGTGGTAATGGCGCGCCGCGCCGCTCGGGAACCGCATCCCCACCTCTTCGCCGGGGGCATCCTGATCGCTTCCGGCGTGATGTACTTGCGCCTGGTCGCGCTTCTCGCCCTTTTCAACCGCCAACTTATGTCTTTGCTCGCGCTCCCCTTTCTGGCGCTGGCCGGTCTGGGGGTGGGCGTCGGTTGGCTCTGGACCCGCAGGGCTGAAACCAGCGCTAAGCCGGTGCAGCGGGAGTTTGAACCCAGGAATCCCCTCGAACTGTTGGCGGCGTTTCTATTCGCTGCCTTGTTTCTGGCAATGCTGGTAGCCACCCAGTTGGCCGTAACTTATCTGGGAAGGGCCGGAGTGAACACTCTGGCCGCCATCATGGGCGTTACCGACGTAGATCCCTTCATCATGGGGATGACCCAGGCAGCGGGTACACTCACACCTCTGAAAGTTGCCGCGGCCGCAGTTCTGATCGCCGCCGCCAGCAATAATCTCGTGAAAGGCATTTACGCCTATAGTTTGGCCGGCCGCAAGACCGGCGTGCAGAGCCTCGCGCTGCTGGCGGCCCTTGCCGCATTCGGTCTCGTTCCCCTATTTTGGCTGGGATGGTGAGCATCCATTCCTGTTTGCCGACGATCCGGCGCCTTCATCGGGGAGCGCCACTCGCAAGCTGACTTCCAATCCAGTGATCGACGCGGGCTTCCAGCATGTCAAGCGGCAAGCTTCCTCCACTGAGAATCTCATCATGGAAGGCTCGGATATCGAAGCGGGAACCAAGCTTCTGGGTTGCGCGATTGCGGAGATCGAGAATCTTCAACTGACCGATCTTGTAGCTCAGGCCCTGCGCCGGCCATGCAATGTACCGGTTAACTTCCGCTTGCATCGTAGGCTCGTCGGCCGCGCCGCTTTCGCGGAAGTAGGCCACTGCCTGTTCGCGCGTCCAACCCTCGGAGTGAATGCCGGTGTCGACCACCAAACGAACCGCGCGCATTAACTCCAGGTTGAGGCGTCCATAATCCGAGGCCGGATCCTGGAAAAATCCGATCTCCTTACCCAGCGCTTCCGCGTAGACGGCCCAGCCCTCGGCGTAGGCATTGTTGATGACATGAAGACGAAACTCCGGCAGGCCGGTGAGCCGCTGCTGGATGGAAATCTGCATGTGATGGCCGGGAATACCCTCATGGTAGGCTTGCGTCTCGTCGGGGAGCACTTTTCGATGGGCATAGTTGGAAGTCGCAACCACGACGCGAGCCGGCCGGGCTCCATCCGCAGTACCGAAAATATAGTGAGTGGGATTGTTAGGCTGGGAGGCGGGCGCAGCCTCCACCGTCAGCGGAGTTTTCGGGAACACTCCGAACAGTTCGGGCAGGCGTGGTTGCATTTGCCCAACGTAGCGGCGGAAGTCATCGACGATCTGGTCCGCAGACTTCGGTATGTACTTAGGATCGCTATTGAGCGCGGCCCGAAAGCTGCTCAGGTCTTTGTAGCCTGCTTTGATGGCAAGATTGGTGAGCAGGCCATTGATTCGTTCCACCTCTCGAAGCCCCAGCCCATGAATCTCCGGCGGGGACATATCTGTGGTCGTTTGTTCCCGAATGGCCTGTTGGTATCGGCGGGCCCCCTCCGGCAGGCTGTTCAGACCGATTGTGGTGCGGCCATGCGGAGCGTAATCCTTGACGATGAAATCCGCAAAGCGATGATAAGCCGGCAGCACCTCCGCGTTCACTGCCTGCTCGATCGCTTGCGTTAATCGCTTCTGGTCCTCCGCAGAGATGGAAGCAGGAAACTTCTTGGTGGGCGCCACGAATGGATTTTCAGTAATCGTGCCTTCGCATTGCGCCGGGATTTGCTCCAGCAGAACCCGCACCGGCATCAATCCGTCCTTCTCTCCTTGGCGGAGCACGTCGATCGTTTGTTCGAAGGCGCGGGGGATCTGGTGCAGACGTGCGATGTAATCTTCGTAGTGTTGCACGCTGTCGAGCGGCACCGAGTTCGGAAGATCCGCAAGGCTGTTGTGGATGCCCTGCATTTGCGAGATGGGCATCTCATAATCCTTCAGCCCGTAGTCCGCAATGCGATTATCCAGAACGTGAAGCAGAAGATCGTGTGAGAGACGATCCTGTTCGGAAAATCCCTCCGTGGAAATAGCTTCGAGCTTCCCGCGGTACCCGCGATCGACGGCGTTTTGCTTCACGCTGGCTGCCAGAGAGTAGTCATCCAGCATTGCGTTGTCCCGGTAATCTCCCCTGGCCGTCTCGCTTTCCGGCGAAGCTCTCATGTCATCTTCGAATTGTTCCTTGAACACAGCGTTTTGAGTGGCCAGACGAGCGGCCACGGACGGGGTCGATGGCGACGAAATGTGAACGCCCGAAAAAGGCGGGTTCCTGCCTTGTGCAATTGCCGGGCCCCATATGCCTTGCAGGCACAAGCAGGCTAGGCTGAAGTGAAAGAGCGATTTCGCCACCGTGCGAACCCAACCACTGCGTTCGGCGATCTTTGACCGGGACAGCAGCATTATGTACCTTCCATTTTGCGGTAGTTACCGATTCTACATGCACGCGTCATTTCGTCTCATTCGCAGAAATCAAATCTATATGACCCCACTTGCCAGCGGATAATGTAAGGTTTGCCGGCACTCGTACGCTATCCTGTCGACGCTTCTCCAGCGAGAGTGTTGCCGGAAATTCCTGCCGCCATGGCGCACCATAAACCCGGAGCGCGAACCTCTCGATTCGCGCTCCGACGGCAACCATCAGCCAGGAGACCGGCTGCGGCGTTCTATCCTACAGCTCTTTTTCACTTAGCGACTGTAAGTTTTATGGCGCTCTTCAGCGTGCCTGAGGCGGTTGAGACCGTCACATATCCACTGCTTGCGCCCGTTGGGATCGTAGCTGTCAGATACGTGTCCGATTGCACCGTAAAGTTCGCCGCGAGTCCGTTGAACGAAACCGCAGTCGTTCCCGTGAGCCCGACGCCGAAGATGCCCATGGCCGTCCCGATCTTGCCGCACGGAAGCTGCAGAACGATATACGGGTGGAAGCCGGTGCTCAGGCCGTAGAACACACCGCGTCCTTCCGTGCCCCCTTGCGCCGTCGTGCCGTAGAACGTTCCGTTGGGATGCAACAGCAGCGGCGAACTTAACATGCATCCGTCCGCCGTCCCATCCGGGCACGTCGCTGGCTGTAGATTGTACAGATCCGTGTAAACCCCTTTGGTCGTGATCTTGAACAAGCTCTCAGGGCCGTAGCCGCCCATGTAGAAGCTCAGAGATGGCCCGTACAGGCTGCCATCCGTGCCCAGCGTCAGGGGAAAGTTGGGAAACTCCGCTTGATCTACGGATTGATTGAAGTAGTGGAGGTACTTGATCTTGCCGATGCCTGACAACTGGAAGATCGCTCCCTCGCCATAGGTGCCACCCTCGTACGTCGTACCGTAGCCTCTCCCGTCGGCTCCCTGGATCACACCCGCGATTGGGTTCATAGGGCCAGTATTGGAAAAGCTGTAGAGCAAGGTAACTTTGCCCTTGGGCGTGATCTCGTAAACCGTGCCGCCGCTGTTACCGCCGACCGCGCTTGTGCCAAAGAAGTTGCCATTGGGGCCCAGCGTGAGAGTCCCGGTCGGCTCGCCCGCATCATTTCCCGGCTGCCCCAGGAAGGTGTGGAGTGTAGTGAACTTGCCGGCGGGCGTGATCCGAAAGAGCGTTCCATAGCCCGTGTCACAGTACCCGGAACCATACGTTGTGCCGTAGAGATTTCCGTCCGTGCCTAACGTCAAAGGACTGGGGAGCCACGTGGTCCCACAGTATGGAAAGGAATACAAAATGGTGAATCCATTCTGCCCCTGGCTGGGATCGTACTTGAAAACAATACCGCCGTTACCGGAGAAGCTGTTCCACATCTCACAGGTGCCGTAGAGAAGTCCGTCAGCGCCCAACGTCAGGCCGGCGTAGCACACGCTTCCATTCGGGTAGGTCGGGGCCCACCAAAGCATCGTCTCCGTGCCTTCCGGCGTGATCTGGTAGATCCCAGAGATAATCGAGTTGATGGTGCCGTACAAATTGCCGTCCCGGCCAAGTGCCAGTTGGCCGTTAGGACCATTTTGCGAGGAATCCACAACTCCGAAGTTGTACAGCACTGTGTAGGTTTGCGCCTGCGCCGGGATGGCAATCCCGGTCAATATCACTACCGCGGCGAGCATGGTGAGCGCGATTGCGGCCATGCCCGAATGCTTACCTTGCCGATAGATTGAGTTCATATGAATGTCTCCTGGGATTCAGAATGCTTACGGTCTTGCTTAGAAGGATCACGGTGTCGGTGTCCGGGCCGACTTTGCCCCAAAGACGTGCGGCGGTCAATGGTCTGGAGATAACGCGTGTGCGACGTGCGCACAACGAAATAACCGATTCAGGGACAAATAGTTAGCTAAACTTCTTGCCTGAGAGCGGCCTTCGAAGACGGCCGGAAAGTACTCGCTCGGAAGAGGTCGTCCAGGTGGTAAACTTAGTGTTCTCCCCCGCAAGCGCGTGGTCCTATGCGCTCTACATACGCGTCTCCGGTGGTTGTTCGCTTTGGCGTGTTTGAGGCCGACCTTCGTGCCGGCGAACTGCGCCGGAGCGGCGTCAAGGTGCGGATCCAGGAACTGCCGTTTCGCACCCTGGCTGTTCTGCTAAGCCACCCCAACGACCTCGTCACCCGCGAAGAGTTACGCCAGGCGCTTTGGCCGGGCGACGTCTTTGTCGATTTCGACCGCAGCATCAGCAGCGCCATCAAGCGCCTGCGAGACGCCTTGGGCGATTCCGCCGACAACCCCGTCTTCATTGAGACTATCGAACGCCACGGCTACCGCTGGATCGGGCCGATCTCGAACACCGAACTCTCTTTGGATTCCGACTCGGACGGAGCCGCGCCTGCGACTGCCGTCGACAACCCAGGAGACTCGTCACGGGCGCTACCCACACCGCAACCTTGGACCATGGCTAGGCGTTGGGTCATCGCCGTCGCCGCGCTCGCTGTGGTCGCGGTAGTGGCCTCGACTCTGCTCGCTGTGCGCTGGAACGCTCGGGCGTTCCGTGCCGGCTCTGTCCATTCGCTCGCCGTCCTGCCTCTAACCAACATTTCTGGCGATCCCAGCCAGGACTATCTGGCCGAAGGCGTGACCGATGAGCTGACCACCGACCTGGCGCGCATTTCTTCCCTGCGCGTGGTCTCGCGAACCTCAGCCCAGCGCTACCGGAACACAAGCAAGTCGCTGCCCGCGATTGCCACTGAGCTCGATGTGGACGCCGTCGTAGAAGGTTCAGTCAGAAAAGAAGGAGACATCGTCTCCGTCAATATCCAGCTCATAGACGCCCGCAACGACCGTCACCTCTGGGCCGATGTGCTGCGCAGAAACCTCGGCGGCGCATCCTCCATGCAAGATGAACTGACCGAAGCCATCGCGCACCAGGTGGGAGTGCAGCTCACACCGCTGGAGAAACAATACTTCTCTGGACGCCACCCGATCGACCCCGCGTCGTACCAGTTCTATCTCCTCGGACGCTACTACTGGAACAAGCGCACGCCCGACGCGCTCGCCAAAGCCGAAGGCTATTTCCGGGATGCCGTCAGCCGAGATGCCAACAATGCATTTGCCTATGCCGGCCTCGCCGACACTTACGTGCTCGATGCGCTGTTTGCGGTCAATCTGCCACCCGACGAAGCAAGTCAGAAGGCGCGCGAGGCAGCCTCGCATGCCATCGCGCTCGACGATTCCCTCGCCGAGGCCCACTGCTCTGCCGCCTACATCCGCTTTTTCAAGGACTGGGATTTTGCCGGAGCCGAAGCCGAATTTCGCCGCGCCTTGCAATTGAATCCCAACTTCGCCACCGCCCACCAGTGGTATGCAGAAATGCTTACCGTGCTGGCGCGGCACCACGAAGCCCTCGCCCAAATCCGTCAAGCGGAAGCGCTCGATCCTTTCGCCCCGGTGTTGCACCACGTCGCCGGGCAAATCCTCCAGGACGACCGCCAGTATTCTCAAGCCCTCGAAGAGTATCGCAGGGCGGAAACCGGGTCCGACTGGATCTGGACCCACGTCGGCGCGGCTCTCGCCTACCGCCGCCTCGGAGAATGCGATCGGGCGCTGGAAGAACTGCGCGCAGCTGCCAAGCTCAACTCCAGCCAGTTGGATCCCAGCGCTGTGAATGCGGTGGATCGTGCCTACCACCAGGCCGGTGCGCGCGGATTCTTCGCCCAATCCATCATTCTCTTCCGCCAATATCCGCATCCAGCCTATGATCGTGCGCTTGACTATGCCGCCCTGGGTGAAAAAGAAAAGGCCTTTAGCTCGCTCGCAGAGGCGTACCGCAATCACGATCTGGATGTGCTCTCGCTGCTCTCCTCCCCCGAACTGGACCCACTCCGCTCCGACCCCCGTTACCTTGACCTCAAGAGCCACATCGGCCTGCCGTAGCAGCGTGGGCTTTGATGAGCTTTGCTGCCGTTCCCAAACTCCTCAGGTGCGGGCGCTAGCGACTCTGCCGGAGAAAACACCTTCCTTGACACCTTCGACGAGTCATTTGAGAATCAAATCGCTCCGCGAAAAGCTTGCCGTTGCAAGATGCCGTTCCAAACAAAAAAGCCCGCTCCTTTGGGAGCGGGCTTCCATATTCTGCTCGCACGGAAAATCAAGGAATTAGAAATACTGGCGGAGAGAGTGGGATTCGAACCCACGTTACCCTTTCGAGTAAACACGCTTTCCAAGCGTGCGCCTTCAGCCACTCGGCCATCTCTCCCCGCAAACTCGTAACCGCAGGAAACAGACTTGGGAAGTTACCGCGAAGATATTTCCAATCACGGCCAAAACGCCGCTTCGTCGATTCTACGGCCCACCCGCCGATGTCGCAACCGCAACCCTGCGCCAGAAGCCAAAAGCCGCTACGAACTCTTCTCTTCATGCATCTGCTGCGCCAGGTAATTCTCGATCCCCATTTCCTCGATCGCGTGCAGTTGCCCTTCCAGCCAGTCGATGTGTTCCTCTTCGTCCGTCAGGATGCCTTCCAGCAGCTCGCGCGACCCGTTGTCGCCCGCCTTCACGCAGGTCTCAACCCCCTCGTTCAGGCGCTTCACCGCGTCATACTCCACCTGTAGGTCGTTCTTCAGCTGCTCCTTCACATTCTGTCCAACGTTGATCTTGAAATAGTCGCTCATGTTGGGCGTGCCGTCGCGGAATAGAATGTGCTCGATCAGCTTCTCCGCATGTTGCATCTCCTCGATCGACTCCTTGCGAGTGTGCTTGGCCAGCTTTTCGTAGCCCCAGTTCTCGCACATCTCCGCATGCAAGAAATATTGATTGATCGCCGTCAACTCCGCTTTCAGCACCTGATTCAATACCGCAACAACTTTGGGATCACCTTTCATGATTCGCCTCGTAAGATAGCTTTCAGCACTCAGTCATCAGCTTTCGGCCCTTGGCTCCCACCATTGCACGGAGTTGAAAGGGCTGAATGCTGAGTGCTGAAGGCTGAATGCTGGAACTATAACACTGCTTGCCTAAACAGCGATAGTTGGAGTGTCTTACGAAACTTCCGGGGTTTCTGTGGCAGGAATTTCACTTTCGGCCGCTTGGCCGTTGGTAGGACTAGCGGTCGGCGCGGGCACGGCCGGCTTCACCGCTCCATCAATCACCCGATTATTCAAACAATAGAGTGCGAGTTCCAGGCGGTCCGCCACCCCTAGCTTGTCATAAACTTTGCGCAGATAGTTCTTCACTACCTGCTCGGTGGTGCCCACCCGTACCGCAATTTCCTTGTTCTTCATTCCCTGCGTCACGCAGGAAACAATCAGCGTCTCTTTGGGCGTGAGTTGTACCTTGGTCTTTGGCGATCCCGCGCGCGTGCCTTGGTTACGATACGCCTCCAGCACCCACTGAATCCCGCGGCGGTCGAGCCACGCTTCGCCCTTTGAAACTTTCCGCAGGCACTCCACCATTGACTCCGGCTCCACTTCCCGCGAAACGATGCCGCAAGCCCCGCGCCGCAACAACTCCAGCGTCAGTTCCTCATTCGGCTCCGGTGTGACCACCACCAGCCGCAATCCCGGATTCTGCCGCAACAAATCCGAAACCGCTTCCGCCGGGTTCGGCGCCAGCGCCGCTTCAAACAGCATCAAGTCAGCAGAAAATTTCTTGGCCGCAGAGAAAGTCTGCGACAACGTCTCCGCCTGTCCCACCACCCTCACATCGTCTTCCACCGCAAAAATCTTGCGCAGCCCGGCGCGAAAGATCGCCTGCGTGTCCGCAACGATCACCCGGATGAACTGGCCGCCCTCACCCTCCAGCGGCTGTCCACCGTTTTCCAGCGCCTGCATGGGACTGCTTGCCATTTATTTCCCTCGCCGTTCAGTGACGATCGAAACGATACTCATCAATCACCACGCCCACTCCGTGCCGTCCTGATTCCTCAAAGTTCCGCACCACGCGGCCCTTGCAATCCAGCCGCACATCGGCTTCCGCGCCCACAATTTCCGCCGGCAGCGAAATCGTAAAATCCACCGTCGATCCCACTGGCATCTCCGCGTCCACCACCTGAAACAAAACTCCGTTGGCTGAGATGTTCTGGGTTTCCGCCTGACGCGACTCTCCGGATTTCGATTTCACCGAAATCGGCAGCTTGATGGGAAAACGCGGCGCGCTTTGCATTTCCGAAAAGCGTCCGCCTTTTTTCACCGGCGTTTCCGCCGCCGCAGCCTCGCGCACCGGAACTGTTTCTTTCCCGGCCACCGCGTCCGCGCTCTCGTTCTCCGGCCCTGAACCTGTGTTCGACATCACGCCGAGACTACACCCCAAAATCCCCCCATGAAAGTTACCGAAGTCATTGAACGTTCAGGCTTAAAGTATTGAGGGTCATGCACTTGCGAGTAAATCCGACCAGGGTTCACATGTCACTGACAGCACAACGGCAAAGCCGTCAGCATTCAGCAATCAGCATTCAGCAATCAGCCCGGATTTATAGGAGTTACGTGAAATGAAGGACTTCAGGAGCGTGGTAGAGGTAAAACGCATGCTGGCATCACTCGCTAGAAAGAAGGTAGAAGTAGACCGTCTCGCACGTTAACTGAATGCTGAGTGCTAACTGCCAAGTGCTAATTGCCAAGTGCTAATTGCTGAATGCTGAGTGCTGAGTGCTGAATGCTACTTCACCCACCGATCCACCCAATCATTCACCGTCTTATACCAAAGCTCGGAATTCTGCGGCTTCAACACCCAATGCCCTTCATCCGGAAAGTAAAGCATCTTCGACGGCACTCCCAACATTTGCAAGGTAGTAAAAAGCTGAAATCCCTCCGACACATCCAGCCGGTAATCCAGTTGCCCATGCACCACCAGCGTCGGCGTCTTGAAATTCTTCGCATACTGATGCGGCGACCACTTCTGGTACATCTCGCGATTGTCGTACGGAGTGCCCTTGAACTCCCAGTTGTTGAACCATATCTCCTCAGTCGATCCCCACGCCGACTCAGCATTGAACATGCCATCATGCGACACCAGGCACTTAAAACGATCCGTATGCCCCAGAATCCAGTTGATGGCATAACCACCGTAACTGGCCCCCAGCGCACACTCCCGGTCCTTATCGATGAACGAATAATGCTGCTCGGCGTAGTCCAGGCCCTTCATCAGATCCTCAAACGGCGCCCCGCCCCAGTCGCCATTGATGGCATCAATAAACTTCTGCCCATAACCAGTCGACCCATGAAAGTTAATCATGATGACCACGTATCCGTTGGCCGCAAACAGCTCCGGATTCCAACGATAGCTCCAGTCATCTCCCCAAGCCCCCTCCGGCCCACCATGAATCAAAAACTTCACCGGATACTTCTTGCTGGGATCAAAGTTCGGCGGCTTGACCAGAAAACCCTCGACTTTGTCATCATGAGCGCCTACGAACCAGAACGGTTCGAGCGGAGCCATTGCGATTTGAGAGAGGAGAGCATCGTTGAAGTGGGTGAGTTGGCGCCAGCCGGCCGAAGCGTCGAGACTATGGACCCCATGCTTGCTGTCGAACTCATTCTCTTCTTCTGAGAGGCGTGTCAGAATTGCAGGGCCCGAGCAGACGCACACCGTCGGCATGTTGGGCCTAGCTTTCACGTCTAGCGCGACTAGTTCAGTCGGCGATTGCAGTGTATTGTGCGTAGCCAGCAAAGTTGTTCCATCTGCCGAGAATTGAAAGTCGTCGTAGAATCCCGCAGTGGACACACACTGACAGGGCCGGACTCGAGTCAGCCCGGATCCATCTGCTAAGATCCGCCCGACGAAACCCCGACCCTTGTCATCCGACGCGAAATAAATTTCCTTCGAGTCTGGCACCCAGGCAAACGTCCCTACCCACCGGTCGAATTCCTCCGTCAGACCCTTCTTCTCTCCCGTCTTTCTGTCATACAGCATCAGCCGAAAACGATCACTCTCATCCCCCGGCCGCTTCTGCGCCCGATAAGCAATATACTTCCCATCCGGCGAATAAAGCGGCGTCGAGTCGCTCGCCGGATTGTCCGCGGTAATATTCTTCGCCGCCCCGCCATTCACCGACACAATCCACAAATCATTATTCGTCGAAGCCGCCGGATTCTTATCATGATTCGACGTGTAACAAATCTCCCGCCCATCCGGCGAAAACGCATAATCATCCTGTCCACCCAGCGAGAACACCGGCGCATCATAATCCCCCGGCGTGAGGTCCTTGTACACTGCCCCGGCAAACACGCGTTCAGAAGACGCGAATTCCAGCCCCGTGTAATAATCCGCCGGAATCACAAAAATATGGCTCCGCGTCCCGCCCTTGTAGGCATTCCAATGGCGATAGAGCAAGTGATCGAAAACCTGCGCCTTAACTTTCGAATGTTCGACGTCTTTCAGCTTCTTCGCATTGCAGGCGGCCTCCGCCTCGGGCGCGCCGTCGCATTCCGGATATACATCCGAGACAAAAAGAATGTTCTTTCCATCCGGCGACCAAAGTTCTCCGCTCGCCCCAGTGGCGATCCAGGTCAGTTTGTGCGTCGCAGTCACCGTCCCGCTGGAAGTGTCAAAATCTGCGCTCCAAACCTGCGACCCTTCTTCCTTGGTCGAAATAAACGCAAATCGCTTCCCATCCGGCGCCCAGCGCGGCCGGTCCCCATCCTGATCGGCAATAATCGCCCGCTCTGTCCCGCCAGCCATAGGCACAATCCAAATATGCGGAATCTTGGTGTTAGCCTCCAGCGAAACATCCACCACGCTAAACACCACCCACTTCCCATCCGGCGAAACCACCGGCTCCCCCACCCGCTTAAGCGCCATCATGTCCTCAAACGTAAAAGGACGCTTGCTTTGAGCAAAAACTGACGGGACACACAGCATCAATAAGAAGACCAAAAGTACACGTCGCACAAGATCCTCCAATTTAATCGCCATCCTGCACCTCCATCCTAAACCTGAACCAACCTCCTGTTCAGAAGTCACAGACAGCGGGCTGCAAAGGCGCCGACATTAATCCTTAATTAAGGGGTCTGTTACATGAAAGACTTCAGAAGCCTGCAGGTCTGGGAAAAAGCCCACC